>JAWLBW010000286.1:0-6205 GCA_041687475.1 bacterium
GGCGGCTTCCTGTCCGCCGACGGTCGACTCGACGAGCACCTGCTTGATGGCGCGCACGGCCAGCGGCGGTTTTTCGGCAAACCCGTGGGCCAGACGTTTGGCCTCTTCGCGCGGGCCTTCGTAGATGCGCACGGGTGGAGACGGCAATCGGCCGCAGGCAACGGCCTCGCCGGTGAGGGTGAGCTCGCCCGCCCAGGCCGCGCCGTATCGCTGCACCAGACGAGGAATGATGCCCCAACTCAGATGCATGCCCCGGTCGACCTCGGGAAACTGTACGGTTGCATCGGGAGACGCAAGCTGGAAATCGGCGGTACAGAAGAAACAGGCGCCGGCGCCGATGATTCGCCCGCTTGCGGCGGCAATGGTTGGAACCGGGAACGATGCCCACGCGTCGACCGCCCGTTGCCCGGCCTCGGCGATTTCTGCCCGATCAGACGACGTACCGGATATTCGATTGGCCAGCTCGGGATCGGTAAGATCGGCGCCGAAGCTGAAGTCGCCGCCGGTATGGGTCAGCACGATCGCACGCACGCCGGTATTGCCTGCAAGCTCACGAATGGTCGCCGTAAACCGCTCGATGAGGTCGAAGGAAAATCGGTTTCCGCCGGGGCGGTCGAGGGTCAGGGTTACGATGCCCTCGGCAATGTGGTCGACGTTCAGTCCGTGCATGCTGTTTTCCCCTATGCCTTTGTGCGGCGACATCGGGTCATGGTAGCAGACCGCAGGGTCGAAGCCGAATCTGCTTTCCCCGGTATGGCTCTTATGCCTGGTGGACCGTACAGTGAGCCAACGACCTGCTTCCCCCCGAAAAAGAAAGAGCCGATCCGCGCTCCTGGCGAACCGGCTCTGCTTTCCGCCCTGCCCTTCACCCTTATTCGGGGTTGAGGCCCGTGAGGTGGCGGGCGATGATGCGGCGCTGGACCTGGCCGGTGCCTTCGAAGATATCGTAAATCTTCTGGTCGCGGTACCACTTCTCGACCGGGTGCTTACGGCTCCAGCCTTCTTCGCCCAGAATGGAAACCGCCGAAGTGGTGACGAATTCTGCGGTCTTGGCGGCGTGCGCCTTGGCCATGGATGCGTACTGGACGTTGTCGATGTAGTGATCGGCCATCCACGCCGCTTTGCGAACGAGCAGGCGACTGGCCTCGAGCTGCATGGCCATCTCGGCCAGGGCGAAACCGACGTTCTGGTAAGCCGCCAGGGGCTTTCCGCGATACTCGGTCTTCTGCGCGTAATCGAGAATGTACTCGTAGGCGGCGCGGGCGATGCCGACGGCCTGGGCGCCCACCATGGGACGGGTCGAGTCGAGCATGCTCTTCGTGCCCTTGAGGCCCTTCTTGGCGATCTCTTCGCCGCCCAGCATCATGTCTTTGTGCACGCGGCAGTCTTCGAAGTGCACCTGCGCGGTTTCCGAGGCGCGAATGCCGAGCTTGGTTTCCTTCTTGCCGGGAATCAGACCGGGGGTGTCACGTCCGACGACGAAGCCGCGCACGCCGGCGCGACCGAGTTCCTTGTCGGTCTGGGCCCAGACCACGTACACCGCGGCGCTCTGGCCGTTGGTGATCCACTGTTTCGAGCCGTTGAGAACGAAGTGGTCGCCGTCGCGGCGGGCCGAGGTCGACAGCGAAGAGATATCGCTGCCCGTACTCGGTTCGGAGAGGGCCATGGCGGCGATGCGCACGCGCCCCTGCTCGTCCTTGCCCTGCAGACATTCGCGGAAGAACGCCTTCTGCTCGGGCGTGCCCATCTGCGAGACCGGTGCGGCGGCCAGGTTGGACCCCGTCAACGCGAGACTCAAACCGGCACAGCCCCAGGCCAGCTCTTCGGCGGCGACGCAGGCCATGCGGTTCTTCATCGTGGGCTTTTTCGTTTCGGCGTCGCCTTCGGAAAATTCCTTGGGAATCTTATCGCCCGACTCTACCAGCGCATCCTGGGTAATGCCGTACATGGCGGCCTTTTCCATCAGTTCCCAGGGCATGCTCTCTTCTTCGTCGTGCTTCATGGCCACGGGGCGCATTTCACTTTCGGCGAAGAAGTGCAGCATCTGCTTGACACCCTGTTCGGCGTCGCTCAGCTCGAGAATTGCTTCACTCATTACTTTAACCTTGCAGAAATTGTTTTTCGGTCGACCTATGTGCGGCATGGCTCGGCGCGGGACGGCGGACGGCAGACGGCGGACGGCGGAATAAGTACAGCGCAACGTGCTGCACGCCTTGGCCATCGGCCATTGACCATTCCGTGTTGAGGCCGGGCGGTCAGGCGGGTACCTGCTGGTCGATCAGTAAATCAAGAATGTCGCGGCCGTAGATGGTTTCGAAGACGCGGGCGTCGCGGTAGTATTTTTCGACCGGGTAGTCGCTCACGAAGCCGTAGCCGCCGAGCACCTGCACGGCATCGATCGTCGCGCGGGTCAGGACCTTGGCCACGTGGGCCTTGACCTGCCGGATGCGGTCGGAAATCTGCCGGCCTTCGTCGAAGCGGGCGGCCGTATCCAGTACGAGCAGGCGAGCAGCCTCGACCGCCATGGCGCTTTCGTCGAGCATCTGGGCAATGGCCTGGAACTTCGCGATGGGTCGACCGAATTGCACGCGCTCTCCGGCATATCTCCTGGCAAAGTCGATGCCGGCCCGGGCCATGCCCACCCCGCGGGCGGCCACGCTCAGGCGAGCGGTGTCAAGCACGCGGGCCCAGATTTCGTCGGCCTCGGCCCCGGCGGCAAGCACGGAGTCGTCGGCGACGGCAATGTCGGTGAGGTGCACATCGCAGGCGTCACAGGCGCGGAAACCGGTGTTCGACAAGCGGAAGGTCTCGGCCCCGTCGGGCTTGCCGGCAAAGAGCACGAGCACCGTACCCTCGGGGCCACGGGCCTTGAGCAGCCATACCTGCGCCGTTTCGGCGAGAAGAACCGAGGGATGCGCACCGCTGATGAACAGCTTTCCGTCGCGCTTTTCGGCAGTGAAGCCGTCGTTATAGCCAAGGATAGAGGCACGGGCGTAGCCCGCGTCGACAATGCGCTTGAACCAGGCTTCCCGTACGTTGGCCGGCGCCTTCTCGAGAGCGAGGGCCACGTCGGTAACGCTCTCGAGCTGGTGGGCCACGCCGGCGCAGGCCGCACCGAGTTCAAGGCCGCGCAGCGCGCGGAACAGGTGGAGATAGGGGCCTTCGAGATAGCCGCCCTGCCCCTCGGGCACCGCGTCGAGCGGCATCCCCAGCTCAGACGCCTGCTGGAACAGCTTGTCGTCCATGCGGCCGTCGAGGTCGAGCTCCGGGGCCGCATCGCGCAGCTGATTGGCGAAACGCCGGACGCTGTCGACCAGCATGCGCTGGTCTTCATTCAAAGTGAAGTTCATTCTTCGGTAACTCCTGTCTCCGGTGAGAGGGCGTAATGAACGTGGTGTCGGTCGTTCGTCGACCATTGCGGTATTTTACCGACCGAACGGTAGTCGGGCAAGTAAGTATATACCGGCGTATACCCGGACGTAAAGAGCGGATGCAAGATGGTCTTCGGACGGCGGACGTCGGGGCACCCCCGACCGGTGCTCGCGGATTCCGTGCCCCCTGAAAGGGGGCCGCTTTTACCCCCGACCGGTGCTCGCGGATTCCGTGCCCCCTGAGAGGGGGCCGTGATTGACGCTGGTGACGTGCTGCAGGGTTACCGTGTTTCCCCACGGTCGGGACGATACAGATTCCACCCCTGCGCTTCGCTTCGGGTGGAATGACACGGGCGCACGGCTATCCGTGGGCTCGCACCTGCGGTGCTCGTGCGGCCGGGGTGCACGCTTTGACCATCGGGCATCGGGCATTCCGCGCCGAAGGCGCGGTCAGGAAGGGGCCGGGGGTAGGTAGGGGGGATCGGGAGCGCCGTGCTGCACGGGGCGCCGTCAGATCGGATAAACACTCAGATTCGGGTGGGCTCCAGACAGCCTGCCGATATCGCCCGGGTCGCCGGTGGCGATCACGGCCGATGCATACTCCAGCGCCGTGGCAACCACCAATGCATCGACGGCATGGCGAGAGGACAGCCTCGCCCTGGCGAGGAGCTCACCGGCTCGCTGCGCAACAGACCGCGTAACGTCGGCCACGGCGATACCCCGCCCATTGAGAAGTCGATTCACGGGTGCATCGTACGGTTCACCCCGGCACACTTCGACAAGCACCGCAGCCGGTACTCTTACGAAGGCATGCCGCTCATGCGCAATTGCCAGAATGGCCCGGGCACGCTCCCGTAAGACACCACGCTCGCCGGAACGCGCCAAGGCATTGACCGCCTCGGCATCGAGAATCAGCGCTTCGGCCACGCACGTCTCGCCGATTCCAACGCTTCTTCAGAAACGAGACCTTCTGCTTCGTCGAGCTCGGCCAGATAGGCACCCAACTGTTCTCGTTCAAGCTCGTGCGCCATCGCCCGGGCAACAAAACCCGACAGACCGCGGCGCCCCACATGGCGCCGTACCGCAGCGGCCAGTTCTTCAGGGACGCTGACGGAAAGCTTTGCCGATGACTTCTCCATACCTGAATCCTACCAAAGCAGGAAAGTCGCGACAACGGGTGGCGGGGCACCCCCGACCGGTGCTCCTGGATTCCCTGCCCCCTGAAAGGGGGCCACGATTGATGCCGGTGACGTGCTGCAGGGTTACCGTGTTTCCCCACGGTAGGGACGATACAGGTTCCACCCTGCGCTTCGCTTCGGGTGGAATGACACGGGCGCACGGTTATCCGTGGGCTCGCACCTCCGGTGCTCGTCCGGCCGTGCTATAGGCCATGGACGGGGTGGACCTGGTGGACGAAGTGGACATGGAGCCGGCTTTCCGTTCACGAGCGCCGTGAGCACAATGCGCTCTCCCCCTCTTCCCCCAATCTGCGGCCCCGGTCTGCCGGATAGCTTGTCCCGAGTGACAACGAGGGAATATGGGGGAGGAAGGGGCCGTGGGTAGGTATGGGGATCGTGCAGTACGGTTGCACGGTGGCCGGCGGACGGCGGGGCACCCCCGACCGGTGCTCCTGGATTCCGTGCCCCCTGAAAGGGGGCCACGATTGATGCCGGTGACGTGCTGCAGGGTTACCGTGTTTCCCCACGGTCGGGACGATACAGGTTCCACCCTGCGCTGCGCTTCGGGTGAAATGACACGGGCGCACGGTTATCCGTGGGCTCGCACCTGTGGTGCTCGTCCGGCCGTGCTGCACATGGCGCTGCTCCCCTTCTTCCCCCAATCTGCGGCCGGAACGGACGCGCATATGGGGGAGGAAGGGGCCGGGGGTAGGTAGGGGGATCGTGAAAGCCGTGCAGCACGTCTTATGGATTATGGATTATGGATTAAGGATTAAGGATTACACGCTTGCCGAGGGCACACGCGAAAGATACACTTACGTCTACTAACCAACCGTTTACCTCAGCAGAGAGCCTGTATGTCGATTCAGATTCCCGAGAGCCCGAAGGCGTTCTTCACCGAGTTCTTTCCCGCCCAGTTCAAGGAGAACCGCAGCCGTTACCCTGCGGCCGATACGCCCGGAGCGGCGGTGTTCGAAGTCATCGGCGAGGGCGCGTGGGCCATTCGCATTCAGGGCGGCAACCTGCAGGTCGAAGAAGGAAAGCCGGAAGATACGAAGCTGCAGATCGCCCTCAGCCCCGACGACTTCCGCGCCGTCTTCGTCGACCGCACCCGCGGCGAAGTCGAAAAGAGCGGAACGCTGTCCGACGATTCGAAAGACGCCTTCCGTCCCCTTTTCATGACGGAGAAGAAGCTGTCCATCGCCGCAAGCGCCCAGGGAACCCTGGCCTTCTCCATCGAAGACGGCGACACGAAGCGTCATGTCTACATTACGCCCGGTAACGGGGAACGGGGCGAACCCCGCACGACGATTTCAAGCAACCTGCCGAACTTCGTCGCCCTTCAGGCCGGCAGCAAGAGCCCGACCTCGCTCTTCATGTTGGGCAAGCTGAAGATTCGGGGCGATATGGGGTATGCGATGAAGATGAACGGGCTGTTGGCTTAAACGTACAGCACGGGCGCACGGCTGGTCGGCGGACCCATTCACTTCGTTCAGGGCAGACTCTGGTCTTCGGTCGTCGGAACAAGGACAAGACGACGTGCGGCACGATGACCCCCGGCGGCCCGACGTGTCTTACGTGCTATACCCCCGACGGGTTTTCCAGGATTCCGTGCCCCCTGAGAGGGGGCCGCGGTTGTGGTCGGCGGCGTGCTGC
>JAWLBW010000287.1:0-6184 GCA_041687475.1 bacterium
AACGACACGGATGTTCAATAAGCGTTTTTTTCATCGGCGCCGGCCTTACGAACGGGCGAAATTCAGGCATTTTACCTGAACCACGATATCGGTTGGCATAGAGGCGGCCATCGCCCTTGCCGGCGCCGACCTGGTGAAACGCTTCAATGGGTCGAGCGCTGTTGCGTTGTGCGGCAACCGGGGTGAGGTGGTGAGAATTGCCACATGAACAGGAAGGGCGATGGCAGATTGCAGATGGCAACGACTTGGGTGCGGATGGTCGTTGCCCCGCTCGCCTTCGCTTCCACCTTCGATTGCCGGAAGGATGACCGCGGCCCTGGGGGTGCATCGGGCTGCGCATATTTACGCGAAAATTTTCACCAATCATGCGCCGAAGCGCGACGATTGTGGACCATCCGGCTGCAGGCGACCAGGCTTGGGTACAGATACGACCAACCGCCGATTCGCACCGCTACGCAAGCGGAGCGCTTCGCTACAGAGTCAATACGGTTACGGTCGGCTCACCATGGCGTACGCCAGGACGGAACGATTCTTCGCCCGACACGGAATCGGTGCTTGCGGCTCTCGCGTTCGGGAATTGTGGCTTGCGGATTTTTGGCGGATTGTGGATTTGCCTGCGCTCTTGCAGCACGTCAACGTGCCGCACGTGCGCCGCGCCCGAGGTACGCACGAAGCGCCCCCGGCGTGCGCCGCTGCACCAACGCCTGCTGCACCGACCAGTCGGCTTCGGCCTCACCCTCGACCAGTGATCGGGCGCGGCCGCCTTCGAGCACGGCCACCGGCTCGCCGTCGCGTATGAGAATGCGATTGGCCGAAATGGCGGGCACCCTTCCGCCCGGGGTGAGTATGCCCAGCAAGTTGAGCGGGTCGGCCCCGCTCACGGCCACGTTCTCGCCGGTAGGCACAGACTTGCGGGCGGCGCGCAAGGCAGACACGGCTTCGGGCAGGGCGAACTGTTCGCCCCAGAATCCGCCGATGAAACGGCCGCCGCGCACCTCGCCACGGTCTTCCATGCGGCGGTATACATACAGTAACTCGCGCCACGGCGGCGTCCATGCTTCACGCTCGAGCAGCTTGCGGAAGACGACGCCGTAACGGCGCAGCAGCATCGACGCCAACTCTTCCAGGGCCTCGTGCCGAGGCATCCGCTCCTCGTCGCTCGGGGGCCGCAGAAGCGACCAGCGACCGGCATCTTCAATGCCGAACAGCGCGCGTCGGCGCCGGCTGCCGCCCTCTCGGGGACGCAGGTTCGACGGCGTCAACAGCGCCCGCAGTCCCATGAAGCTGTCCGACGTCACCAGGCCACGGGCGACCAGTTCGGCCAGGGCGTCTTCGACCATGGCCGGAAGAAGCCGGGTGGCCGACACGATATCGCTGAAAAACAGGGCGCCGCGCTCGGCAAGGGCGTCGCGCACCGCTTCGGCAGGTCCGCTGAAGGGAACCGGTTCGGTTTCGTCGGGTATGAACAACGAGTCCCAGAGAAGACGATGGCGACGGCTGATAAGGGCAATCGGCGTCGTGCGAATCATGTTGCCGACCGCACCCCGCGCAGGCGACAGGCGCTTCCACACGATGCGGCCCGAAAGGCACAGTGAATCGAGCCACATGGGGTCGTATTCGGGCATGCGGGCCGTCAGTATGTCGCTTTCCCAGGCGGCCGCCGGCGCCTCATAGCCTCCCAGCCCTTCAAGGATTCTCGCCAGACTCTCCGGCCCGACGGCTTCCGTATCGCTTTTCACCTCCTGCCATTCGGTCAGAAAGCGCAGGTATTCGACCGACGTCACCGGTTGAATTTCCTGGCGAAGCCGGTTCAACGTGTAGCGGTGAATACGGGCGAGCAGGCGGCGGGCACACCATTCTTCTCCTTCGGCCTGAGGAGAAAAGCGGCCGCGCAGCACGAAGCCTTCGTTCTCCAGGGCCCAGAGCGCGGCTTCTACCTTGTCGGGGGGAAGCGATGCGGACTCGGCCAACCCACGCGCCGTCACGGGCCCGAGGCCCTCCAGCCGTCCGCGAACCAGTTCGCGCAGGGCGTCATCGGCCGTCACTTCCTCGCCGTCGAAGGGACGGATGTCCGGCATCCACCTTGCTTCGGGAAAGGCCGCCTTCCACTCGGCAAGGCGCTCGATGGCAATGCGAACCGGTGTTCCCCCTTCATGGATGCGCAGGGTCGCCGCCCGGCCCTCTTCCACCAGGGTGTGAAAAAACGTGTTCCACCCGGCGCTTTCGTCTTCGGAGAGAAAGGACATCTGCACCAGTGCGTCGTGCAGCTCGTCGGCGCTTTCGACGCGGGGCCATATTTCTTCGCGAACGCGCTCGATTGCCTCAGGATCCAGGCGACCCAGATCAGACGTGGATTCGGGGTCGAGCCAGCGCCGCGCCATGACCGCCTGCGTTCGCCGTTCCTCCAGAGGTGCGTCGTCGAGGAAGGCGTAGGGACGTGCGCTCAGAATTTCGTGCGCCAGCGGCGAGGGTTCCGTCAAATCCTTCGCCACGAGCTTCAACGCGCCTGTCTGCATGGCGGTCAGCAAATGTTCGAGACCGTCGATATCCATGGCCTCGTGCAGGCAGTCTTCGATGGTCTGGTTCACGAGGGGATGGTCGGGCACTTCGCGCTCGCCGGCCAGATTTTCGGCGCAGGCCAGCTGATCGGGAAATACCGAGGTAATCAGGTCTTCGGCCTGCATGCGCTGCAGGAACGGGGGATTCTTCTTGCCGCCGCGACGCCGGAGAATCGCCAGGGCGATATTCGCGTTCCACCTCCAGCGCACGGTGAACATGGGCGCGGCCAACAGGGCCTGCACGAGCACGTCGCGCACCGTGTCGGGGTTCAGGTAGTGAAAGACTTCTTCAAGGGGAAAGCTCTGCGAACTGCCCAGCGAAAGCACGATGGCGTCTTCGGTGGCCGCGGCCTGCAGCTCGAAATTGAATTTGCGGCAGAAGCGTTTGCGCAGCGCCAAGCCCCACGCACGGTTGATCCGGCTGCCGAAAGGCGAATGGATGACCAGCTGCATGCCGCCGCTTTCGTCGAAGAAACGTTCCATGACGATGGTCTGCCGGGTCGGCAGGTCGCCCAACGCCTGGCGAGAGGCGGCCAGATAGTCGGCCAGCTGCTCGGCGGCTTCGGGGGGAACGCACAAGTCTTCGACCAGCCACTGAAGCGCATGCTCGCGGCCGGACTTCTTACCATTTGCCGACAGGTCACCGTTCGCCGACAGGCGTTCGGCCGCCTCGGCGCGCAAGCGGGACACGGCAGACGACAATTCCTCTGTGCGTGCCGGGGCCTCGCCCAGCCAGAAAGGAAGCGAGGGCGGCTGTCCGTGCGCATCTTCGACGCGCACCCTGCCCCGCTCGATACGCAGGATGCGCCAGGAACTGTTGCCCAGCTGAAAGACGTCGCCGGGAATGCTTTCGACGGCGAAATCTTCATTCACCGTGCCGACGAAGGTTTCGCCCGGTTCGAGCACGACATCATAATCGGCCGTGTCGGGAATGGCGCCGCCCGATGTGATGGCCGCAAGCCGCGCGCCCCGCCGCGAACGCAGGCGTTTGTTGACCCGGTCGTGGTGCAGGTAGGCGTGCTGCCTTCCCCGTCGCGTGGTAAAGCCTTCGGCCAGCATACGCACGACTTCGTCGTACGTTTCGCGCTTGAGTTCCCGGTACGGCCAGGCTTTGCCGAAGGCGTCGTACAATTCGTCTTCGCCCCACTCGTCGCCGGCCACCTCGGCCACGATCTGCTGGGCGAGCACGTCCAACCCCCCCGGGGGAATGTGCAGACGGTCGAGCTCGCCTTCACGTACGGCCCGCACGAGCGCGGTGCATTCGACCAGCTAGTCGCGGGAAAGGGGAAAAACCTTGCCGTGGGGCACGCCGCCGACCATGTGACCCGAGCGGCCGACGCGCTGCAGGAGCGCGGCGATAGAGCGGGGAGAGCCGAGCTGACACACGACATCGACCGACCCGATGTCGATGCCCAACTCCAGCGAGGCCGTGGCGACGAGGGCGCGTAGTTCACCTTGTTTGAGTCGCCGTTCGGCCTCAAGCCGCCGTTCCTTCGAGAGGCTGCCGTGGTGGGCGGCCACCTGATCTTCGCCCAGCCGGTCGGCGAGATGCCGGCTGACCCGCTCGGCCATGCGCCGGGTGTTCACAAATATGAGATTGGTGCGGTGCTGCCCGGTAATTTCGGCCAGTCGATCATATACCTCTTCCCACACCTCGTTCGACATCACGGCTTCGAGCGGCGACTTGGGCACTTCGAGGTCGAGTCGCAGGTTGCGCACGTGACCGGCGTCGATGATGTCGCAGGCGGCCTGGCGATTGCCGATCAGAAATTGCGCCACATCTTCGATGGGCCGCTGGGTGGCCGAAAGCCCGATGCGCAGCAGGTCTTGACCGGTCAGCGCTTCAAGGCGTTCCAGCGAAAGCGCCAGATGCGCGCCGCGCTTGGTTTGTACGACGGCGTGAATTTCGTCGACGATGACCGTTTTCACCGGCCTGAGCATCTCGCGTCCGCTTTCACTCGTGAGCAGCAGATAGAGCGATTCGGGGGTGGTCACGAGTATGTGCGGGGGACGCTTCGTCATGGCCGTGCGTTCGCTTGCCGGCGTGTCGCCGGTGCGCACGAGCGCGCGAACGGGCGCGGCATCCTTGCCCATTGCCTCGAGTTCGCGCCGGATGCCTTCAAGGGGCAATTGCAGGTTGCGGTGAATGTCGTTGCTCAGCGCCTTGAGCGGCGAGACGTATACGACCTGGGTCTCATCGACGAGGGTACCTGCCTCGGATTGGCGCACGAGATCGTCGATGGCGGCGAGAAAGGCCGCCAGCGTCTTACCCGAACCGGTCGGCGCCGCAATAAGCGTGTTTCGCCGCTGGTGGATGGCGGGCCAGGCCTTCTGCTGCGGCTCGGTGGGCGCGCTGAAGTGGCTCTCGAACCACCTGCGCACGGCCGGGTGGAAGTCGTGCAACGCGTGCATGCTTACATTCTACCGTGCTGGCTTAACGTGCTGCACGGCTGCACGTCGAGTGGGAGAGCGAGCGATGGGGAGAAGGGGCGCGGTGTGCTGCACGGTGGGACTTTCAGACTGTCAGACTTTCAGACCTTCAGACCCCGACGCAGCAAGTAGCACGCCCTGGGCTTTCGCCGGAGGCGCAATCAGACCAGCCAGGGGAAAAGACATGGGGGGCACGCCGCACACACGATTCAGGCAGAGGCCGGCAGTCTCCATCTGCATGACTCTGCGCCTCGGCGTCTCCGTGTATCCTTTCCTGAACCGCGGTAAGAGCTCGAACCACGCTTGCAAGAAGCATCCCTCACCGCACTCACCGGCTCGATGTGCTTCCCCCCCCAAAAAAAAAGTAAAAGCCCGCCGAAGCGGGCTTTCGTGACTGGGCCTGTAAGCCGGATTCTGTACCCGCCTGGGCGGGTGGTGACCATTCCTCTGGGACGGCGATTGCTCGTCGCCTCAAGCGACCTACCCGGGAACTTCAGCCGAGCCGGCCTCAAACGTTCCCCTATTTGGTCTTGCTCCGGGTGGGGTTTACCTGCTCTGACGTGTCTCCACGCAGATTGTGAGCTCTTACCTCACTCTTTTCACCCTTACCCATCTTCGCTCTACCGCCAAAGGCGGCGAGCTGCGACAGGCGGTATCGTCTCTGTGGCACTTTCCCTCGGGTCGCCCCGGGTCGGCGTTACCGACCACCCTGCTCTATGGAGTCCGGACTTTCCTCCCTTCGCCGGAATCCGCACCGGAGTGCTGGACGAAGGCGAAGAGCGGCCACCCGGCCGAGTCACCTTCATCGTATCAGAAAACCGGGTCTCCGGTCGGGGAATACTCTTTCCCGCCGGGCGGCGGGTCGGTTTTCGCCACGATATTGCCGCTACCGAAAGGGGTAGACGCGCCGGAAAAGGAGTAAAATGGTCACACGTTACCCGAGCCATGCCATGCCCGAATCATTGAAGGAATTCGACCAGACACTCAAGAACCTGCTCGCCGGACGCGAAGAAGGGGTCATCGTGTTCGATCGCGACGGTCGCGTTCTCTACCTGAACGACACCGCGGCCTTCGTTACCGGACAGGTCGCCGACGAAGCCCGGGGGCGCGACGTAACCGCGTTGCTGCGCGGCGAGGCCAACGACGTGGTCGCCGAAAACGAATTTCTGCGCGTGGTAAAAGTGCCGCGGCTCGAA
>JAWLBW010000288.1:0-6149 GCA_041687475.1 bacterium
TGATCCCCGTGAAATCCGATCTGCCGTGCTGCACGCACCAACGTCCGACGACGGCCGACCACCGGTCAGCCGGTATCAGACCTTGCAGCCGTTTATGAGGGTTCCCGGTTGCACGGATGTACGGGCCCGTCGGCATGCCGACGGGCTACCGACGGTTACACGTGATCCCCCGCGAAATCCGATCTGCCGTGCTGCACGCACCGACGTCCGACGACCACCGGTCAGCCGGTAGCAGACCTTGCAACCGTTTATCACGGTCCACGGTTGCACGGTTCCCGTCGGCATGCCGACGGGCTACCGAGGGTTGCACGTGATCCCCCGTGAAACCCGATCTGCCGTGCTGCACGCACCGACGTCCGACGTCCGACGTCCGCCGACCCCCGTGCATCCGTGCTGCACGGTTTACCCCACCTCTTCCGGTTGCTCGGCGAGAATCGTGATGGCCGGTTTCTCGTCGGCCAAATCGATTCGCACGCGACCGCCGTGCTTGAGCCGGCCGAACAGAATCATTTCGCTGAGCGGCTTCTTCAGGTACTCACGAATGACCCGGTTCATCGGACGGGCGCCGAATTTCGGATCGAAGCCCTCGATTCCCAGCCACTGTCGCACTTCGGGCGTGACCTCGAGGTGAATGTCCTTGTCGAGCAGCTGCCGCTCGAGCTCGCGCACGAACTTGTCGACGACCTGCACGATGATTTCCGACGGCAGGGGGTTGAACGGAATCCACGCGTCGAGCCGGTTGCGAAACTCGGGGCTGAACGTGCGTTCGATGGCTTCCTTGCCCCGCTCGCCGGTCAGCGACTTGGTGCGCGGCCCTTCGGGGGTGAAGCCGAACGACTGCGCGCTCATCTGGGCCGCGCCCGCATTCGTCGTCATGATCAGAATGACGTGGCGGAAGTCGGCCTGCCGTCCGTTCGTGTCGGTCAGGGTCGCATGGTCCATGACCTGCAGCAGAATGTTGAAGATGTCGGGGTGTGCCTTCTCGATTTCGTCGAGCACGAGCACCGCATACGGCGTCTTGCGTATGGCGTCGGTCAGCAGGCCGCCCTGATCGAAGCCCACGTAGCCCGGGGGGGCGCCGATGAGCCGCGACACCGTGTGCTTCTCCATGTACTCGGTCATGTCGAAGCGAACGAACTCGACCCCGAGCACGTCGGCCAGCTGCTTGGCCAGTTCGGTCTTGCCCACGCCGGTCGGGCCCGAGAACAGGAAACTGCCGATGGGGCGCCCTTCGTTTCCCAGCCCCGACCGATTCAGCTTGATGGCGCTGACGACGGTTTCAATGGCTTCGTTCTGTCCGTAAATGACCTCGCGCAGCCGTGGCTCGAGTTCGGCCAGGGCGTGTTCGTCCGAGGCCGAGACGCTGCGGGCCGGAATCTTGGCCATGCGGGCGACGACCTCTTCCATGTCTTCGGCGTCGAGGCGCACCTTGCGTTTGTCTTCGGCGCTCATGCGCTGAATAGCGCCGGCTTCGTCGAGCACGTCAATGGCCTTGTCGGGCAGGTGGCGGTCGTTGATGTACTTGGCCGACAGCTCGACCGCCGCGCGAATGGCTTCATCGGTGTACTGCACGCTGTGATATTCTTCGTAGCGCGGGCGCAGTCCTTCGAGAATGCGAACCGTGTCTTCGACGCTCGGTTCGAGCACTTCGATTTTCTGAAAACGCCTGCCGAGCGCCCGATCGCGTTCCAGCGACGACTTGTATTCGCCGAAGGTCGTCGACCCGATACAGCGCAGCCGACCTGCTGCCAACGCCGGTTTCAAGAGGTTCGACGCGTCGACCGAACCGCCGCTCGTGGCGCCGGCGCCGACGATGGTGTGCAGTTCGTCGATGAACAGAATGGAGTCGGGGTCGTTCTCGAGTTCCTTGACCACCGCCTTCAGCCGCTCTTCGAACTGTCCGCGAAACTTGGTGCCGGCCAGCAAGGTACCCATGTCGAGCGAGTAGACATGCGCGTTCCGCAGCACGTCGGGAACCTTGCCTTCGTGCACGGCCAGGGCCAGTCCTTCGACAATGGCGGTCTTGCCCACGCCCGGCTCGCCGACCAGTACCGGGTTATTCTTGCGTCGGCGGCTCAGCACCTGAATCAGGCGCACCAGTTCTGCGTCGCGGCCGATGAGCGGGTCGATGCGGCCCTGTTCGGCCAGCGCCACCAGGTCGGTGGTGAATTGGGCCAGGGCCGACGCCTCGGCCTGTTCGGCATGTTCGCCGGTCTCATCTCCGAGTTCCGGCAATGCGGGTACATGCCCCTCGTTGAACTTGGCAAGGCCGTGCGAGACGTAACTCATGACGTCGAGCCGTGAAACGCCCTCCTTTTCGAGCAGATACACCGCCTGCGAATGCGGCTCGCGGTAGAAGGCAACGAGCAGGCCGCCGGGTTCGAGCTGCTCCTTGCCCGACGATTTGGCATGCAGGGCGGCGCGCTGCATGACGCGCCAGAAGGCCGCCGTCTGCTCGGGTTCGTGCTGCACATGCTCGGGCAACACCTCCATGTCGTCGAGCACCTGCACGACCTGACGGGCGAGTCGTTCGGTGTCGGCCCCGCAGCCGCGCAGCAGTTTCTGGCCTGTCGGAAGCTGCGTCATCGCGTACAGCACGTGCTCGAGCGTAATGAACTCGTGCCTCCGTTTGCGCGCCTCGTCAAAGGCAAACTGCAGTGTCTGTTCCAATTCGGGTGAAATTACCATCCCTCAGCTCTCCTCCCCCCGGGGGTCTTCGGGCTCCATCGTGCACATGAGCGGAAACTGCGCTTCACGCGCCAGCGCAATGACCTTGGCAACCTTGGTCTCGGCCACCTCGTAGGTGAAAACGCCGGCCACGGCCACGCCTTCCTTGTGCACCTTGAGCATGATCGTCATTGCATCGGCTTCGTTCAGGTGAAACACAGACTGCAGCACGTAAACGACGAACTCCATGGTGGTGTAATCGTCGTTGTGCAGAAGAACCTTGTACCGATTGGGCCGCTTCAGTCGCGTTCGGGTTTCTTCGGCGGTAGCAACGCCCCCGTCTTCCTGCATGCGTCGCTGGCTGCTCATGACTCGATTTTCCTCGCTTTCAATCTAATCACCAGTGTAGATGATAGCAAACCATCGCACCCGAAAGCCGCATGACGTGCGCCGTTCCTTGTGTATCCAGGGGCGTCAGCACGAGTCGTTAGAGTCGTCGGCTTGCGTGTAGACAGGGGCGAATCCGCCGCCCAGTGTGCGCATATTGGTCGTCTGGCCCTGGTACAGGCGTGCCGCGAGCAGGAGGGTGGCGCCGTCGTATACGTAACTGCGCACGTCCATCTTCATGGTCTCGATGCGTCCGTCGACGTCGACGCCCACCTCGGCGGGCGGTACGACTTCCTGGGCGACGTAGGCGGCGGCGCCCGAAAGAATGTCGGCCCACTTGCCCCGCGTGAGCTTATCGCCGCGATAGGCTGCCTTGCTGCCGTAGCCGCTTGCCGGTTTGAAGAACAGACTGCGTCGGCCGGCCCAGAGTTCGTCGGCGTTGTCGGGCGAGACGAGGCGTGTGGGGGGAACGCCCCGCGCCAGCTCGGCCCGGGTGTCGGCGTCGACACCCCACGAAGCCAGCAACGCGTCGTCGGAAAGCAGCGTCAGGTTACGCTTGTCGGCGTAGAGGGCGTGCGCGTCGGGCTGCGGCGTGAGCACCACCGCGCTCTGCTCCCAGGATTCCCGCAGGGCCTCGTTCCGGCGCTCGAGAAGGGCAAAATCGGTCAGCCGGTTGTACACGAGATCGACCGGTTCGCCGCCCACCAGCAGGCGGCGCCCGTCGAAGCGCAGGGCCGAAGGATCGACGATGTGAGCCTGATAGCCGCTTTCCGCAAAAAGGCGTTGAAACATGCGGAACTCGCCGTAGAGCGGTTGGCTTTCGGGGTTGTCGTCGACAATGACGATGGTGCGCAGTGGCGCTTCGTGCCTGACAAGGCGCCACTCGGCGAGAAACATGTCGAGAAAGCGCTGCTGCAGCGAGTCCAGCGGTACGGGGCCCACCGAAAGATCGCGAATCTCGGGGCAGCAGGTCTTTTGTGCATCGGCGAGAACGGCATTGAGAAATGCGCCGCCCGCGTTGGTGTTGATTTCGATGAGGCGTGGGCCGTCGAGGGTCAGGTGAAAGTCGTAGCCCAGAAATACCCCCGGGTTGGCGGGTCGCAGGGCGGCCGTCGGCGGCGCCCATGCGGTAACCGTGTCGCGCCAGACGGGCAGGCGCACCACCGACTCGATGGCGGCAATGGTGCGGGCCATGGCTTCGCTGCGGGCGCGGGGCAGGTATACCGGCGTGCCGGCGAAAAAGGACAGGCCCGGTTCGAGCAGGCGTTGGGTAAGAAAACGTCCGTCGCTATCACGCTCCAGGCGTGCGGCAAGGCGCTCGAGATCGAGCGAGTAGCAACGACATCGGCGGTCGGTATTGGTTCGCGCGGGCATGCTTGTCATTGTACCGGCGCGCGGCGTTGTCGGGGTAGAAACCGGGGGCAGGGTGCTGCCGCCTTCCCCGCAGGGAGCTCAGAAATCGCGCAGGTATTCGACGACGGCGTCGATGACCTCGGGACTCATGAGAAACGACAGGTGCCCCTGCTCGTCCATGGAGAAATTGATGACGTCGAACCGATCGTCAGGCAGCAGGGCGTTGCGAAACGGCGTTACCATGACGTCGCGCCGGCTGTAGAACGAGTACCAGCGTACTCGGGCGGGCACGGGCAACGAGTTGAGCTCGTTCAGAAACCGCGAGTTCGGACGCATCTGCAGCGCCGCCGGCACCGGAGCCGCGTACGCCGCGATGGTGCCGAGGTGCGGGGTGCCCATGGTTACGCACTTGCTTACGCGGCGATCGCCGCCCAGCGCCTGAATGTAGTAGCGTGCGACGAGGCCGCCCAGGCTGTGGCCGATGATGTGCACCTTTTCGCGTCGGGTCAGCAGCAGAATGGCCTCGACCCGCTCGGCAAGCTGCTCGGCCATGTCTTCGATGGGCTGAATCAGGGTGCGGTAGTTGAACGAATGAATGCGGTGAAAGCCCGCGCGGTGCAGGTGCTGCCGCATGGCGAAGAAGCCGCTGCGATTATGAAGGATGCCGTGAATAAGCACGACCGGAATGTCGTGTTCGGTACCCTGGGGCGCGTCCAGCGTGTGCATGGCCTCGCGGAACATGCCGAAGGGGTAACGCAGGATGAGCGTGGGCAGGCTGCGCGCCTCGGTGGCGATGGCGCTCGTGACCTTCCACGCAAACTTCAGGCCGGGGTTAACTCGCGGGCTCACAATCAGGACTTCTTCTTTCTGTCGTACCGTTGCCGGTACCCCTTGATGTTTTTCTGCGGGGCGCGCGATACGGCCAGGGCGTCGGCCGGCACGTCTTCGGTCACGGTGGTGCCGGCGCCGATGATCGCGCGATTGCCCACGCGTACCGGGGCCACGAATTGGGTGTCGCTGCCCACGAACACGTCGTCGCCGATGATGGTCTGGTGCTTGTGCACGCCGTCGTAGTTGCAGGTAATGGTACCGGCCCCCACGTTCACGCCTGCGCCGATGTCGGCGTCGCCCAGGTAGGTCAGGTGGTTGGCTTTCGTGCCCTGGCCGAGGCGCGCCTTCTTGGTTTCGACGAAGTTGCCGATGTGTACGTCGCTCTCGAGCACGGTACCGGGGCGCAGGTGCGCCAGCGGACCGACGGCGCAGCCGGTGCCCACGGTCGAGTCTTCGATAACCGTGTGGGCCTTGATGCGCGAGTGGTCGTCGATACGACTGTTGTCGATGCGTACGCCCGACTCGAGGTGCACGTGGCCGCCGAGGGTGGTGCGGCCCGAAAGATGCACGTCGGCTTCAATCGTGGTGTCGGCCCCGATGTGCACGCCCGGCTCGACGTAAACGCGTGCGGGATCGTGAAAACTGACGCCGTTACGCATGTGCTCTACGCAAATGCGCTGCTGCAGTACGTTGGCGGCGGTGACGAGCTGCAACCGATCGTTGACGCCGAGGAAATCGGCATGATCGGGTGCGCGGTGGTATCCGGTGGCGATTCCCTGGCGGCGGGCAAGTGCGATGATGTCGGTCAGGTAATACTCGCCCTGGGCATTGTCGGGCTTTACCTGATCGAGCAGTTTGAAAAGCGTCGCGATATCGCAGGCGTACAGCCCGGTGTTGCAGAGCGTGATGCG
>JAWLBW010000289.1:0-6117 GCA_041687475.1 bacterium
TCGAGCGCCAGCTCGACCCGGCCGACCTGGTCATCGCCGATCACGAGAGGCCCGTGGCCCTGGCCGGCGTCATGGGCGGCGCCGATTCGGAAGTGACCGACGGAACCGTGAACATTCTGCTTGAAAGCGCCTGGTTCAACCCGGTTGTCATTCGCAAGGGCGCTCGCAGGCACGGCATGCACACCGAGGCCTCGCACCGCTTCGAACGCGGCGTCGACCCCGAGACCGTGCGTCTTGCGGCCGATCGTTGCGCGCAGCTCATTGCCCGGCTGGCGGGCGGAAGCGTCGATAGGGGAGCGGTTGTGGTCGGCGACGGTCCCCGCGCGCGCACGCCCGTGGTCCTGCGCATCGCGCGGGTCGAAAAGTGGCTCGGGGTAAGCGTTTCGGCCGCCGAGGCGAAGAAGCACCTGCTGGCCATCGGCTGCAAGGTGCACCGCGCCGGCAAGGAACTGCACGTGCAGCCGCCCACGTGGCGCCACGACATCGAGCAGGAAGTCGATCTCATCGAAGAAATCGCCCGTCTGCACGGCTACGACCACATTCCCTCGGGAAGCTCGGCCACGCCGCTGGCCCAGGTGCCGGCCACATTGCAGCAGCCCGAGTCGATCGTGCGCGAGTGGATGCGTGACGCCGGGTTCAACGAGCTGGTGACTTATTCGTTCACCGCACCCGCGCTGCTCAGAACGCTCGGCTTTACCGACGAGCGTGCGAACCCCATCGCGCTCGACAAACCGCTTACATCGGAGCAATCGGTCATGCGCACGAGTCTGGCGCCGAGCCTGCTCGAAGCCGTGATGACCAACACACGTCGCGGCAACTCGCCGTTGCGCCTGTTCGACGTGAGCCGCGTGTTCCTGCCCGGTAATCCGCACACCGAGCCGCTCTACGCCGGTGCGTGTGTGTTCGGCGCCTGGGATGAATCGTTCTGGGCGGGCAAGGGCCGCGACGCCGACTTCTACGATCTCAAGGGCGTGCTCGAGGGGCTTCTCTCGCGCTTCGGCGCCGAGGTAACGTGGAAGCGTTCGGGCGAGCCCTTCCTGCACCCGGGCATGTCGGCCGATGTGCTGGTCGACGGTCGAAGGGCCGGCTGGATCGGCGTCTTCCACCCAAGGGTGTTGCGCGAACTCGATCTTCCCGCCGGTGTTGCTTTTGAGATCGATCTCGATGCGCTCGGCGTTCGGGCAACCAAGGCCATTCAGGCGCCCAGCCGCTTTCCGGCGGTTACGCGCGATGTGGCCTTTCTGGTCGATCGCAGCGTGCTGCACGCCGACATTGAAGCAGCCCTGCGGGCCGCCGCGCCGGCCACCCTCGAAGCCCTTTCGCTGTTCGACGTGTACGAAGGCGAATCGCTGGGGGGAAGGAAGAACCTTGCCTACCACCTGCGATTCCAGTCGGTCGAGCGCACGCTGGTCGACGACGAGGTCGACGCAGCCGTCGAGGCCATGGTGGCGTCGGTCAAGGAACGTTGTGGGGGCGAGCTGCGGGCCTGATTCCCCCTGCCGGGGAAGTGCGGGTAAAGCCTATGATTTTGTTTGCTTTTTCACGGCTCAGAGGGTAAACTCTTGTGACGTTTTCTTTCTGAGAGCTGCCCCATGTCGCGTACGGTAACCAAAGCAGACATTGTAGAACGCATCAATCAGCGAATCGGCTATTCGAAGAAAGAATCGTCGGAAATCGTCGAGACGCTGCTTGAAACCATGAAGGCTTCGCTGGCCCGAGGCGAGAAGGTCAAGATTTCGGGTTTCGGCAACTTCGAGGTGCGGGCGAAGAATCCGCGTATCGGCCGTAATCCGCAGACGAAGGAAGAGATCGAGATTTCGGCCCGTCGCGTGCTTACCTTCAAACCCAGCCAGGTCATCAAGAAGCTCATGAACGGCGGGCTTGACGATTCGGCCCTGGTCGATGACGACGACGAACCCACGCTGGTCTGACCGTACGCTTTGCACGAATGACAGGTGGCAGATGGCAAATGGCAGACGGCGCTTGTGCACCGGGCTGCCATTTCTGTTTCCGGTCGCATGATGGTCGAGGGGGTGCGTGATGGATGTGGTGATTCCCGACAAGATGTTCTTCAAGATCGGCGAGGTGGCGAAGATTACCGGCATCAAGCCGTACATTCTGCGCTACTGGGAAACCGAGTTTCCGCACCTGCGGCCGACGAAGGGCCGCTCGCAGCATCGCCTGTACCGCCGCAAGGACGTCGAAGAAATTCTGCGGATCAAGAAGCTTCTCTATGAAGAGAAGTTCACCATTGCCGGCGCCAAGCAGGCCCTGAAGGGGGAAGGCGATGCTGCCCCCGCCCACGAACCTGCCCCCCAACGCGAAACCGGCGCCGCGGCTGTTTCGGCTGCGGCCTCCGACGCGCTCAAGCAGAGCATGCTCGACGAGCTGCGCGCGATTCGCGAATTGGTCTCACGGCTTTGAG
Source organism: bacterium (assembly GCA_041687475.1). Classification (GTDB taxonomy): domain Bacteria; phylum J088; class JAWLBW01; order JAWLBW01; family JAWLBW01; genus JAWLBW01. The sequence goes on from JAWLBW010000289.1 coordinate 2,426, forward strand.
CGATGATTTGTTCGTGAAGAGCTTTGGACAGGAGATCGCGGGGAGCGCTGAGGGGTCTTGCTCGAAACGGTAGCGCTTGCACCTTCCCCCCGAACCTTTTTTCTTATTGCGTGTACCAGAGATTACCGGTTCACGGGAATGTGCTCCTTACCTGACGTAACCGGCCACCGGCCACCACCCGGCATCCTTGCTGTGCGCCAACCTCTCACCTGTCACTTATCACCACCTTGCGAGCCGTGCAGCACGTTTCCCCGTGACAGAACCGAAAATCCCTGATAAACTTAATTCTTTCAACCGATTCATCGGGGCGTAGCGCAGCCTGGTAGCGCACACGTCTGGGGGGCGTGTGGTCGGAGGTTCAAATCCTCTCGCCCCGACCAATTCAGAAATTCCCCCAACTTTGAAAAGCCTCAGCACCTGCTGAGGCTTTTTTGCTTTCGGGGTCAGCCATGCGAAGGTGGCCGTGAAGGGTTCCCCGGCGCCTCACGCCGGGACACTCCGGAGGTTGGCCGCCGCCTCTTCGGGGCGAAAACCCTTCCGGGTGAAAATTGACGGGCGATTTGCCGCCTGATATCATCCCCCATTCACCGAACGCTTTTCAGGGAGAGCGCTCATGTCCAGAGTCTACGCTTTGGCCTTTACCTTTATTGGCGCGCTCGCTGCCTGCACGGGCGACAACGTCGACGTTACCTACTATCGCGACATCAAGCCCATTTTCGACCGCAGCTGCGTAAGCTGTCACAGCGCCGGAAACATTGCCCCGATGGTGCTGACCGATTACGACAGCGTGAATGCCTACCGCGCAGTCATCAAGCAGCAGACGCAGGAGCGCCTGATGCCGCCCTGGCTTCCGGCGCAGGGGTGTACGGACTATAGGCATGATCCGTCGTTGAGCGATGCCGAAATCGATCTCATTGCCGCCTGGGTCGATGCGGGTGCGCCGGCCGGCGACGAGGCAGACGCGAAGACTTCTGTGCCGTTGGCCACGCCGCCGCTGCCGCGCGTCGATTACACGCTGTCAATGACCGAGCCCTACACGCCGGTGAAGCAACCCGATGAGTACCGGTGCTTCCTTTTCGAGTGGCCCGCCACCGAACCGGTCTGGTTAACCGGGGTTGAAATGCTGCCGGGTAATCTTTCGATTGTGCATCACGCCATCGCCTATCACGTTCAGCCCGAAGACCGCGACGAATTTCTCGCCATGGACGCCGCCGATCCCGGGGCGGGGTACGAGTGTGTCGGCGGGGCCGGGGGCCAAGGCTTCACGGGCCTGAACTGGCTCAGTGTCTGGGCGCCGGGGGCGCAACCGCACATCATGCCCGAGGGGTCGGGCATTCGTGTCGACCCGGGGTCCATGATTACCCTGCAGATTCACTACAACACGCTGACCAGTGACCCCGCGCCCGACGACACCGGATTCGCCGTCATGGTCGAATCCGAAGTCGAAACGGAAGGGCACCTGCTTCCGTTCCTGAACATGACATGGGCCCTGGGGGCGATGCGTATTCCAGCCGGAGAGAAGGACGTTTCTCACGTGCAGACGGCCGACCTGACCAACCATCCCTTCCTGGCCGAGAGAGGAAAAGCGCTCACCATCTGGGACGCCATGACCCACATGCACGTGCTCGGCACCCAGACTTCCATTGAAATCGAGCGTACCGATGGCTCGCGCGAGTGCCTGCTCGATGTTCCACGCTACGACTTCAACTGGCAGCAGCTTTACTCGTTTGCCGAGCCGGTCGCCTTCGAGCCCGGCGACAAGCTGCGCCTCGAGTGCCGCTGGGACAACTCGGAAGATAACCAGCTGTTCGTCGACGGCGAGCGCCTCGAACCCCGCGACGTGAACTGGGGCGAGGGTACCACCGACGAAATGTGCCTGGGCATTCTGTACGTGACGGAATAGGCATGGCGGCGAGACGAAGGCGGGGATAACAGCGCCGCGGTTTGCCTCCTTTTCGGCGATTCGGTACGATGGCCTCTGGTAAGCGTATCGCCCGGCAGATCCTTGCAGGGTTGCCGCTGTGATTTCCCTTCGCCTACGGAGAATGACGATGCCTCGCACGCATACCCACAGCCAGCGAATTCCGGGAGTGGCGCTGCTCGTGGCAGCCCTGTTGCCGAGCTGCGGTGTCTTCACGCCCGAAATTTCCAGCGCGCCTGCGAGCCACGGCATCCTCGTGACGGAAAGCAACGCCAAGGCCAGAGACGTGTTGTATCTCGGCGAATCGGAAGCCGCGGCACACGTGAATGTCGGCGCCGGCAGTGCCGAGGCACATCACGAGAGCCTCTCGGGAAGCGTGCAGACCTTCGCCTATTTCAAGGGACAGGGGCTCGGTTGGGAAACGGCCTTCATTCGCGATAACGGTCAACCTTTGCGGTACGCGTTCGACATGCTCGATACCGCTTCGGATGAGAACATCCGCGTGTACTTCGAATTCGTGCAACCGGTCGACGAGGGCCAGGAATGGTATGCCGAAATTCACGGCCCCGGCGTCGAGTTCTGGGCCAACGTAACCTTGGCTGTCGAGGCGGCGACCGCGCCTGCATACCGCCCGATGGCGGCCGGCGAAACGTCGAGCTGCGACATCGACACCGATGGTGCACTCATCGGCGGCTTGCATGCCTGTTTCAGCCAGACCGTGCGTGACCTGCGCGAAGGCGGCGCCGTAGCCCTCGTGGGCGGCGCAAACCACGTGGCGGGCGAGATACTGGCGAAGGTAAGCGAGCTGTTCTCGGCGGAACGTGGAAAACCGTTGGTATTTCGCGGGGCCGAGACGTTCGAAGTCGACACGGAGCTTGACCGGCTTGTCAACGAAGGCATCGAGCTCGTCGATGAAGCCGACGTTTACATCGGCCGTGGGCAGCCCGATGAGCCGCCGACCATCGTACGCGTGAAGAACTACACCCAGCCCATAGCCCTCGGCCTGGGCGGAAAACTTCCGCAGGCGGTCGAAGATGCGAAGCAGATTCTTCAGCAGACCGGTAAGGAACTGACCTGGTTCGACCCCGACAATGTCGTGTACGCAGACGGGCAGAGGTATACGGACAAGGCGGCTGCGGGCGGGGATGATGCCGAAGAGCCGACTGACGGCGAAACGGGTGACGGCTGGGTCAGCTGCATGTACAAGACCCCGTACGATGCAGACAGCAAGATGCTCGAGGCTTATTGCCAGGAACTCGACGTGCGGGAGACGGGCCCTGAGGCTGCGTCCATGCTCGAGGACGGATGCAAGAGCGGCGGCCATAGGTTCTCGAACGGCCCGTGTCCGTCGGGCGCGGCCCAGAGTTGTATCGGCGCGGTCAGCGATGACGCCACTCCGATTACCATGAACCTGCGCTGGTATCCGGCCTATTGCAGCACCTACCCCAATCGCCTGGTCGAGCAGACCTGCCGCGAACACGGCGGAACCTACCAGGGCGAAGCCGGCGCCTGCCTGTCTTCGGCGAACTGAGGCGACTCGGGTGGAAACCAGGCATGCGTTTTCCACCTGAAGCCTCTTTGCTGAAAACGATCTAGTCGCTCCGTTTCTTTCGTGCGCGTTTGCCCTCCGCAGCCCAGGACGGCCAGGGAAGCGCCCGGTCCGAGAAGTCGACGGTGCGGTAGCCGGGAGCTTTCACGGATAGGCTTGGCGTTGACTCGAGGCGGGCGGCCAAAGTCTTTTTTCCGCGAATGACTCCCACAAAAGTCCACG
>JAWLBW010000290.1:0-6093 GCA_041687475.1 bacterium
GGGCGTACGCGGCGACCTCATCGCCCAAACCGTGGGAAGTCCCAAGGGCGTATGGCGATTGCCGGCAGCCCGGCTCTGTCCATAGCGCTTTTCAATGGCTATCTCGAGAAACTCGGGCTACCCGCATTGTTTGTCGAAACTGCTTAATCAACCGAACCGCCGTGTACGGACCCGTACGCACGGTGGTGCTACAGGGAAAGCGGGTGACCGCCTACCTATGAAAATTGGCGGAAGGGAGTCGGAAGTACGCAAGCGCCGCCGGTGTGGGAAGGCCGGCTGCAAGGCGAAGCCGAGTCTCCCGGTCCTGTCGGGAACGTGGCGCGAGCACGGAATCTTGAGGCGGGCGCTGGAGTCGCTTCGGACAGGCAAGGCCTTATCCCACGCTCGCCGTTTCGGGTATACGGTGCATGAGCTCGCGCGGATTTTCAACGTAATGCTTGAAGAGCCCCAGCGTGCGTGAGGCGTAGAGTCCGTCGGCGACACGTTCGTCGAACGTCCAGCGGCAGGTGATGGTGTCGACGACCCTGACATTACCCCCGTCGTCGACCAGCTGCGCCTTTTCGATGCGACCGATGGTGCCGAAGTGCGAGACCGTGCCGTATTCGTAGAGGTGGTGATAGGCCGATTCCAGGCCGATGCTGCCCAGATTGGCGACAAACAGCGAAGCGTACAGCGGGTCGCCGGCGATCATCGAGGCAGGCAGCAGGTTGAAGTAGTCGAGCAGGCGCTGCGCCTTGATGGCCAGGTTGATGAGCGGCCGCGGAAGGCGGGTGACGATATTCATCTCCTTTTCCGACGACGTATGCTCGTGCCCGCGGCCCACGAAAATCTGTTCGTTGATGCGGGCCGCGCACTGCTCGAAGGTGTCCATGGGGTCGAAGATGACCTTGACGGCGGTCATCTTACCCTTGTCGCTCAGCTCCTTCTTGACGGCGAAGGACAGGGCGATGTTCTTTCGCTGGTAAATGCGCTGGCCCACGATGAAGCGGTTCATGTGCGGTCGGTCGTGCAACACGCGCACGAGCGCGAACATGGCTACGTGAAAGAGGGTGAACTGGTCTTCGCGCCGCTCACGGCCCTCGTTCTTTTCAGCCAGAAACGCCTGGGTTTCCGTAATGTCGATGACTTGCTTGAAGTATGCGATGGACTCGGTACGGGTCGGCATCAGGAAGGGCATCATGAGGCGAACGGGGGCCGCATCGGTAACCCGGTCGCCGTCGGGGCGGGTAAAGAGCATGTCTGGCCTCATGGGTACTACGGGCAAAGATATCACGGAGGTGGCCGCTTGTCGAGGAGAAGACGCGGCGTGTTACGCACCCTGGCAACAGAGGGCCTCAACCTTCGGCATGCAGCAGCGCCACGGGGAAGCTTGCAAGCAGCTCGGCCATGGCAAGTGCGTCTTCCCCATTGGTTGGCCCCGAGGCTGAGACGGTTTCGCCGGTCAGCACGTTTTTCCACCGGAGTGGAGCGCCTTCGGGTAGAAGCAGCGTGGTGTCGCGCCATGTACGGGCGCCGAGGGGCGGCGCGCCGCTCGAGCGTAACATGGTGGTGAGACGGGGTATGACGGTCAGGACCCAGTCGCCCTCGTGTTGCCGGGCGTAGGCGCAGACGTTGCGTTCCCTGGCTCCCTGAGGGGTAAGCGGCAGATATTCGCCCTGCAGGAAGAGAGCAGGGTGTTCGCGTCGGAAGCGCAACGCCTTCGCGGTCAGGTACAGCTTGATGCGTCCGTCGTGCCAGTTTCCCAGCAGGTTTGTGAGCAGGCGCCCGCTGTCGTTCTGCTCTTCCAGCCACAATTCCTTGAGCAGGCGCCGTCGCAGGGCGAAGTCGACGGGGCGCCGATTGTCGGGGTCGACCAGGCTCAGGTCCCAGAGTTCGGTTCCCCGGTATATGTCGGGTATGCCCGGTGAAGTGACTTTCAGCAGCTGTTGCGAGAGCCCGTTCCAGCAACCGTGCCGGGCCAGGGTCGCCTGAAAGTCGATCAGATCGACCACAAAGCGGTTGTCGCCGTCTTCGGCGAGAATGAGCTCGATGAACCGGTCAACGGCTTCTTCCCAGGCTGCATTCCGGTCAAGCCAGCTTGTGTGAACCTTCTCTTCGCGCAGCGCCTTTCGCATGACGTTGCGTATGCGCTCGCGGTAGTCAGGCAACTCACCGTCCTGAAGAGGCCACGAGCCGAGCAGCGTCTGGTAGAGGAAGATTTCTTCGTTGGCGTCGGGGGCTGCCTTGCCCCCCACGAGTTGCTTGTACGGCGCATTCAGGCGCGACCATCGCCGGAACCGCCGCGCCCAGGCGCGGGGAAGCTCGGAAATGACGTTGATGCGCATTTCGACGTCTTCGCTGCGCTTGGTATCGTGGGTCGAGGTGGTGTTGAGCGACCAGGGCCAGAACCGTCGCTGCTCGCTGTTGAAGCGGTGAAAGCCGTCGACGTGCACGGGGTGCTCGACTTCCTGCACGTCGCCGCCGACCGCGTTCAGCGAGATGAGCCGGTTGTGGCGGTAGAAAGCCGTATCTTCGAGTCCCTTGGCGGTGGCCGGTCCGGTAAATTGCTGCCATCGGCGTACGAAGGCAAGGCGTGCCTCGGCCTGTTCCCCATCGGGGGGGAGCGGATCGAGCAGAAGCACCTGACAGAGAAAGGTAAAAGCGGCGTCAAGCGAATCGTCGGGCGTTGTGCGAACACGCGCGTCGTCAAGGGCGCGAAGCACGTAGGCGCGGTCCCGTGGCGCCACGGAAAATGAGCTGGTATATGTGCGGTATACCGGAAAGCATGCGCTGACCTCGATGAAAGCCTGTGCAAGAGCTCGAGAAGGCAGATCGCGCGCATGCCGATCGGCGGTGGCCAGGCGGGCCAGCCAGGCGGTGAACCGTTCGACCTCGCCCGAAAACAGATCGTGAAGGACCTGTTTCTTGCATTCGTAGACCACGTCGGCAAAGTTCTTGCGCGAACCCGAAAAGCGTTGGTACGTGCGGTTCAGCGATTTGAGGCCGCGGTGGTCGACGAAGACGCCGTGCACGTTGTTGAGAAACTCGTATCCGGTCGTGCCGCTGACCGGCCAGTCATCGGGAATGCGTTCGTCGGCGCCTACGATCTTTTCGGCCACGACGAAAAACGGCAGCGAGGTCGGTTCGACCGATCCGCCGATTGTCTGCTGCAGGCGAACCAGATAGCCACGGGGATCGTAGAGTCCGTCGATGTGATCGAGCCGCAGGCCGGTAACCAGGCCTTCGCGCACGAAGTCGAGCACCCGTTGGTGGGTGGCGGCAAAGACGGCGGGGTCTTCCATGCGCAGGCCGACAAGATCGTTGATGTCGAAGAAGCGGCGGTAGTTGACGGCTTCCGATGCCTTTCGCCACCAGGCCAGCCGGTATGCCTGCGCCGAGAGAATGCCGTCGAGCAGGTCGAAGCTCTGCTGCCGACCGACTTCGCCGTTCACACGGTCTACGGCTTTTTGTAAAGCGCTGCGTACGGTTTCGGACTTGCCGGTAAGTTCGCCCAGCCTTGCCTGCAGGTTTTCGGCACGCTCGCCCAGTGTCGCATCGGGGCTTCCGGTCCACGACCTGACGGGGGGCAGGCTGCGGGCCTTCTCGTAGAGGCGGGCCAGCCGCGACCGGGTATCGCCGTTACCCAGCTCCATCGCCAGGTCGAGCAGCGGCGCCAGACTGCCAGGATAGAGGGGAAAGCGATGTTCCCAGTAGCAGAGCACGGGGTACGGCTCGAGGGCGATACGCAGTTCGCCGCGCTCGAGCACATCGCCATAGGGGGCGCCGAGTACGGGCAGAACAAGCGCGTCGACACATTGACGGTCCGAGGACGGATTCCACGTGATGTCGAAGACGTGGGCGTGCTGCGAATGAACGCCGTAGCTGAGAACGTCGAACCACCAGGGGGTTTCGAGTCCGGCCGCCATGTGGTTGGGCACGATGTCGAGCAGAAGACCCATGTCGTGCGCGCGCAGGGCTTCGATCAGGGTGCGGAAGTCGGCTTCGGTTCCGAGTGCGGGATTCAATTGCGTGAGGTCGGTAACATCGTAGCCGTGTTCGCTTCCGTCGCACGGCTTGAAGATGGGTGAAGCATAGATGTCGGTAATGCCCAGGGCGTGCAGATAGGGAACCAGCGCACGGGCATCGTTGAACGTGAAACCGGCGTTGAACTGAAAGCGATAGGTCGCAGTGGGTATGCGTAAGGCTGCCATCATGCAAGCGAGAAGGAAAGCTGTTCGCCCAGGTGTCGAAAATCGTCGACCCACCGGGCGGCGTCTTCGTGGCCTCCGTCGGCCATTTTACGCCGGTTCGGATACGTAGATTGAAGCATCGTATAGTACAGATCCTGGGCCCGCGAGAAATCGGTATCGAAGGGCGCCACGCGGGCCAGATCGACCAGGTCCTTCAACGAGGCGAGCACCTGCAGATCGTCGGGATTTGCATGAAAGCGTTCGGCCTGCCGTTCGACGGCCTGCGTCAGCACATACGAGAGGCTTGTGGTATCAAGCTCGATTTGCCAGGTATGCGCTTCGTCGAGCAGGTTGCGAATAAGCTCGAGATCGGGCGCCTCGCTTTCGAATGCGCTGCGAAGATCGGCGTTGATGATGTATTCGTCGGCGGTCTTCAGCGCCTTGGGCAGGGGAATACGCAGGTCGCTCAGAAACCGCATGAGCGGCGTGTGATGTTCGTATAGCTGGCGGTACGCCGCCTCTGCCTCGCCCAGGGTGGCGCCGAGAATCTGGCCGAGAATCTTGCGCTGCTCGTCGTGAAAGAGCGACTTCAGCGAGTAAATGAGGGTGCCGAAATGCCGATCGAGGCGCCTGATGGTTTCGGGAAAGTCGGCCCGCGAAAAGCCGTCCATGACCTCGCGGCACATTTCGTCGTACTCTTCGGTGCCGCGGTGCCGGCGCACGCCGCCGATGAGATTGTGATCGCCGAAGTGAAGCACGCCGAAGGTCAATAACTCTGTTTCGTGCGTGATCATCGAGGTAATGCGTGCACGCCCCACCGCGAGCTTGGCCCGGCCCGCCGTGGCGGTTTGAAAGTGTTCGCGGCCCACCCAGTAGCAGTACACGCCGTCCTGCTCGGCGTATTCCTTCCACAGTGAGCTCATGGCATAGTGGGCGCCGACCTTTTCGAGATTGCTGACGGCCGGTTTCACGAACTTTTCGTAAATACGCCGACCGTTGCCGTGCATGGGTAAATTGCTCGGCGCCTTCTCGAGTCGTTCTAGAAAGCCCTCTTCCAGCTGTACCTCGAACAGCTCTTCTGCCAGCTGTATGGCCCGCCCGGCATATTGAATGACCTGCACCGTTTCGATACCCGATAGCTCGTCGAAGAACCAGCCGCAGCTCGTATACATGAGCAGGGACTGGCGCTGCATTTCGAGCAGTTTGAGGGCCCTGACCAGCTCGTCGGTCGAGAGTTCGTACTTGCCGTTGCGGTTGAAGAAGCGCTCGATGTTGCGGGTGCTGCGATTCAGAATGACGTTCACGTAGTCGTCGCGGGCGCGCCAAGGCTCCTTGAGAAGTTCGCCCGCACCCTTTTCGTAAAGGGGCGCCAGGTAGTCGCGAAGCCAGTCGAGAGCCGCCCGCAGGGGGGCACGCCACGCCTGCTTCCACCCCGCGTGACCACCGGTGCTGCAGCCGCAGTCTTCGGCCCAACGCCCCACGCCGTGGGCGCAGCTCCACGCCGTGCGTTCGATGATTTCGGCTTCCCACTGCGGGGCATGCCTGGCCAGGTACTCGCCGTAGTTCGTGAGCTTGACTTCCTTCTCTTCGATGTATTGCAAGGCATAAGCCAGTGCCATGTCGCCGTGGCGGTGATGGTGGCCGTAGGTTTCGCCGTCGGTGGCGATATGCACGAGCTGGGGCTCGTCGCCGCCGTCTTGCCGAAAGGCGCCCATGAGACGCTCGGCAAGGTACTCTCCACGAGTCAGGAGACGTTCAAACGCCACGGCGCGCGAGATGGGGCCGTCGTAAAAGAAGATGACGATACGGCGACCCGAGGGAAGGTTGACGAGATAGGGACGACGCGGATCGACACCGCCGCCGGTCACGTCGCGCCAGTCCTTTTCATCGAGGCGTTTGACCCGCGCCGCCTGATACGGCGAGA
>JAWLBW010000291.1:0-6045 GCA_041687475.1 bacterium
TCTCGGCAATAATGCTTTCTCCTTCGGGTTTCATGGTCGGCACCTCTCTGATTGCCTATATCCTACGCGAACATGCGAGGTCGGCGCTTTGCGCGGGCACAAACGTGCCGCACGGGTGATCGTCGAGGGAGAGATGGGGCGAGGGGGAAGAGGGGGCGAGACGTGTCGCACGGATTGAAGGTCTGCTACGAATAATCCACAATCCCCAATCCTTCATCCATAAACCGGTTGTATGGGGGGGCGGGTCCGGAACCGACCTTGCAGGTGCCAAGGTGGTTTTTCACGCGTTTGCGCGCATCCGCGTACCCGCAATGTGAACGCCGTGCATCCGGTCTGAAACCGTGCCGGACGCGGTCGGTTTATCGGTCGTCGGTCAGCAGGTCTTCGGGCAGGTCTTCGGCAATGGCGACCAGGCGGTGGCCGGCACGTACGAGTACGCGGCGTTTGTCGGTGCGCACGATGCCGTCGGTTTCCCACTGGGTGAGAATGCGGCTTACGCTGTACAAGGTCGTGCCCGTCATTTCGGCCAGCTCCTGCCGGGTGAGCTGCATGTCGATGAGCACGCCGCCTTCGACGCGGCGACCGGCCTGCCTGATGAGACGAAGCAGCCCGCGCGCCACCCGGCGTTCGACGTTTTCGGTCGCAAGCTCGCGAAAGCGATCCTGCATTTCCTGTATACGGGTGGTGAGAATGGAGACCACGTTCACGCCCAGCGCCGCCTCGCGGGCCATGAGGGCGTGCCACGCTTCGCCGCCCCAGCCGATCAGCTTCGTGGGCTCGACCGCTTCTGCCGTGGCCGGATATTCTTCATGGCCCAGCGCCGCCACGATGGCGAGAATCTGGCCGGGCGTGAGAAAGCGAATGACGACCTGCTGCCCGTTGGCGGTGACCTGGCTCAGACGCAGACGCCCGTCGACGACAAGGTAGAACCGTTTCGCCGGCTCGCCCTGGGCAAAGAGGGTGTCGCCGGCCTGCAGCGTCTCCGTCGTTCCCGCAGCGAAAATGCGTGCGAGCAGATCGTTGTCGAGCCCCTTCAGCAGGGGGGCAAGGCGTAGCTCGGGGTATTCGTCGAAAGGTTCTGCCATGTCGAGCGGCCGCGGCTGCCGGGAGGGCAAAGCGCCAACCGGATTGAAATTAACTGATGTTGCGTGCCGTCTGCCGGCATTCGTGATAGAAATACTACCATTCGTTCCGGCAGGAAACGCAACGGGGTAGGGGTATGGTATATCATCCGAGCGGAATATTCTCGTGGGATCGCGTCTTCAAACCGTCGATCATGCAGCGTGTGCTGACGTTTCTCGGCTTGAAGATAGACGCGATCGTAATCTTCGTGAACTATCTGCAGTTTGCGGTCACGATTCTGCTGCTGCTTCCCTACCTGCCACTGGCCTGGCTAACGCGCTTCGTTCTCGGCGACCCTGCGGTGCAGAAGCTGAATCGGGTGTTCGGCTGGGTCTGGCTTGCGTGCTTCGGCGTTTATCGCCGTCGGTGGCGGCACCCCGAGCTCGACCGCGACGAGCCGTGCCTGTTCATGGCCGAGCACTTCAATCTCATCGACATTCCCCTGTACGCCACCACCTGGTATGGCGACACGCGCGCCCTGAGCGCCCGCGAGTACAAGCGCGTGCCCATGTACGGTTGGGTCATCGCTACGGCGGGCACGCTGTTCATCGAGCGTCGCGATCGGACGCAGGCCATTGCCGACCTGCACGCCCTGCGCGACCGTATGCAGAATACCGGCATCAACGGACTGGTCGTGCCCACCGGCACCCGCGCTCTCGACGCGCAGCTGCCGCCGTTCAAGCGCGGCGTGTTCTACTCGGCCGTCGAGTTGAAGAAGCCCATCGTACCGCTGTACCTCATCGGTCTCGAGCACCTGGTGGTCGGCAAGTACCACTGCAAGCCCGGGCGGGTCGACGTGGTGTACGGCGAGCCGATTCGCCCCGAAGAGCACCCCGGGGCCTTCGAAAGCGTCGACGCACTGCAGGCGCTCGTGCATGAACGTATGGCGACCGAGGGTCGCATGCTGCGCCTGCGACGCGACGAGCTCATTGCCGGTCGGCTGGCTCCCGTGCGTACCTGAACCACCGACATTCGACCGCCCCACGCTTCGGAATCCCGATATCGCCCGGGTCTTTCGCGCTCGCCGCTTTTCCGCCGCAGGGGGGACGAAGCAGATCAAGTCGTGTTTGTTTTCAGGTGTCGAGCCGTGTCGCCGGCATCCCCCCTCATTCGGCCGGCTTTTTTCCTGACGCGGGGCGTCGACATGGCGATGGCTGCAGCGCCCAGATTGAGACATTGTTTTTCGCGGGGGGACTGGAAGGAGGGCGCAAAATATGTTTTATTGCGGTAAAGATACTCCTGTATCACATAGAGACTCCCGGCAAGCCGGATCTTCCGGCGCCCGGGGCACAGTCCTCAGCTTTCGGGGGACAAATCCGGGCATTCGCCCCTTTTCACCAAAGGAGGACCGGTCATGAAAGCTGACGTGATCGAAATCGTCAAAGAGCCGCCCCTGAAGGGAACCCTTCGGGTCGGCACCCGTCTGAAACTGCACCACTTTTCGGGTGTCACCTGGGTGGTGAACTCGCACGACAACGGACTCGACGAGTTCCGTGACACTCCGTATCTCTACATTCCCAAAGGGTACGCCAGACGCACCGAAGTGGTGTGAGCCCGGCCCCGGCGGCGGTCACTGCAGGTTTACGGCCTGCGACCATGAGACCGCCGCCCGGAAGGCCTCTTCAAGTTCCCTGTCGCCGATGCGAACCGGTATTTCGGCGGCCTCCTTCCAGAACCAGTCGCCGTACGACGGCTTCGCGAATTCGACCAGCTCAATGACGGCTCCCCCGGGCACGCGTCGCACCAGACGAACGACATTGAATCCGTCGGGTGTTTCGAGGGTGCGCGGGTACACGCTTCCGTCGGGTTGACCGGCCAGGCGTTCCAGAAGCAGGCGGGCCGCCTCGGCCGTGGCCGGGTCTTCTTCGCCCGCCATATCGGCCGTTACTTCGGCAGGGCTTTCGATATCGACCAGGGGAAGAAGGCCCTTCTTCTCATGCACGAGCAGGGTGGCAGGTTCGAGCCCCTGCCGTCGCGCGGTTGCGGCGAATGCGGTCGGTGTCTGAACGACCCCGTCGAGAAACGTTGACGCGCCGCTCTTCGCGGCTTCGCCCGGTTGCCGGGCGCTGCGGTAATACTTGAAGGCCCGGCTCTGCGCGAAATCGGGAAGCACGCCCACATACAACCAGCTTTCGGTGTCGTCGCCGTACACGCCGCGCAGGCGCGCCAGGGTTTCGGCGTCACGGGTCTGTCGGGCGATGCGTTCGTCTTCGGCCACCCACGTCGACCGATCGAGCCGCACGCCCTGACGTTCGAGCACGGCCGCGGCGAGATAACCTTGTACGAGTTGCGCCAGTGCGGTTTCGGGTTTGCCCGAACCCGGATAGTACACCTCGACGTGCGCCTGCCGTAACGCAAGCTGTCGGGGCGTAACGACGTGGGGGCCGATTTCGGCCACGATGCCGTCGTCGGTCGGGTAGAGAAAAACAGCCGCGACGGCGGCCAGCAAGACGACCGCCGGGCCGAGAATTCGAAAAGCGGTAGGATTCATGGTCGTGGTATACTGCGCAACGATTCACTCACAGCATACACCGGTCGAAAAGATGCCGCATACGTACCGCTCGGGCATGGAGAAAGCCCGATGAGATCGCCCCGTCGATCGAGGGCCTCAGCTTTATTGTCAGCCATGCTTCTGTGTATGCTGCCGGGCTGCACGTTTTTCAAGCGTGCGCCGGAGAAGCAATCGGTTGCGGCCGCCGACACCCCGGTACCGCCTACGCCCCGCTCGGCCGTTATTACCGTGCAGGTGGCGGGCCCGAAGGGAGCGAGCCTGCCGGCATTCGTGAAGGAGCAGGTCGCGCGGGTGGCCCGGGGCGAACTTGCCGGCGACGGAGAATTTCCGCTGCCTGCATCGGGAAGCGACGCATTGCGGGTCGTGCGGGGGCTCGAAGCAGAGCCGTTGATTTCCTGGCTCGACCCCCTGACCGACGACACCTCGCCCACAGCGCCGCGGTTCGGCACCAACAACGACTTCATCGGCTACATTCCCGACGGCTGGACGGAAACACCCTGGTTCAACGGCAGCGACGACAAGGGTTATCTCTACGTAAGCCACGAATACGTATCGGGGCGCGAGCCCACGACCGTGCACGGTGCGACGGGCCAGTCGCTGCAGTTGGCGCAGTGGTTGGAGCAGGCCGGCCTCTTCAGGCGCGACAGCGCCGCCCAGGGCTGGTCGCGAGCCGAGCTCGATCGGTTTCTCGTGCACTACAAGCGCCAACTGGGCGGAAGCTGGCTGCGTGTCGAACGGGGGGTAAACGGCCGGTGGGCGGTGGTTACCGACGGTGGCCGCAATGTGCGTTACGACGCAGGCAACGGCACCCTGCTGCGCATGAACGGCGCCTACGGCGCGCAGCTGGCCGCGCGTACGCACGGTGTCGGAGACCACGCGCACGACATCATTGCCGGCACCTTCGGCAATTGTTCCGGAGCGGTAACCCCCTGGGGCACGATCATCGCCAGCGAAGAGAACACACAGAAGCTGTACGGCGACGTCGAACCGGCCTGGGCCGACGGCCGATTTCTGCCGGGCATGGGCATGGACGCCGGCGGCTTCGTCTCGCCGGTAACGCGGGCCGAAGAGGCTTCGTTGTACGGCAGCCACTCCGATACGGCCCAACGCCGGGGCCCCGACGGCTATGGCTGGCACGCCGAGATCGACCCGGGCCTGCCGCCCGACGAATGGCTCGGACGCCGCGAAGCGGGCCGCGGCCACGCCAAGCTCGGTTCGCTGGGGCGCGCCCGCTGGGAAAACATGACCTTCGCCGTAACCGCCGAAACGGTGGGGGGAAGGGCGGTCATCCGGCCCTTCGAAAACCAACCGCTCGTGGTGTACTTCGGCAACGATCGCCGCAACGGTCGGGTGTACAAGTTCGTGTCACGCGACCCCTGGCGCGCCGATCTTTCCCGCGACGAAAAGCGGGCGTTGCTCGAGCACGGAACGGTGTACGTGTCACAGCTCGAGGGCCTGGGCAACGACAGCGGCTTCCTCCTGAAAACGACAGGCCACCCGCCCGCACCCGAAGACCGGGCAGCCGGCCGGTGGATTGCACTGTCGCTTCAATCGACCGACCTTGCCCCCAATGCGCCGGCCTTTGCCCCGGGCACGACGGTGGGCGCCGCGCTGGCCGACCGGCACTGGAACGGGCTCGGCGGCTTCGCCGGCGACGCCGACGTTCTGGCAGCCGTGTACACGGCCGCCAACAAGATCGGCGTGTTCGAACAGAACCGGCCCGAAGATGTCGAGTTCAGCTGGAAAACCGGCGAGGTGCTCATCGCCTACACCAATCACACCGGCCGCCCGGTTCTTGATGAACGCGGACGCATCGGCACCCCGCAGCCGAAACGCGGCGACCGCTTCGGTCGCATCTGGGCCTTTCGCGAAAGCGATCCGCAACGGCCCCACACCTCGGGGCACTTCACCTACTACGAAGTCTGGGGCGGCAACGACACGGAAGGCGTGTACGCCGCCACGAACCCCGACAACCTGATGCTCGACGCCGACGGCGATCTGTGGTTCGGAACCGACGGCAGCTATGGGGCAACCGGGCTTACCGACGGGTTTTACCACCTCGACCGTAACCCTGCCCACAAAACGAGCAAGGTGCCGACCTGGGGCAAACCGTTTCGCGTGGTGTCGGTTCCCATCGACGCCGAGGCCACCGGGCCCGCCCTGAGCGCCGCCGAGAGCACCCTGTTTCTGAGCGTGCAGCACCCCGGCGAATGGGTGGCGTCGCGTTGGCCGGGCCGGGCCGACTGAGCGGGAAGGGCGCATGCGAAGCGTTGTCGGAATCGCAGGCACGGTTCTGTTCGCCGTTTGTGTGGCGGTCATGGCCGGGACTTCCGTCGGTGCCGAGCGTAGCGACCTTGAAAAGCTCTACAATGTGGAATCCTTCGTTCCCCCGCAATGCTACACGAAGACCG
>JAWLBW010000292.1:0-6017 GCA_041687475.1 bacterium
CGTAAGCGCCTGCTCGTCGAAACGCAGCGACTCGAGCCACTCGACCGCCTGCTCGATACCCGCCGACACGAGAAAGCGACGCTCGGGGGGAAGCTTGCGCACGAAGAACTCGAACACGGCCTGGCCGTTCATGCCGTGGCCCAAATAGGCCTGGGCCATTGTAAGTTGATAGGCGTCGACCTGCAGGGCCTGCACCGCATCCATCGTCACAGCACCGAGTCAGTGGTGATTTCGACCGCTCCCTGCTCGCGCATTTCGCGTTCGGCCCGATCGCCGTCGTCGGGATTGACGTTAACCGCGCGAATGGCGTCCTGCAACAGCACGACCTCGTACCCCAGCTTCAGCGCATCCATGACCGTTTCGCGCACGCAGTAATCCGTCGCAATGCCGCCCACGTACACCCGTGAAACCTGCGCCGAACGCAGGCGGGCGTCGAGATCGGTGTGGTCGAAACCCGAATAGGCTTCCTTTTCGGGAGTCGTGGCCGACGAAATGATGGTGGCCTCGGGCGGTAGCGCCAACCCTTCGACGAACTGCGCGCCCTCGGAATTCTGCACGCAATGGGGCGGCCAGGGGCCGCCCTGCTCGCGAAAGGAAATGTGGTTCGGGGGGTGCCAGTCGCGTGTGGCCACGATGGGCAGGCCGCGAGCCCTGAAGATTTCAATCATCCGGTTCAACGGGGCAATGACCTCGCGTCCGCCGTCGACTGCCAGCGCGCCTGCGGGTGGCACGAAATCGTTCTGCACGTCGACGAGAATCAGGGCATCGCCTTCTGCCGGCTCAAGCGCATCGATGGGGGTCGACATCGAATCACCCGTCATACAAGCCTCCTTCCGCCGATTATCGAGCCCGAGAACCGGCATAGCAAGGCAAATGGGCCGGCGGGTAACCGGAAACGGTGCGGGCTGTGCGAGCAAGGAAGGACGTTCGGGCCGTCAAAGCCGAAGACATTACGCTACTGAAGGAACGAAGCTACGGCAGGAAGAAGCCTCGACCGCAGGCGAGGCAATGCGGGACAGCATGGGATTGCAATCTTCCACATCGAGTTGCCATGTGGCGCAGGGCGCCACGGACAACGAGATGGGCACGATAGCCCGTACTCCCGAAGAGCATAGTGAGACCTGCACGAGACCGTTAGCGGCCCACCCGGTGCTTCGTGGCACACGTCTCAGAGCCTGTGCTGAGCGAAGGCGAAGCATCGGCCTCGGCCTGCTCGGCGACGCGACTCGAGACGGAACCTTCTTCTATGTTCGAAATGTGACGAGTGATGAGTTTGGGGATTGTGGATTTTCGTAGCAGATACGAAGTCCGCCATCTGCTCCCCGACCTTTTGCCCTTCAATCGACGGACTCGTCCTGGGCGGGCAGTTCGAGCGGGCGGCCACCGACGGTACGGGTGAAACGAAGCACGCGTGCTCGTGTGCCGAAGCGCGGCAGCGCCGCCCGCAGACTGGGCCGCGGGTTCACGGCCACCGCCAGGTACCGGGCACGCTCGAACAGCGGAATGTCGCTTTCGCCGTCGCCGAAGGCAAACAGGGGCCGTTCATGAAAGCGGCTGTCCCACGCCCGCCCCTTGCCCGCGCGGAAAGTCAGGGGCTCGATGATCTCACGGCTGAGGTACCCGCCCGGCTGGTGCACGTCGCCGGCAATGACCGATTCGACGGGCAGGTCGAGGGCGCGCGCCCCCGCTTCGACCGCCCAGACCGGCGAGCCCGAGCAGATGACGATGCGTACGCCCGAAGCGTGCAATTCCTTGACGAATTCGGCCATGCCTTCATGCGCCTCGAGGGCGAACGGCGGCACTTCGGTATGGAGCGCCCGGTCGACGATTTCATCGACACGCTTGCGGGAAAGGCCGGCAAGCCCGTTAATCATTACCCGTACGATAATCTCTTCTTCGACGCGCCCGGCGAAGTAGGCGTCGAAAATGGCCAGCGCATCGTCGTGCGGGTCGCCGCTCGAAGGCAGGCCGGCCTGTTCCAGCGCCTCGCTCATGACTTCACGGCCCGGCGAGACGATGGCCCGCTCAAACAGCAGGCGGCGCCACAGACGGTTGGCGATGTCGGGAGCCCACAACGTGCCGTCGGCGTCGAACACGGCAATGCCGTGTCCGTGATGGCGCAGAATGGCGCGGCATTCGCGTGTAAGGGCGTGAATATCGACTTCGGGAATGGGTAGGTGGCTCATGGTTGCCTGCGCGATGAAGAAATGAAAGGAATCAGGTGCGCTCGTCGAGCGGAACAAAGGTTCGCCGCATGGGGCCCACGTACTCGCCCTCGGGCCTGATGAGGCGGTTGTTGCCCCACTGCTCGAAGATGTGCGCCGTCCACCCCGCGATGCGGCTGGCCGCGAACACCGGCGTAAACAGGTCGACCGGAATGCCCAGAAGGTAGTAGCACGAAGCCGAGTACAGGTCGACGTTGGGGTACAGCCCGCGCTCCTTGCTCATGACCTCTTCGATTTCGCGGGTCATGTTGTACCAGGTCATGTCGCCGTTGCGACGGCTCAGGGCAAGCGAGGCGCCCCGCAGATGGCTGGCGCGCGGGTCTTCGGTCTTGTAAATGCGATGCCCGAACCCCATGATGCGCCGACGCTGCGCCAGCTGCTCGCGTACCCATGCCTCGGCGCGGGCTTCCGACCCTATCTCGAGCAGCATTTCCATGACGCCCACGTTCGCACCGCCCTGCAGCGGGCCGCTCAACGCGCCGATGGCGCCCGCGATGGCCGAATACATGCCGGCAAGCGTCGACGCGATCACGCGAGCCGTAAAGGTCGACGCATTCATCTCGTGGTCGGCGTGAAGAATGAGCACCTCATCGAAGACCCGGGCCGCCACGTCGTCGGGGCGCTCGCCCGAGAGCATGTAGAGAAAGTTGGCGGCGTGCCCCAGCGACGGATCGGGGTCGATGAGTTCCCGGCCCTCGCGAATGCGGCTCCACGCGGCCACCAGCGTGGCCATGCGCGAGGTTATGCGCACGGCCTTTCGCCTTCTGGCCTCGTCGGAACGGTCGTTGACCTCTTCGTCGAAGTGAGCCAGCGTGCTGGCCAGCGTACGCAGCGTCTCCATCGGCCCGTTCGTGGGCGGCAGCTTGCGCATGATGTCGATGACGGGCTCGGGTATCGCACGTTCGGCCACGAGTGAACGGCGGAAGGCCTCGTACTGATGCTTGGTGGGCAGATCGCCGAACCAGAGCAGGTATACGACTTCCTCGAAGCCCGCCTTGACCAGGTCGTGAATGTTATAGCCGCGATAGAGAAGGCGGCCTTCCTTACCGTCGATGAACGTAAGCTCGGTCGTTCCGATGACGACGCCTTCGAGACCGGGATTGAAATGCATGCTAGCTCTGTGCGCTCAGTGGACGAACCGCTCGACCAAAGGGTGATTGTAACGCGCCGGTGAGGCCGGCTTCAATTCCGATTACTCCTATTACCCGCCCAATGCGGCTCGCTTTCATCGTGTTCGTTCCTTTACACTATTCACATGCCTTGCGTTTACCGGCCGTGGGCCTTCCTTTCTCTGGCCTTTTGCCTGCTTACCCCGCCCCTCGCCCGACAGGTCGACGCCCACCTGGTAACCGGGCGCCGGCCACTCGACACCTTCCTGCGCGAGACGAATGTCGGCGCCTTCGTAACCGTTGTCGAAGCCACGATTACCCATTTTTCGCCGCATGGAAAAACCCGTCTCACGCGCGTACGCATCGATGAATGCGTGACGGGCGCATGCCCGCGCGGCGAAGTCGTCATCGCCGGGTGGGACGATCATGCCGCCCTGCTTGAACCCGGCGGTCCCTACTTTTTCGCCTTGAAGCGCGAGCCCGTTCGCGCCGACGACTACGGCACGGTGCGCTGGCGCGTACTGCAGAACGATTGGGAACTTTACGTGCTTAGGCCAGACGAGCAGAAGGCCGTAAGAAGATACGCCCGGGCCCATGCAGAACTTTTTGCCGACGGCGTGGCCGGCAGCGCCGACCATGTCGCCCTTCTGCTTGCGCAGAGCCGCGAGGCGCACCGGAAACTGCGCGACGACGCCCTTCTCTCTCTGGTTAAGCTGGCGCCCGCCGAGGTCGTACCCGAGGCGAAAGCCGTACTCTTTTCCGCCATCGGCGAGGCCGCGACCGCACCCGAAGCTTCAGCGCAAACGTGGCTATTGGTGGGTGCAAGGTGGGACCCGAACCGGTTGCGCCGGACCTTGGCCGGGGCAGGCCTCGAAAACTGGCCGTCGATGCTGCTCGCGAAAGCCCTTCACTACCTGGGTGAAGGCAATCGGCCGGAAGCGGCACTGCCCTGTGCCTTTCTCGGGCATGCCGAAGCGGGGGTCAGGGCCGCGGCCGTGCATGCCTGCCGGCCCCTCGTCGGAGACTGGCTGGACATTGCTCTGCAAGCCCTGGAAAGCGACGACGAAGCAGTTCGAAAGATGGCCCTGTCGCGCCTTCGCGCCCACCCCGAACGTCGTCGCGACGTCGAAGCATGGGCCCTCGGTTTCGAACCGTGGTGGCGGCGTGTTTGGCTGCGTGCAACCGATAAACAGGCCCCTCGCGCCGCAGCCGTTTACGCCCCCTGAGCGTCGGTCGACCTCGACTGCCCCCCGGTCGCGGCAATGATGCCCATGATACGTTCGCGCAGGCCCTGCAGCTCTTTCTCGTCGGTAAGCTTTCCGCCATCGACCCGGCAGACGTAAAACACATCGGCCACCATATCGGCCGCCGTCGCCACCTTCGCCAGGTGAATGGTCAGCCCCATCTCGGCAAGGGTGCGCGTGATCTCGTAAAGCAAGCCCAGCTTGTCGTAGGCAAAGATGTCGATGATGGTATAGCGGCCCGACAGGGCGTTGTCGATTTCGACCCTGGGCGATTTGATGCGCACGGCCTCTTCGGCCGATGTCGATTTCAGCAAGGAAGGTCGACTGATCTTTTCGGCAATCACCTCGGCCAGGCTGACCCTGCCCGTCAGCGCGCCGTCGAGCACCTCGTGCAGACGCTTCCACCGTACATCGGATATGTCGTCGGCGTCCATCGGGGCCACGCGATAGACGTCGAGCACGTGACCGTCATTCAACGTGTTGATCTGCGCGTCGACAATCGTCATGTCGCAGGCCCGGAAACTTCCCGACACGAGACTGAACAAACCCGGCCGGTCGTAGCCGATGAAAACGACCTCGGTTATACCCCGAGCGCCTTCCTGCTTCCACAGCTGGAAGGGCTTTTCGCCGAACGCCGCCAGCAGGTTCAGGTGCTTCAACATCTGATCGGGCTTGTTGTTCATGAAGTAGCGGCTGGGCATCGACTCCATGAGCATTTCGACCGGCAGATCGCTGGCTTCTTCCTCGGCCAGGCGCACCACGGCTGCCTTGCGGTTCTTGACCGTTTCCTTCAGCCACTTGCCCTTGAAGTCGCCGGTTTCGAGTACCCAGCGCGTGCGCTCGTACAACTCGGTCAGCAACTGGCTCTTCCAGTCGTTCCACACATTGGGGCCTACGGCCCGGGTGTCGGCATACGACAGAATGTAGAGCATGTCGAGGTTTTCGGCGTCGCCGACTTCCTGCGCGAACTCGTTGATGGTGTCGGGGTCGTGCAGGTCACGGCGCTGGGCCACGTTGTTCATCGTCAGGTGGTGACGCACGAGCAGCGAAAGCCTGTCGATGCTGTCCTTCTCCAGCCCCATGCGCTTGCCCACCCCCTTCACCAGCCGGGCGCCGAGAATCGAGTGATCCTGGCCCCTGCCCTTGCCGATGTCGTGAAACAGGGCCGCCAGCATCATGAGCTGCCGGTCCTTGATACGCAGAGCCACGCTGCGAAAGTACTCCGGCGTCGCCGGATCGCCGGCGAACAACTTTTCGACCTCACGCACGCAGAAGCATGAATGCACATCGACCGTGTAGCGATGATACAACTGATACTGCATGCGGCAGAACAATTTGCCGAACTCGGGCACGTACTGGCCCAGAATGCGCGTATCGTTCATGCGCAACATGGTCTCGGCCACGCCCACGTCGCTGCCCATGATGTCGAGAAAGAGCTC
>JAWLBW010000293.1:0-5963 GCA_041687475.1 bacterium
GTTCAGTTAATCCCCCTCGCAGAGGGGGTTTGGGGGTTCGGATAACCGGCCCACCGTCATTCCGAGCGGAGACGGCCGAAGGCCGTCGCAGCGAGGAACCTCCCGGGTTGCACGTGTGCCCCGGGGGCTGGGGGGCGTCGGACGCCGGTCGGAGTGCAATCAACGCAGCATGTCACATTGCGGGGCATGCCCGACGTGCATCCGGCGAATGTCCTGCACGGGTGCACGGTAGTCGCCCGTCGCCCGACGGCAGACGTCCGAATAAGTACGGCTGCAAGGTGGTGCAACTTTGCTATGTCTCCGTATGGGCGGAAGGTACAGATTCCACCCTTCGCTTCGCTCCGGGTGGAATGACATGGGGGCACGGTAATCCGTGGGCTCGCACCTACGGTGCTCGTCCGGCCGGCCCAGGGACTTGCGCTCGTGCAACATGCCCATCTTCCTTTTGGCATCTTCCTTCTGTTATCTTCCTTCCCCGCCGAAGGCGCGATTCCCGTTGACACATCCCCCGTTCTGTCATATATTCGTCCCTGCAATAAACCATCGCCCGGTAATTCACCTTCGTCTGGGTTTCCACAAGTTGCTCCGGGCCTTTCCCGAGAGAGGTCCTTATGATCAAACGTGGTGCGCCAAGCAAAGCGGCTTCGGCCCTGTCCAAAGCCAGGGAAAACATCCCCGAAAAGCGGCTCTATGACGACGAAAGCCCGTCGACCAACGAGCCGGCCGTCTTCTCCTCCCCCGTCATCCTCCGACTCGAGGAACGCTTCCGCAGCGGACAGCGACAGCTGCACCGCGATATCGTCGAGCAGATCGTGCATCTGGGCGGCATTCTCCAGGAAGCCAAACCCCACCTGGGAAAGAACTACAACGCCTGGCTCAAGCGACTCGGTATCAGCGTCCGCACCGCTTTCAATTATGAAGGCGTCACGGCGATTTCCGAATCCAACGCCGAGCTGGTACGCGACTACGCCGTACTCGGAGCCAACAAGTGGTACATGCTCGTGCACGTACGTCCCGACAAGCTGACCACCGTGCTCGACGGCGATGAGAAGCGGAAGGCCGAGATGGAGCAGATGAGCGAGTCGGAGTTTGCGGCCTTCCTGAAGCCGTACGTGAAGCGGAAGCGCAAACCAACACCGACCGTCGAGCAGCGCTCAAACGGCTTCCGGAACAAGTGCAAGTCGTGGAGGCCGCAGATCAAGGAATTCAGTGACTACATTGCCGAACACCTCGATGACGACCTTCCTGTCGAGATGCTGGAGGAATTCATGAAGCTCAAAGAGGTGGTCGACGAATTCGAGCTCCTGCTGGCCTCTCGCGAGGTACTGCCGGCCTGACCAATTCGAGCGGCCCTTCCCTGCGTGGAAGGGCCGTTTCTTTCGTTTCCATCGGGAGAAATGCAATAGAAGAGAAACATGAACGAACGGTCATTCGTACCCGGGGCTTCAACTGGTTCTGCGTCGAAGAACTCATTGACCATATCCGCCAGAGTGGCCGGAACTACATCATTCAGGGCCAGTACCCCTGTGTCTGGCATAAACATCCCAAACGCTCCTCCCTCGACTTCTGGCTGCGAATGAAAGTACCCAGTTCCAATAGCGTACATGCGACCAATGACGTGGTTGCACGGTTGGTAGCTACGGGGAAGTTCCGCGAAGGCCGGTTTTTATGTCCCGATAGCCGATATTACTGCAAGGGACTGGAACTGGTGGAATAGGGTACGCCGCCCACGGGGTTGCCCTCACCCTTGCTTCATACCCCCCGGGGGTACTCCCATTTCATCCAGCCTCAAAACCACCCGTCAATGATTTCGGCCACTTAGCGGAACTTGGCAATTAATTGCCGAAAATCCGGCGAGAGAAAGGGCGACCTCGGCAGCAACCCGGAAGCGAATGTACGCAAATGAGGTACAGCCGTACGCAAAAAGAGTACAAGCCTGGCCTCAATAGAGGCCCGGAGGGCCGGTTTACGCTTAGCCCGGGACGCAAGTCCCGGGTATACGCGTGCATAAGAATGTGAACCCCGGAGGGGTGGCTTTCCATTCTCCGGGATGGCAACCCCGACACCGCATAACTTGTTCAGTTCTGGATTCCCAATGACGCCTCATACCCCCCGGGGGTACCCCGATTTCGCACAGCCCCAAAATCGGCCCCCAATGATTCCGGCTACTTAGCGGCACTTGGCAATTAATTGCCAAAATCAGGTCACGTCCACGCGCCCTGGTCCGCCGCCTTTCCAGGCGGCTCTTGGAGGCCTCGCCCCTTCAGGTGCCCCCCATTACAGAGCGCTTTACCCCCGCCCGGCATTATGGTATGTTTCCTCGATCTCACCAGGAGTTAACCATGCCCGGCCTGCGCGATATCCAGACTCTTCCCCTTATCCTTTGCGGCCCACTGCTGCGGCGGGTGGAACGCGACCAGACATCGGTTTGGCTGGCTTTGCGGGAAGCCGCCGATGTAACCCTTACCGTGCTGTCGGAAGATGGGCGGTCCCTACTCCGCCACACAGGGCGTACACGCCGAATCGGTAAACACCTGCATGTCGTGCTGGTCACAGCCACCCCCATCGGTGAAGAAGAGCTGGCCCCCGGAACGCGCTATGAATACGACCTCTCCTTTTCAGTCGGGGGCCGAACCGCCGGGCTGCGCGACCCGGGTATTCTGACCAACGGGGCCTATCAGGTCGACATTACCTACGACGGCGCCGAGCGACCGTCTTTCGTAACGCCGCCTGCCAATCTCGACGACCTGCATATTCTGCATGCCTCGTGCCGGAAGCCGCACGGACCGGCCAAAGACGCCCTTGCGGCCGCCGACGATCTCGTCGCACGGACGCCTGCCCCGGCGCGGCCGCAGCAGCTGTTTCTGACCGGCGACCAGATCTATGCCGACGATGTCGCCGCGCCTCTCCTCCACCTGATTCTTTCCAGGCAGGAATCTGTGTTCGGTTGGCAAGAGCGCCTGCCGGGCGGCCGATATGACGATGAGCTTCGGCCGGGAATGCGGGCCGACCTTGTGGCACGGCTGGCGGGCTTTACTACGGGCGAGGGCGACAGCCACCTCGTCGGCTTCACCGAATTTGCGCTGATGTATCTGCTTGTGTGGAGCGATGTTCTCTGGCCGACGCAGCTTCCCGACGAGGCCGCGTTCGAAAGCCTTTACGGAACCAAGGCGCCATCGGGTTACATGGAGCAACGCAAAGCTCTACATGCGCTTCGCCGTAACGACCTCAAACGCGTGCGACGAGTGCTTGCCAATATGCCGACCTACATGATCTTCGACGATCACGAAATTACCGATGACTGGAATCTCGACCTCTCGTGGGTTGAAGACGTATACCGGTCGCCGCTCGGCCCAAGAATCATTCGCAATGGCCTGCTCGCATATGCCGTTTTCCAGCACTGGGGAAATGTTCCCGCCTCGCCCGACGTCGACCGCATGCTGGGCGCCGTGGAAACGTGGGCACAAGCCGAAGAGCAAATCGATACCCAGCCCCTCGAGGCCGACGACACCGATGCTGCCGTCAGTGCGGCGGTGGCCCTGCCCCACACCACGGTGGACGGCGAGAACTTCTGCCGGCCCCTGCGAACCACGCTTCAATTTCCCTGTGAAGGCGCTATTCGGTGGGATTACACCGTGGAAGGGCCCGCCCACCGCGTGGTCGTTCTCGATACCCGTACGCGGCGTGCCTATCCGACGAAGCTCACAACCGAGCTCATTCAGCAGGGCCCACACGGAATGGACCTGGAGCTCGCGCCGCTGACGCAGTCAACCGGCGACCCGAGGCTCGTCATACTCGTCTCACCGGTTCCGGTGGCCGATCCGGTGGGCATCAAGCGACTTCACCGGGTGGCGGCCCATCTGCTGCCGAACCACATGGTCGACTACGAGCCCTGGGCCGCGAACCTCGCCGCGTTCAACAAGCTGCTCCAGAGCCTGGCGCGATACGGACGCGGGGTCATTCTGTCCGGCGATGTTCACTACGGCTGCACCATCGCCATCGAGTATGCCGACCGCACCGTATCTCCCGCACACCTGGTGCAGTGCACGGCCAGCCCCTCGAAGAACAGCAACCTCGGCGCGGGTGGTATGCGCTCTTCCACCGATGCAGAGAAACACGCCTACACCGGTACCCTGACGCCTTTCAAACTCACGCCCATGGCAACGCAGGACGCGCCGGGCCTGCTTGGTGCAAGCGCGCCCGAGATCGCCACGACGTTTACCTGTCTCTCCATCGAAGGCACAAGTGGAAGGCGGCAGCTCTGCTTCGACAATCACTTCGGCGCCGTTACCCTGCGTCGCACCGACGGAGCGTTCCGCCTCTCACACACGCTGCATCGCAGCGACGGCTCGACACTCCGGTACGACGCCTCACTGGGTGAACCGACTTCGGTATAAATGTCATGGCTCTCATCGAAACCATCATCCCACTGGTCACGCCTATCGCCGAAACGGCAAGCCGCATTTCGACCTGGACCGGCCTGATCGCCTTTCTCGGACTTTGCGCCCTCAGCCTGGCCCTCTACCTGGCCAACAGGAAAGCAAGACTCTACCTGAAGGCGATGGACGATCCGGAACACGCAGAAAAGTGGATTGGCCTTCTTAAACCAGACGTTCCATTTGATGCCCGAATGACCGCCGAGCAGATCTTCGAGCTGGCAAAAGAACAGTACGCCCTGAAGAAACATCGGCTTGGGCTCAGGGCGCGCTTCCTGACCCGCACCCTGTACGTAGTGGGTTTCGTGACCGTCTTCTCCATAGCCATCTACGGGGGAGCCGCATATGTACAGACGGTTAAGCCTGACACGCATGTACAGAAAGTAACATCTGATTCACTCACCCCGGCCGAGCGCCAGGTTACCCAGCTTCAACGGGCCGTCAAGGCCGTCGAAGCCGAGTACGAGAAAATCCACGTCTACACGGAGCCGACACGAAGTCAGGCGGCAGGCACGTTGGCGACAAAGCTGCGCCAGACAGCCACCTCCATGGAAGCCGTCGCAGACGCCGAGCTCCGAGATACCTACCGGATCATCAAGAACCACTACCTTCTATCGGCCCAGTACAGGCGTGCCGTTGCCCACTTCATTCTCGGCAACAACGCCGAAGTCATCTCAAGCAGCAAGGCCGCGATTGCCGCGGGCAACAAGGTGCTGACCGAACTCGATACCCTTCGCGATACGGCGGGCCTTGAGAAGAAATATGCGTGGATGGTTGCCGACGAGATGAAAGAGCGCACCCAGTATTACCTTGCGGTTGCGCTCGCCGTGAATGCGCAGGCAGGCGGTACCCACACCCATCAGGAAGCCAGGGCAATGCTGGAATCTATCCCGATAGAGTATCGGAACCAACACCAACCCGACGTAACCAACCCCCACCTCAAGTGGGCACTTGCGCAGGTGAACTGATGCGTCTGCTCCCCATGTTTTTCGCCGTCATAGCCTTCGTCGCACAGCCGGCCAAGGGGCATTGCGAGAAAAACGCGGCACCCGACCCCGGTGGCGGAGGTGAAATGCCTCCGTTGGTTTTGCCCAACAACCCCGAGCCAGACATCGATATCCCGATTGTCCCGGTCGATACACCATCACTTCCGGATATCATGGGCCCCGTAAAGGACCCCGGAGGCGGCAACGAAGGGCCCCCGTGAGCCGGGCAGCCACATAGGTGTCAGCCGCTGTCTACCCGAGCCCGTAAGATCTCACCGAACCTCTTTCGGGAGAACCATGATACGGGTAGAAAGAAGCCCGCACCGGTTGCACGTACACCCTTCGACAAGCTTCCGCCACGGCGGATCTTCGACAGGGTGACCGGAGAATACCACGTGCTCATGTTGGCTCAAGGTGGTTCCGAAGGGCCCCTTTCCGATACCGGGTTGTTCGTCAAAACATGGGTACCACTCATTTGCCAAGACATGGGTCCCAATTTTAGGCTTTGACTATTTCCTTATCAAGGGAGTAGTGATGGCCT
>JAWLBW010000294.1:0-5939 GCA_041687475.1 bacterium
GTACAAGGAGAACGTTGGTGTCGGTCTGGTGCAGCAGGTTTACCCGAAGGCGCCAGTTCTTCTGGTCGGGGCCGCGCATTTCAGCCAGCAGGGCGCGGGCCTGTTCGCCGGCCGGGCTGTCTTCGATAAGGGCCGCCTCTTCCAGCGTATCGATGGCCTGCTCCATGTCGCCGGTGCGCAGCAGGGCCAGTCCCTTCATATAAAGAGCGTCGGCACGTAAGGCTGCATCCTGCGTAGCGAGGTCGAAGTCGGGAATCGAATCGGCAAAGCGATCCTGTCGGTAGCGCGAGAGGGCCAGAAAGAACCGGGCTTCGGCATGTTCCGGTGAGGTTGCCACGGCTTCGGCCAGTGCGCCCTCTGCATCGGTCCAACGCTGCAGCTTGAACAGGGCGACGCCGCGTTCGAAGTGCGGTGGACTCGAGGCGTCGGTTGTCGACAGCACGGACAGCGCCTGTTCGGCGCGGTCGGCCTGCAGCAGGGTACGGGCATAATGAAGGCGGGCTTCGTCATCGTCGGGATCGGCTGCCACGGCCTGCTCGAACAGCGCCAATGCCCGAGCGGTGTCGCCCTGATCGACGGCGTCGAGGGCGCGGCCCGTGAGCAGGGTACTTCGTGAATTCGCTTCGACGGGGGCGCCGGTGCATAGCAGTACCGCGCCCGCGATCGCCGTGAAAAACAAACGCTTCTGAAACATACGTAAGCCTGGCTCGGGTAGAGAAGAAGTGAGCGGTCGAACAGAGACCGAAGGGGTATATTCTCACATGGGCGTCACATGGACTGCAAACCGGTTACGGCTGCAATTGCAGCGTGTTCGGGGCCAAGGCTTCACGACTGCGTCTGCGACCGAAACGGGGCAAGGCCGGTCTGGGGTGCAGGCGGGCCGGCTGCCCGAGCACATCGAAGAAGATGGTGGTCGGGTGGTCGAGCACTGCCCGGTTTATCAGTGATTCGACAGCGTTTTCGAACATCCGGGGGCCGGAACGGGGTGCGAGGCGAAAAAACGGCGGATGGAGCCTGCGCGACGGCTCCGACAGTCGGCGACGGGGGTGAACGATCACTCGTAAACGACGTAATGCATGCCGGCCTCGATGTCACTCGTTTCGGAGCGGCCGCCGTTCGGCCAGAAGACCTGCATACGCAGCGGCTTCTCGTTCGGTGCGAGTCCGAAGTGAGCGACGGTAGGGGCGGCCGCGTTCCAGGTGCCCCCGTGGCTGATCGGGCGCACCTGCGTTCGAAGCGTGGTCTGCAGTTCGACCATGGCGCCGATGGCGTAGTAGTTGGCGGTGTGTGAGCGCAGCTCGACACTGAGAGACCGGCCGCCGCTCAGGTTGCGGAAAAACGCCGCGGGCGCCATGAAGGAGTTGACGACAAGGTCTCCATCGCCGTCGTTGTCGAAGTCTGCAATGATCACGCCGCGGGCGTCGTGCAGTTGGTCGACATTCCAGGCGGCGGCCAGATCGTCGAAACGGACCGCTTTTGAATTGCAGGCCTGAATCAGAAGCCGGTCGGCGTCGAGCGATTCGTAGGCGAAGCCGGTGCCGATGTAGAGGTCGAGACAACCGTCGTTGTTGACGTCGAAGGGCACCGCTGCCCAGCTCCACCCCGTGTAGGCGGCCGATGTGCCGAGCGGGTGCGATTGCCATGCGCTTCCGGTGTTGCGCAGCAGAACGTTCGGCCGCTGTTGCGGGGGCGAGCCGGCTTGTGACCCGAAACGTGCGCGAGCCAGGGCCATTCCGGCTTCGGCGCCGTCTTCCTCGGCCCCTCCGACCAGCAGGTTTCGCAGGCAGTGGGCTCGCGTGGCCCCATTGAGAATCTCGCGGCAGACGTCGATCTGCCGTTGTTCCCAGCCCTGCTGAAGCATGCGCAGCTCGGCGCAGAGAGCCTTCGTGTAGCGATGCCGGTAACCCTCGCATTGGTAAATGTCGAGGCTCTTGCCGCGCTTTCTGTCGCGGTATACGCGCTTGTAGGCGTGGGAGAGATGGGCCAGCTCGTCGACCAGTCCCGCACCCTCGGGAGGCGAAAGGGCATCGTCACCCTGGGCCGAGATGGCGCGTTCGAAACCGGTCTGACTGTGGGAAATGCCGTTTTCCCATAGATCAAGTCTTCCGTCGCCGTCGAAATCGGCCGCGAGCCACGACATGGAATGAACCACGTTCGCCGCCACGCTTCCTTCGACCTGGTCGGCGAAACCTTCTCCCGTTCCCGGCAGGAAGAAGGAAGGGTCCATCAGATCGTTGCCGAGCAGGAAGTCGACATGCCCGTCACGGTTTACGTCGAAGAAGCCGGCGGTCATGCCGACGTAGTCGTGACGGAGGAAGTCCGGTGGAAAGACCTCTTCAAAAGCATTGCGCCAACCACCTGCGGCGGCGCTGAGATAGAATTCGTCGCGGAAGGGGGTGGCAAGATACTTGAGGTCGGGCCGGTGCCAGTCTATGCCCCAGGAAAGGTAGAAATCGAGCCGCTTATCGCGGTTCAGGTCGTGAAAGGCGACCCCACCTATCGAGCGCCGGTCGACGCCGAATTCATCGGCCGTGGCCGCGAACCTGCGGCTTGCCGGGTCGTAGAGGAAAATACGTGCCGGTCGGGGGGCAGGGTATTGGGCGTAGACGACGAAAAGGTCGAGCCAGGTGTCGTTGTTCATGTCGGCCAGCGACACCCATTCGATGTCGGCGGGCGGCTCGCCGTCGAAGAGGTTGGCGGTTACCTCGACAAATCGTTTTCCCCCATCGTTGAGAAAGACGCCGAGCGGACGCGAGATTTTCGAGACGACAAGGTCGAGCAGCCCGTCGTGGTTCAGGTCGCCCGCCGCCACGCCCGCGTAGGGCAGGGTGTCGAAGCCGAGCCGGTCGGGGCCGAGATCGCTTTCGTACACGAGGCCGTCGGGTTCGGCGTCGAATGCGGGCTGTGCGTTCTTCTGTGGCCCGAGCGGTCGTTCGATGATTTCGGGCGCGGTCCACTCGCGCCGGTACAGGTCCCGGTCTTCGGCTTGCCACAGAGCATCGAACGCGTCGTCGGTCAGTCCTTTCGCCGAGACGGGAACCCGAGCGAAATACGGCGATACGCCCGTGGGTGAATCGGCGGCCGGGGTGCGGGCCGACGCTTCGTTGTCGGCACCGGGCGACATCGCCCGGCTCTGCCCGCTGTTCCGGGTCGACCGGTTTTCCCCCTCGGGAGCATGGTTCGCCAGGAAAACGGCGGCGGCAATAACGGCGATTGCCAGAAGTGCGGCGGTGGGCAGACGCAGGCCTCTCATGGTATCGGCTCCGATCGGTGAACGTGCTGGAGTTGGTGCTCGCGTTTCGCCCAGTCATGTTCGGTGAAGAAGGGGGCCGCATTTCGAATGGCTTCGGGCCGGTTTCGGTACTTTTCGTACAGCCGCATCGCTTCGTCGGCCTCTCTCGATCTGTTCAGCGCGGCCAGGGCGAGGGAACGGCGAAAGTGAGTAACGGCTTGCTCGGGGTCGACCTGCAGCGATCGCGCGTAGGCCGGCAGGGCTTTTTCGGGGTCGTCCATCAGCCAGTAGGTGTACCCGACTTCGTTCAGAATGCGCACGTCTTTCGGAAACTCCTGTTTCAGCTTCTCGAAAAGGTGCAGCGCTTCGTCGAAACGGCCCTGTTTGCGTCGCGCCGTCGCCAACAACGCGCGTGTGCGCGAATTTGCCGGGTTCACCTCATAGGCAGCCGCA
This sequence comes from bacterium, assembly GCA_041687475.1. GTDB lineage: Bacteria > J088 > JAWLBW01 > JAWLBW01 > JAWLBW01 > JAWLBW01. The sequence goes on from JAWLBW010000294.1 coordinate 3,686, forward strand.
AGGAGGGAAACGGCCGCTTCGAAGCTGTCGAGGGAACCCCGTGCCATTTCAACCTCGGCCAGATCGAGCAGCGCCGTGGTGTCGGTGGGGGCGTGGCGAAGGTGCTCGCGCATGAGAGTCGCGGCCCGGTCGAACTCCTGTTTGCGGAAGAGTGCTCGTGCATAGCGCAGCCGGCCCTCTCCCCGCGGCACGGTGGGCTCGGACATATCGATTGCGCTGGCTGCCCGGGCCATGTCGACGATGGGGTAGCGAGGCGCGTCCTTACCCAGCACCCATTCGGTGTACCATCGGTTGAACCGCCGGTACCGCACGCGGGCCGAGACGCGGAAGGGGGGCGCGGCCTCCGCGGGAAGCGTGACGGCGAAGCGCACGAGCTCGGGTTCGAGGGCCGGAATCGACAGGTTGTAGGCCTTGACGTGCGCACTCCACAGATCGTGACGTCGCAGCCAGTTACCCTGCCGGTCGATGGGGGGCGCGATGAATTGGTGGGCCTGGGGGTCGAGATGGCCGTTTTTCTGCAGGTCACCGCTGGTGTAGACGATCTTTCCCTCTGCATCTTCGACTTCGACCGCGAGCCAAGCCTCGTAAAGGTCGAGTGGACCCGTGGGAAAGCGGTGACCGATGCGGTTGGTGACGACCACATCGAATTCCACCCGGGCGGCTCGTTTTTCCCCCGGATGCGCTTCGCGGAAGCGTTCGTGGATTTCGACCAGCAGCTCGTCTCGCTGCAGCCACCGGATGGTTTCTTCGAGCTGCTTCGGATGGCCGTAGAAAACGGGCAAGGCCGTGTTGGCGGCGATGTAGCGGTGCGACATGACTTTCCCGTTCCGTGCGCCGGGTTCGTTCGCGGCCGATGCGAGGCGCATGTGGCAGTCGTTGCATGTCTTCATTTCGGGCGTTTCACGGGCGAAGGCCGAGGCCCCCGAGAAGCCGCTCTGCAACCATGAATCGTACTGATCCTGCAGGCGTAGCCAGCGGTCGTGATTGGTGACGACGTCGATGGACTGTTTGTGGCAGACGGCGCAATATTCGCCTTCGCTGTATTCGGGACGGCTGAAGATGCGCGCGTGCCCCTCGGGTTTCATGCGAATGAGGGCTTCATGCAGCCATGCACCGACGCCTCCGTCGGCGTTCCAGAAAAGATAGCGCTCGGGGGGAACCACACGGTAGCCGCCCGTACCCTCGGGGGGGCCGGTGAGCTCGATGGCGTGACAGACGACGCACGAGATTCCTTCGCCCGCGCTTTCGCGGGCCGGTGCGTTCACGTCCATCTGCCCCGACAGCAGGGCGATGGGGTCGTGACAGCCGCCGCAGTACCGGGTCGCGTTCTTGCCCTCTTCTGCCTCCATCAAGTCGAGTGCGTGACGGAAGAACGGGTTATCGGCGGCGTACCGGTGGGCCGAAGCGGCCCATTGGTGCCGCACCTGCTCGTGGCAACCCGATCGGCCGCATCCGCCCGACCCGGCGAGCGCTTCCTCGCGGATGAAGCGGTTGTCGGGCGTTTGGGTGAAGCTCGGCGCGAAGGGCGACTCGCCGTAGGGCATGGCGTAGCTTGCGGGCGTGAAGTAGGGCCTTTCCCGGGTTTGCCAGGCTGCGCCCAGCAGCACGGTCGCGACGACCGCGCCTGCGGTGATCGCGAGAACGTTGCGTAAGCCCTGCTGCACGGCCCGGCTGCCTTTGGCCCTCTCCCTCGCGCGGTGTTTGTACCAGGATGCGCCGACGTGCCAGGCAATGAATGCGGTTGCGGCGAGCGCGCTCAGAACGTGGACCCAATAAACGCCCGAACCGTATGCACTTCGGACCGCCCAGGGCAAGGCGATCCCGGTGCCGGTTGCGAGTACGAGAAGCAGGCCGCCGACGTGTCCCTCGGTGCTGACGCGACGCGAGGGATGCCACCGACGCGCCTCGCGCCAGTGCTTGACGTAGAACAACACGGCCGGTGCACCGGCCACCACACCGACAACCAGGTGAAAGAGTATGAAGGCCTGGACGAAATAGCCGTCGCCGGCCGCACTCCAGCTTACGAGGCCGGAAACGACCTCGAAGAGCAGAAGCGCGCTGCTGATGCGGTATAGTTTTGAGCCCCAAGGGCGTGACACATCGACCTCCGGCCGGATTTGAAGAACGGGTGCGCGACGAACGCTACCGTATCAAGGCCGGGCCGGAACCGTCATGACGGTTGTCATATCTGGCAGATGGCAGCTGGCAGAGCCGGCTGGAAAGCCGGCGGACCGGAACGTAGGCCATGTTCATC
>JAWLBW010000295.1:0-5890 GCA_041687475.1 bacterium
ACCCCACAACAACGCTTCCCCCCTCGGGTCAACTGCATTAGTTGGGTTCCCACCGACATACGAGTAGTCGAATTCTCTTTTGGGATCCAGCGACAGATATCGACCCGCCCCCGGGTCGTAGTTCTACCTCACGTCATCATAGGTTCTCGCCGGGGGCCTCTTCCCCGAACAACGCTTCGCCCGTCACCCCCGCCGTGACGCGGTGCACGCCCTTGCCGAACAGTTGGGTAACGTAGACCGAGCAGGCATCAAATTCTCCCTGTCCGAACGCAAGACTGGCCGGAAAGACGAGCTCTTCGGCCATGGTCTCGACCTCGCCATCGGCGGTAGCGCGTACGAGCTTCTTCGCAACATTCAACGCAACCCATACCCCGCCTTGCGCGTCGAGCGCGATGCCGTCGGGGGCTTCGCCCGTGGTGAAGGTCGCCAGCTTCCGCACGTCGCCCGCTTTTCCGTCAGCGACGCTGACGACATACAGGCCCGGTTCCTCGAAAGTCGTGGCCACATACAGCTCGCTGCCGTCGGCGCTGAAGACCATGCCGTTGGGGGAAGCTACGGCGGTGCTCCACATCGCGACCTCACCTTCCCCATCGATTTCGTAAATTTCGGGGGCAAAGTCGTTGGAGACAAGCAGCGTGCCCCAGGGCGTGGCCGTGATGAAGTTCGGCTTGGTAAGCCCCGTGGCGAAGGTCACCGGCTCTTCGCCCGGTACCCAGCGATACACCTCGTCGGTGTTGAAACCGGCGATGTACAGGGCGTCGTCCTTCCACGCAAGGCCCAGGGCGCTGGGTACGTCGATGCCATGCGCGACGGTGCCGTCGGGCGAGAGTTCCTTGACGCTGGTCGACGTCGAGATGAAGAGGCGGCCGTCGGGTGAAAAGGCAATGCCTTCGGTGGTCGCGCCGATTTCGGCAAAGGTGTCGACCTCGCCCGGCGTGACGCCCGCACACACGCCCTCGTCGACCAGGTCGACCGGGTCGGCGGCGCAGGCCGCGCTTACGGTGATAAGGATGGCCGACAGAACGAAGCGGATACGGGGAAACAATCGGACGGGCGACAGCCGAGCGAGCATGGGTGGAAGCTCCAGAAAGAGGGGTATGCCCTACTTTGTAGCCCACTACCTGGCGTAGGGCAAGAAAAAAGACCTACGGAGGAGTCATCCAGGAAGAGCAGGCAGGATGCACATCGAGACTGAGAGGACGGTGAGGGGGCGCCTGACGGCGACTCGGGCTGGACCATCTATGACGACACGCCAACGATGAGGACACAATGACGAGCCCAGGGTTTTACCCCGGGGAAATCTTGAGTCACCCCTCCGGGCTTCACATTTCCAACGTACACGCACCGACGTTCCCCAGGGCTTACCGTAGCCCTGCCCTCCGGCTCGACGATTTGCCCAAGGGAAACCGTGCAGGTCCGGAGAGAGCCAACCGAGGCCCCCTTTCAGGGGGCACGTGAGCTCGGGGGTTCACGGTCGGGGGTTCCCCTCGGACGACGGACGTCCGACGACCACCGTCCATCACAGCATGATTCGGACGTGGCTGTTCTCGCGCAGCTCGCGCACCCATTCGGTGAACTGGCGCTCGGCTTCTTCGCGGCTGAGGCGCTGCTCGATCTCGGGCTTGACCTCGTCGAACGAGCGGTAGCGCTCGGGCACGCGCTCGGCCACCTGCAGCAAATGCACGCCTTCGCCGGTCGAAAACGGTTCCGTCCACGCGCCCTCTGCAAGCTTGTGAACACGTTGTACGTAGTCACGGCGCAGGTCGACGAGCGAGAGTTCGCCCATGTCGGCGATGTCGCCCCCGGCATCGGTCACGGCCGTAACCAGATCGGCGAACGGACGGTCCGAGGCAAGCTTGCGCACCCGGCGGGCCTCGGCCATGGCGTCGTAGTCTTCGGCGTGGGGAAAGAAGATGCGTCGCAGGTGCACGCGCTCGGGCTCGACGAAGTCTTCACGGTTGGCCGAGTAGTAGGCCTGCATCTTGTTGTCGTCGACCGAAACGCGGCTGCTGACCGTGCGACTCGTGAGCTTGAGGCGTTGAATCTGGTCGGAAATGCGCTGGCGGTATTCCTCATAGCTTACGCCCTGTTGCGCCAGGCTCATCTTGAGATCGTCGAGGGTAAGCCGGTTGGCCTGGAGCACGTCGGCAATGGCCTTTTCGATTTCCTTTTCGGTAACCTCGATGTGCAGGCGCGCGGCTTCCTGCTCGACCAGCTTCTCTTCAATCAGGCGCTGCAGCAGCTCGCGGTCGTCGGGCATCGGGGTGTCGAATTCCGAGAGAGCGGCTTCGCGCCGTACCTGCTCGCGCATGTCACGCAGCTCGGAAAGTAGAATGACGTCGTCGTTGACGATGGCGGCCAGTCGATCGACCACCTCGGCGGCCACAACGGGCGGGGCGCCGAACAGAACGGCAGCCAGGGCCAGGGCCGGAACGCGCAGCGTAATCTTGGGCATGCGTGAAGCTCTCATTGTATCTGGGCTATGACCTTGGGAAAGATTCGCACCTGGGCTTCCTGCCGCAGCTCGCTCAACCAGTTCTGGTAGGCTCGCTCGGTGCGCTCGTGGGCCAGTCGGGTTCGGGCGGTGTCGCGTACGTCTTCGAAAGTAAGAATGCGCGCGGGCAGGCGTTCGACCACCGACAGAATGTGAAAACCGTAGGGCGACGGTACGACCGGACTCAGTTCGCCGGGCTTCAGGGTAAAGGCGACGTCGAATTCGGGCGGCATCTGGCCGCGTGCGTAGGTGCCGATGTCGCCGCCCTCGTCACGGTCGGGCGTGAGCGAGTGCTGGGCGGCAAGCTCGCCGAATTTCTCGCCCTTGAGAATACGGGAACGCAGGGCTTCGGCTTCTTCGCGCGACTGCACCACAATCTGGCGCACGTGTACCCGCTCGGGCTCGGTAAAATCGCCGATGTGTTTGCGGTAAAAGCGCTGCACTTCTTCTTCGTCGGGCTCGATGAGCTGCCGCAGCACCCCATCGATAACCTTCTCCATGAGCAGCAGGTTGCGAATCTGCTCGCGGAACTCGTTCAGGTTGACCGAGTTGTCGCGCACGGCCTTGTCGAACCCGCCGGCCGGATAATCGGCGGCAATTTCGGCCATGCGGGTATCGACCTCGGCATCGGAAACGGCCACGGAGTACTGGCGTGCCTGCTCGGCCACAAGCCGCTGCTCGATCATCTGGTCAAGCACGCTCGCCTTGAGGTTTTCGAGCAGCTCGCCGTGAAAGGCGACCGAGCCGGTGGTGCCCCTGACGCGGGCAAGCTCGGCTTCGAACTCGCCGCGCGTGATCGGTTGACCGTTCACCACGGCAACCGGCTCCTTCTCCTTCGGAGAACAGGCGGCGGCCGTGACGGTCAGAACCACGGCCGTCAGTACGAAACGAATGATGGAAAGTGACGATGACTTCATGAAACGGGTTGCGCAGCGACGTAACTCTTTATCATACTACGCCCGCGCCCGACGTGCCCTACGCCCCCGTGGGCTTACCGGCACTTGCCCGGTCGCGGCAAAGAAAAACGGGGAGAAGGCGCGACGCCGTTCTCCCCGTAAATTCTACGACGCGTCGATTATTCGGCGTCGGTATCGACAGGTACCTGCGCCTTGGCCGGCTTGACCGCCGCTTTCTCGTCCTTGTCGGCGCCCAGCGAAGCAAGCACGTCTTCCTGAATGGTAATCTTGTGCTTCTGCTTCACGTTGTCGACGAAGGTCTGGTAGCCTTCGCGCTGGCGCTGCGGGGCGAGCCGGCGACGGATCTGTTCCTTCGCTTCCTCAAAGCTCTTTTCCTTGGCAGGCTGGCGGCCGACGAATTGAATGATGTGGTAGCCGAACTTGGTCTCGACCAGGTTGCTGATTTCGCCTTCCTTGGTCATGGCAAAGGCGACCTTCTCGAACTCTTCGACCATGCGGCCACGGGGGAAGAAGCCCAGATCGCCGCCGCGGCTGGCGCTGCCGTCTTCGCTGTGTTCCTTGGCCAGCTTCTCGAAGTTTTCACCCCGGCGGGCGCGCTTGAGCAGGTCTTCGGCCTTCTTGCGAACGGCGGCGCGCTTGTCGCCCGCATCCTTGGCGTCGACCTTCAGCAGAATGTGACGGGCGCGAACCTGTTCGCCGACCTTGAATTCGTCGGCGTGTTCGTCGTAGTACGCCTGCAGATCTTCGTCGGTAATCTGCGGTTCCTTCGGAATGTTCTCCTGCATGAGCTTCTGCAGAATGAGACGTTCCTTGTACTCGGTAATCTGGCGCGCGATCTGCGGATCCTTCTCGAGACCCAGGTCTTCGGCCTCGAGCATGAGGGCGCGACGGGTCAGCAGGTTTTCCAGGAATTCGCGGCGGCCTTCGGGCGTCGCAACACGTCCCTTGAGATACGGCGGAAGTTTGTCGAGTTCTTCCTGAAGTTCTCCGGTCGTGATCTCGACACTATCGATACGGGCAACGACCTTGCCGCTTTTCTTCTCGGTACCAGCCCCCTTGCTGCACGCTACGCCGGTCGTCAGCACGGCGACGGCCGCAGAGGCAACCAACACATTCCTCAGAGCAACCATTCGAATGAACTCCTGTAGGTGAAAAGAAGCTAAATCTTAACAGAGCTTTATCAGCTCACGCAACCTGCCGTGAAGGGTTTCTACGGCATCAAGCGGGTGGCGGGCGGCAAGGGTGTAAACGAGCTTGTCGCCCCCGACGAGGCGCACCGAATCGGACTCGCGGGTCACCATCTCGACGACCTTGCCCGGGTCGACCGGTGTGGCCGGGTCGAGGCGCACGACGCCCTTGTCGACGGTAATGTCGAGCGAGCGCACGTACAGCTGCCGCAGAAGGACCTTGAGGCGCGAAACCTCGATGTATTGCCGGGCCTCGTCGGGAACATCGCCGTATCGATCGGCCAGCTCGGCGGCGATACGGTCGGCGTCGTCTTCGGAGCCGAGCCGCGAGAGTCGCTGGTAGAAGTCGAGGCGCTGGCCCACGTCGGGCATGTACCGCTCGGGCAGAAACGCCGGAAAGTGAATGTTCAGCTCGGGCTCGGGGCGCTCGATATAGGTCTCGCCGCGAATCTCGTGCACGGCCTGCTCGAGCAACTGGGTGTAGAGGTCGAAGCCCACCGCCGCAATCTGGCCCGACTGGTTCTTGCCCAGAATGTCGCCGGCGCCCCTGATTTCCAGGTCGTGGGCTGCCACCTTGAAGCCGCTGCCCAGCTCGGCGAAGCTCTGAATGACCTCGAGCCGCTGTCGGGCCTCGGGCGAAAGCTGCTGTTCCGATTCGATGACCAGGTAGGCGTAGGCCCGCTGGTTCGAGCGACCCACCCTTCCCCGCAGCTGATAAAGCTCGGCCAGGCCGAAGTGGTTGGCCCGGTTGATGATCATGGTATTGGCGTTGGGTACGTCGATGCAGCTCTCGATGATGGTGTTGCACAGCAACAGGTCGAAGTCGTGGCGCAGGAAACGGAGCATGATGTTTTCGAGCTCGGTTTCCTTCATGCGGCCGTGCGCGACTTCCATGCGTATTTCGGGCACGAGCTCGCGCACCCGGTCGGCCATGGCGTAAATGGAGTCGATGCGGTTGTGAATGAAGAAGATCTGCCCCTTGCGCCGCAGCTCGCGTCGTATGGCCTCTTGCAGCACGCTGTCTTCGAAGGAGGTCACATAGGTGCGAATCGCCAACCGATCGCGCGGCGGGGTTGCGATGATCGAAAGGTCGCGCAAACCGAGAATCGACAGATGCAGCGTACGGGGAATGGGCGTTGCCGTAAGCGTCAGCACATCGACCGTCTTCTTGAGCTGCTTGATCTTTTCCTTGTGCTTGACGCCGAACCGGTGCTCTTCGTCGACGACCAGCAACCCCAGGTCCTTGAAGTTTACGTCGCTCTGCAACAGGCGATGCGTGCCGATGAGTATGT
>JAWLBW010000296.1:0-5881 GCA_041687475.1 bacterium
CGTTTTTTCTCGGTGGTGCGGCGGCGGCCCTTATCGGATTCGGCCTGCCTTTTTTTACCAAGCTGTATTTTCTATCGTTGGTCGGCTTCGGTGCGCTCGCATGGCTCGGATACCTGCTGTTCTGGGTGTATCCCAAGTTGACGGCTTCCTTTGCCGACACCGATAAGCGGTATAAGCAGAAGTGCGCAGAGGAAGAGAAAGCCAAGCGCGAGTTCGACGAGCAGACCCGTCAGATTCAGGAACTGGTTCGCGTGCTGAAGGTCATTGATGCCAAGGACCTCATCAAACTGGCCGGCGAACTCACGCAGCTCAAGCAGAAGCGCGGCGAGCATGAGCAGGAGTGGAAGGCGTTTTCGGAATCTGTCGGCGACGAAACCAGGCTGAAGGCCGATTTCGAGCGGCAGGAAGCCGAAGTGGCGTTGTTTGAAGAAGAACTTCGCAATGCCGGGGCCATTACCCGCGATATTCACCAGATTGACCAGGAACTCACGCGCCTTGTGACCCTGCGCGACAGCGGGGGGGCTGCGGCCATGTCGCCTGCCATGGCTGCGCCCGGCATGGCGATGGTTTCGAGCACGGCCGGCGAGGGAACGGGTATCGCCCGCATTCTCGAAGTCGGGGCCGAAACCGCACGCCGCAGCGAAGAAGAATTCGCACAACTGGTGGGCGAGAGGTTCAACATGTACCTGAACGCCATCAGCCCCGGCCGATTTCACCCGGTCGAGCTGCGCCCCGGTAGTGAACCGGTGTTCCGGCGGGCCGACTTCGGTGGCGCCGAAACCACACTGGCCGCGTTGGGCGACGGTGCGCGAGTCTCGGTGGCTTTTGCCCTGCGCGCCGCGATTCTGGAAATCGTCTTTGCCACACGCCGGTTTCCCCTTGTCGTCGATGACCCCTTCGGCCCGCTCGACGACAAGCGTCGCGGCGTTGTGGGCAAGGTACTCAAGCGTCTCGCCGGCCACACGCAGGTCATTCACCTTACGCCGATCAAGGCGTTCGCGAGCCTGGCCGACAATCACGTCGAACTTCCTGCCTGAACTTGGCCTGCTTCCCGCCTGAACCGCGCCTGCGGCGCGGAATGCCCGGTGACCGATGTCCGATGGGCGAGCCCGTGCTGTACGGTTGTCGGGGGGGGGGTACACGGAGACGCCGAGACGCAGAGCGTTGCTACTCGCCCCCGGGGAACCGTGCTTCCCCATGACTTCTTTGCCCGTTCATGGCCGGCGTTTGACTACGCCGCAAACTGTCAATGACGTGTGTGCCCACGCGACATGGGGGCCCACCGCGCAACCCGCCCGCAACATGAGGAATATTGGTCCGGTACTTTTTCGGGCGACGGACGACTATGTCGGTCGACCGCGCGCAGCCGTGCTGCACGGCCCTCATGTCAGCGAGCGTATCACGCGACAGGGATTGCCGGCCGCGAGCACCCCGGGGGGCACGTCGCGTGTAACCACGCTGCCCGCACCGACGACGGCGCCGTCGCCGATTCGCACGCCCGGTAGAATAAGCGCGCCCCCGCCTATCCACACGTCGTTGCCGATAGCAATGGGCCTGCCGAATTCCTGCTTGCGCCGCAAACGCGCGTCGAACGGGTGCAGGGGCGTAAGTATCTGCACAGCCGGGCCGAGTTGCGAAAAGTCGCCGATGCGCACCTCGCACACGTCCAGCACCACGCAGTTGAAGTTGCGGAAAACCCGTTCGCCCAGGTAAATGTTCGAACCGTAATCGCAGAAGAAAGGCGGTTGCAGCCAGACGGTGTCGCCGCCCGATCCGAAGAGAGCACGCATAAGTCGTCGTTGGCTTTCGGTTTCGGTCGGTGCGGCCCGGTTGATTTCGCTGCATATTGCACGGGCACGGCTGCGGGCGGAAGCCAATTCGGCATCGTGCGGGTCGTAGAACTCGCCCCCCAGCATCTTCTCGCGTTCTGACGCCATTATATCGGGATAGCCGCAAGTGGAGCGGAGAAAAAAGGGGAGTGCGTTTCCACCGGAAACACACCCCCCCGGCACGGGATGTGCTCCTTCAGAGACCGGCCGCGCGCAGCCGCTCCCGCATCAGCATGCGCGCTTCGTACTTGTCCCGGGCCTCCAACCCATTGCAGAGTGCCTGGGCCGATGTCGCATCGACCTCCGACGCGAAACGGGCCACCTGCAGATGGCCGCGTCCATCGGGGTAGTGTCTGCCGAGGTAGAGTTCGAAGTTCCGGTCGCCGTGCCGGCCGACCCAGACAGGATATACCATGGTGCCTCCGTTCGCTGTTTCAGCCGACTATAGGACAGTCGAAGGAAAACGTCAACGGGGGCAGGCAATGCTATTTTCGACGACGCCGACGCGTCTTCTGTTCGGGCAGAATGGAGCGGGCGAGAAAGCTCAACTCGGGGCTTTCGCCAGGGTTGCGGCCAGCAACGCGCCGGGTTCGACCTCGAGGTCGTGAGCGACCCCCGATTGGGGCCATGGCGATGGACGGGCCGAGAGCAGAAGGCGGGCACGGGGCGCAGGGCGGTCTGCCGGTCCTGCCAGATGTACCCCTCCGGGCATGCCGGGTGGCAGGTCGTTCACGGCGGGACCGCGCAGGTAGCGGGCCTGCAAGGCCGTCGCACCCGCGGCCTGCAGGGCACGGGGGTGAAAGGGGTGCGCCGCCTCGGCGAGCAGTACCACGTCGGGCACCCCGAAGCGCACGGCGCTGCGCACCGCCGCCCCCAGTTCGCCGGGGTCCTTCAGGTCGAGCAGAACGCAGCGGTCGGGAAGGCCGTCCCGTTCGCCCTTCCACGTGTCGAACGTGGGCACCTTGACGATGACGAGGGGCAGGTTCGTGCCGGCGGCATCGACCATCGCGAACAAATCACGGCTCAACGCGAGCGCCGGAAAACCTGTGGCCTCGGGCACGGTTTTCATGCCTTCGCGCAGCAACACCACGTCGACCGCATCGGGCTCGTGCTGCAGAATTTCAAGGGCAGCCTTGCCGCCGGCAATCGAAAGCCCTTCCTTACGGATTCCCCGGGTCGTGAGCAGCGTTTTCCAGGTGCGGAAGCGGGCGTTGTCGGCACTGGTAATGGGCGGCGTTTCGACCGGGCGTGGGGCCGGTACGTCGTTGCGTTCGTAAACGACCAGCCGCCGACGATTGTCGGTGTCGAGCAGGCGATAGGGAATGTCGGCGGTCAACCCGTACCAGCGTTGGTATTTTTCGGCCTGGCGCAATTCGTCTTCGCACTCGGGGCCTTTCATGAAGATGATTCGCGCACCCGGCCGGGTGCAGCGCAGTACCCGCTGCAGGGTTTCGGGAATGGTTTCGACCGCCCGGGTAACGACGCCGCCCACCTGACGTTCATAGTCGGGGGCGATGCGGTGCCCCAGCACCTCGACGTTTTTCAGGCCCAGCTTGTCGACGCACTCGCGCAGGAACTGGTTGCGTTGGTGTCGACCCTCGGAGAGAAGAAAATGTACCTGGGGATGCAGAATCGCGAGGGGAAGGCCCGGAAATCCCGGCCCTGTGCCGATGTCGAGCAATTCGTCGGGCAAATCGACAAGCTCTCCGACAATGGCGCTGTCGATGTAGAGCTTGACCACCATCGCGTCGAACTCGTAAATGCGCGTCATGTTCAGCGCTTCGTTACGTTCGCGCAGATACTGATGGTACGTCCAGAACTGGTCGGCCTGGCGATGTGTGAGCTTGATGCCGGCGCCGGCCATCATGTCGACGAGCCGATCTTTGCTCGGCCGACTGGTAGAATAAGTCTGATTCGAGGGCATCTTCATAGTGAAAGCAAAAGGCCTTGCCTTGTCAAATTCAATCTCTGCAAACCCCGCGTCGCTGGTGGCCGGGCGCATTCTTTACGTCGACAACCACCTGCTCGTGGTCGACAAACCGGCCGGCATGCTCGTGCAGGGCGACAATACCGGCGACGTATCGCTGCTTGATGCCGCGCGCGAATGGGTGCGCATCGAGTTCGAAAAGCCCGGCAATGTTTTCCTGGGTCTGGTGCACCGGCTCGATCGCCCGGTGTCGGGCGTCGTTGCCTTTGCCCGCACGTCGAAGGCGGCGTCTCGGCTGGCCGAGCAGTTCCGCTCGCGCAGCACCTCGAAAATCTATTGGGCGCTCGTCGAAGGAAGGCCCCAGGGCGAGGGAGAATTACGGGGCCGCATCAAGCGGCGCGACCGTTTCGCCCGCATCGTGACCGAGGGCGGCCAGGAGGCACACCTGAAGTACCGGCGCCTCGCCGAAGCCGGGGGCATGTCGCTGGTCGAGGTCGAACTGGGCACCGGTCGTCACCATCAGATACGACTGCAGTTTTCACACGCCGGGCATCCGATTGTGGGCGATTTGCGCTATCGCGCCACACGTTCCTTCGGCAACGAGCGGGCCATTGCCCTGCACGCCCGCTCGCTCACCATCGAACATCCGACCCGGGACGAACGCATGACCTTCACCTCGGCACCGCCGTGGCCGGCCGTCGGCCCCTGGCCGCTCGAGAAATAGAAAAGGCGACGAATTCCGAAACGGTTATCGTCGCCCGTGTCTGCGGGGCGGGCCGCGCTCAGGGGTTCGGACGGGCCCGCTCGCCGGCGGTGGGGCTGCGGCCCTCGGCTTTGGCGCCGTGCGAAATTCCTTCGAGGGCCTCGCCTCCTTCTTCTTCGTCGGTAACGGCCAGATCGCCCAGCGAAACCACGCCCACCATGCGGTCGTTGTCGACCACGCACAGGCGGTGCACCTGCCTGTCGGCCATGATGGCGGCGGCACGTGACAGGTCGGTATCGGGCGCCACCGAAACCAGGTTGTTTCGCGTCATGTACGACGACACCTTGGCATTGTGAACGTCGACGCCTTCGGCAACCGCACGAATGGCGATATCTCGATCGGTAATCACGCCCACCAGCTTGTTCTGATTCGACGAGTCGACCACCGGAATGAAGCCCGTATCGTGTTCCTTCATTTTTTTCGCCGCCTCGACGATAAAGGCGTCGGAGGTGACTTCGGCGGGGTTTTTCGTCATGACTTCGCTGACTCTCATCGCTTCACCTCTTTGCAGAAATACACGGTCTACTCTGGGTGAAAGGCCAGGTCTGCGCAGCGGCAATCGGTGCAGATGCAGGGGCCGGGTCGGCCGGGCTTGCGAAGCATGCGGCTCGGCAAGGCGTTCAGTCGAGGCGCTCGAGCAGCAACCCTTTGAGGTAATGACTGGTGGGGTCGCCCGGGCGATAGCGAAAGTCGAGGTCCTGGCCCATTTTCTGCGCTACGCGGAAGGTGCCTGCCCCCGAGATGCCTCGCAACACCTCGGCTTTCCACTCGCCTTCGGTCATACGATGGGTGTTCGCAAAAGCCACAAGCCAACCGCCGGGTTCGACGAGTTTCGCCCCCAGACCGGCCAATCGAGCGTAATCGCGCTCGGTCGACCAGGTCTTTTTTCCGTGCCGGGCAAAGGTCGGGGGATCAAGCACCACCACGGCAAATCGCTCGTTTCGACGATCGAGACGCGGCATCACGTCCATGACGTCGTCTGCGATGAAGCGATGGTTGTCGGCCGGGATGCCGTTCAACTCGAAATCGGCACGCGCGGTCTGCAGCGAAGCCTTTGAAAGGTCGACGCTGAGGGTTGAAGCACCTTGCGATGCGGCGGCCAGACTGAACGAGCAGGTGTAGGCGAAGGTGTTCAGCAGCGACTTTCCCGCTGCCAGCCCGGCGATAATCTTACGATTGGCCCGTTGGTCGAAGTACAGACCCGTGGCCGGACCCGAGCCAAGCTGAATGGCGTAGCTGAGGCCATGTTCGACGACCACGGTCTCGTCTTCGGGCGGGCGTGCGCCGGCGAGGTGGCGTCCGGTCTGCCTGATTTTTCCCCTTTCGCGCTCGGTCAGGTACACGCCGTCGGCTACGTCGAGG
>JAWLBW010000297.1:0-5860 GCA_041687475.1 bacterium
TATCCCGATTCCTTCGAGCACTACGTCGAAGAAGACGGTCCCGCCGCCATGGAGGCCGTCTGCGAGTTGAGCGGGCACGAGCGCACGTTCATCATGGGCCACAGCCTGGGCGGCGCCATTTCGTATGCCGTCGCCCCCCGTGTCGCCGACAGGTTGGCCGGCGTCATTACCATCGGCGGCGTTTTCCTGTTCGGCGGGCAGGCCGTGCTGCGACGAACGGCCCGGGCCTACCGCAGCCTCTCGGCGCTCATCGATCCGCTTTTTCTGCGGGCCCTGCCCTATGTGCCGGTCGACCTGATCGGCCGTGTACTCACGGCTGCCGGTCCGGTGCTCGACCATCGCCTGATGCACGACTGGCCGTTGGCCATCTGGTATCCGGGTTCGATGGAACGCGAGGTGCTGCGCGAACGCATGAGCGTGGGCATGGACCGTACGGGCATGCAGGTCTTGCGGCAGATGATTGACTGGGCCGCCACCGGCCGTTTTCTGTCACGGCGCCGGCAGAGCGATTACGCCGAAGCCTTTGCCCGGCTCGACGTGCCCCTGCTGGTGATAAGCGCCGACCGCGACATGCTGTGCACGCCCGAAGACTGCTACCCTGCTTATCTGACGAGCCGCAGTCGCGACAAGACCTACCGTAAGTTCGGCGAACGCGACGGCGGGCACTGGGGCCACGTCGACCTTATTTCGGGTCGTCGCGCGCCTGCGTACACCTGGCCCTACATCGCCGGGTGGATGCGCGAGCGCGCCGCCGCGCCCAACCCCGCTCTGCCGACCCGTTCGCGCTGAACCCGTTTCTGCTGAACCAGTTTCCAAGGTGCAATCATGGTAAACGAAGGCGATCTTTTTCCCGATCTCACCCTGGTCGACGATCAAGGCAACCCCGTTTCCATCAAGGATTTTCGCGGTCGCAAGGTCGTTCTGTACGCCTACCCCAAGGACAACACCCCCGGCTGCACCCAGGAGTCGTGCGATTTTCGCGACAACCTGAAGCGCATCGAGGGCAAGGGAGCCGTCGTGCTCGGCGTATCGAAGGATACGGCCGCCGGCAAGGCGAAGTTCAAGGCGAAGTACGATTTGAATTTTCCCCTGCTTGCCGACGAAGACAACAGCGCCCTCGAAACCCTGGGGCTGTGGAAGGACAAGAACATGTACGGCAAGAAGGTGCGGGGTATCGAGCGCACCACTTTTCTGATCGACGAAGAGGGCCGCGTCAGCCGCGTCTGGCGTAAGGTAAAGGTGCCCGGCCACGTCGAAGAAGTCATTGCCGCGCTCTGACATGGACCAGTTGCTCGAACGCATCGCGACGGCGCTCGAGACCATTGCGGGGCGTCTGCCCGAAGGGCCTCTGGCCGGCGACGCCGAAGCCGTGCGCCCCGCCCTGGCATTTCACTGGACGAAGCGGGGGCCGCGACCCATTGCCCACCCCGACCTCATCGACCCTGCCTCTCTCGTGGGCGTCGACGACGCACTGGCGCAACTGCGTGCCAACACCGCCCGTTTCGTGGCCGGTAAACCCGCAAACGACGTGCTGGTCTGGGGCGACCGCGGCACCGGCAAGAGCTCGCTGGTCAAGGCCATGCTCACCCTCTTTCACGGCGCCGGCCTGCGCATGATCTGGCTCGACCGCGAGGCCTTCGATTCGCTGCCCGACGTGGGCGACTGGGTGGGCGCGCGCAACGAGCGTTTCATCGTTTACTTCGACGACCTCTCGTTCGGCGAGGGCGAGACGCAGTATCGCTCGCTCAAATCGCTGCTCGAGGGCGGGCTTACGGCCCGGCCCGACAACCTGCTTGTTTACGCCACCTCGAACCGTCGCCATCTCGTGCCCGAATACCGGCGCGAGAATGACCCGGCCGGACGTGACGGCGAAATTCACCCCCGCGAGTCGGTCGAAGAAAAGATAGCGCTTTCCGACCGGTTCGGGCTGCGTATCGGCTTCTACGCGCCCGACCAGGAAACCTACCTGCGCATGGTCGATGCCTGGCTCGCCCACTACGGGGTCGAGGGCGACCGTGGGCAATTGCACCGCGAGGCCATTCGCTTCGCCCTCAAGAGCGGGCAACGCAGCGGTCGCGCCGCCCATCAATTCGTACGTTCACTCGACCGGTAGAGGCTCCGAATGGCTGCTCCCCGATATCTCGCCGTGGTTTACCTGCTTACCGGGGTTACGGGAGGCGCTTTGTTGGGCGTGGCCGCCCGGGCCGTGTTTCTCGCCCTGGTTCCCCTCGACCCGGTCATCGGCGACCTGGTTTTTCTCGTGCTGGCCATTGCCGGCGCCTACAAGGGGCTTGCCGCGGCCCTGCGCGTCCTTCGCCGCACCTGACCGGCTCACTCGAGTGCATGGAATGGTCGATGTCCGATGGTCAATGGAAAAGGGCGGCTAGGACCTGCGGCACTGCAATTCCCCTTTGATGTAAACGCAGCTTCGGAGGAAAAGGCGGAAGGGTTGTAACACAGCGACCGCCTTCCTCACAACGCAGGGAGAAATGGATGCCGGCCACCGGTTGACCGGCGGGCCGTTTCGTCGGATGCTGGATACAGGCATCAAGGGGGGATTCGTGGGTGAAATTCATGCCGAGGTAGCACCGGGTATTTTCCGCATTTCGCTGCCGCATCCGTCGGCCATGGCGTCGAACGTATACCTGGTTACCGGTGAAAAGCCGGTACTCATTGACGGAGGGCACTTTTCGGCCCATGCCGTGGGCTTTCTCGAAAAGGCGCTGCAGAAGCTCGAGCTGCGACTCAAGCACATCAAATATATCTTTCTGACCGACGGCTCGCCCGATCGCATCGGCGCGCTGCTGGCCGGCCGCGTTTCGCGCAAGGTGGCGGCCCACGCCGAGCTCGTGCAGCCGCTGGCCGACTACAACTTTTTCGGCCGTCAGCACGCCCATGCCGTCATTCGCCCGATGTACGAAGACACCGCCATCGGTCGTCGCTTCGACTGGGCCGATATCGACCGGTTGTGCAACCTGAGTTACCGTACGGCCGGTGCGGTGCACGTGAACGTGCCCGTCGACCGCACGGTCATTTACCGGGTCGGCGATTTGCGGCTGCAGGCCGTTCCGTTGCCGGGCACGACCGGCACCCACATGGGCTGGTACATGCCCGACCGCAATCTCTTTTTCTCGGGCGATATCGGGGCGTGTCGGGGTAACGAGCTGCCGTTTCTGAACGCGGCCATGGGGGGAAACTACGGCCAGTTCACGCGCAGCCTCACCCGGGTGTGGAAGATGAAGCCCGACCTTCTGCTGCCGGCGCACGGCGAGCCGGTGCGCGACGGCGAGCTTACTCTGCGCCGGCTGGCCCGCATGGCCGCCCAGGATCGTGAGAACCTGCTCGGGCTGCTGCTGGCCGGGCCCCGGGCGCTGACGACGCTGGTCGACTTCATGACGCTGGGCCGCGGCCTCTCGCCGTTACGCATGCTCGAACGCATGGGCACGCTGCTTACCCTGCTCGAAGACCTGGTAAGCGCCGGCGAGGTCGAAGCCCTGTACGAAGAAGACCGGTGGGTATACCGGCTCGCCGCGGGCAGCTTTCACCCGCGTCGAACCGGCGGCGCCTGATTCAACCGGCGGCCTTGAGGGCCTCGGCCACCAGAAAGAGGCGATCGCAGCCGAAGTACATCTCGCTTCCCACGAAGAAGGTAGGAAGCCCGAACACCCCACGTTCGACGGCCTCGCCGGTGTTCTGCTTCAGCGCGTCCTTGATGGCCGGAGCCGTGGCTTCGGCGAGCAGGGCTTCGGGGTCGAGCCCGAGGTCGCGAACGATTTCACTCCAGACCGCCGGATCGGCAATGTTCCGATCTTCGGACCAATACGCCTTGAACATGGCGTTGCAGTAGGGCAGGAAGTCGGGGGCGCCTTCCTGCTTGAGGGCCGTGGCCGCGCGCATGACTTGCAGCGTGTTGGCCGGAAAAACGGCCGGAAACCGGTAATCGATACCGTAGCGGCGTGCCAGCCGCTTCAGATCCTGCAACATGTAGGCCCCCTTGCTCGGTACCGTGGCCGGCGCCACATTGCCCGCCTGTTGAAAGAGGCCGCCGAGAAACACCGGTACCCACTCAATGTCCATGGAGGTGAACGGTTCTTCGGTCTGCAGCCTGCGGCTGGCCAGATACGTGTAGGGGCTTACGATGTCGAACCAGAATTCGAGCTTGGCCATGCTGGGTCTCCTGTCAGTCGCGGGGCAGTTCGATGGGATGGGCGCGGTCGGGGTTGGGGCGATAGAACAGCCCGATCTTTCCGATGTGCTGTACGCACTCGGCCCCCGTTTCGGCGGAAACGGCCTTGATTGCCGCGAGTCGCGCGGCCCGCTCGTCGATGCCGAAGCGTATCTTGATGAGCTCGTGCGCCTGCAGTTGGGTGTCGATTTCCTTGAGTACGCCTTCGCCGATTTCATTGAGCTGTACCACCGGATCGAGGTGGTGGCCCAGACTTTTCAGGTGGCGACGTTGTTTCGATGTTACGTTCATTCGAGGCCGACTTTCCATGCGTTGTCGATGAAGTGCAGGCGTAGCTCCGACTCGCGTCGGCGGCCGTCTGCAGCGGTGTAGGTATATTTATAGTACGCGACTTTGCCGTGTCGCAGCTCGCGAAGAATGTCGATGTCCTGTACCGAGCGCCGCGGCGCCAGGTTGGCGAAGGTCTCGGTAAGGCGACCCTCGTCCTTCAGGTGTCCGACGTCGAGGCGCAGGCTCAGGTCGGCGGCGTCGCCCCAGGCTTCTCGGCTGAGGGCGGTGTAGAAGGCGCGCAGCACGTCGGCGGGGCCCTGGGGCTGAATGGCGTCGATGAAACGGTTCAGCTGCCGGTGAAATGACTTGGCGGTCAGATCGAGCTCGATGGCCTGTTCGACGGCGGCGAGGCCCCGGGCGGGGTCTCCGTCGGCCAGGTGTACGTCGCCGAGAATCGAATGGTAGCGGGCGCGCTCGCGGTTGTCGGCGGCCAGGGCGATAGCTTGCTCAATGACGCGTCGGGCGGTAGACAGATCTCGTTTGTGGACGGCGAGAAAGCGGGCCAGTTCGGCATGGGGCGCCG
The DNA here is from genome assembly GCA_041687475.1 of bacterium. Classification (GTDB taxonomy): domain Bacteria; phylum J088; class JAWLBW01; order JAWLBW01; family JAWLBW01; genus JAWLBW01. The sequence continues at coordinate 5,040 of JAWLBW010000297.1, forward strand.
CAAGGTCGCCCGCGGCGGCGACGGCTTCGCGCAGGGCCGCCTCGGCCGCATCGAGCTTTTCGGCCTTTTCCTCGGCCAGGCCCGTAGCCAGCGAAAGCCAGGCGTCACTACCGTTTCGCAGAGCGTAGGTACGGCGGCCGCTGCGCAGCAGAAGCAGGCCGGGGGGGGCGTTCTCACGCCAGGCCAACTCGGTTACCCCCTCGCGGCTTTCGTGGGGAATGGCGGTGAGCGCCCGCGACTCCCACTTGAGCCTTTCGTTGCGCCAGGCCAGCGCCAACGGTTGCGCGGGCGCCGTTTCGACGAAGACGATGCGCGGCCGGTCGGTTTTATTCACGGGAACGACGGCGCGCAGGCTTTCGACTTTGTGGGGAAGGCGCTCGCGCAGGCTTCGGGCCTCGACGGCGGCAAGCTGCGTCCACACCCGCCCGGTAAGCACCCACACCCCCGGCTCGCGGGGAATGGGCTGGGCGCAGGCCGCCGTGAAGAAAACGACAAGGAGAGCCGTATGCAGGGTAAGCAACCGCATTCCCACATTCTCGCAGGCGGGCGGGTCGAGTTCAAAGAAACGTAGACGCGTGAGGCTACCCGGGTATAATGATGGCGTGCCGCTTCATTTCGAAAACCGATACCGCCACTGCCCCACCTGCGGAGGGCTGCTCGAGCCTCGCGAAGTCAAGACTGAGGAACCGCCCCGACTGGTCTGCGTCGAGTGCGAATTCATCTATTTCCAGAATCCCAAGGTGGCGGCCGCCGTCATTGTTACCTACGGCGACAAACTGGTGCTCTTGAAGCGGGCCATCGAGCCGTCGCGCGGCAAGTGG
>JAWLBW010000298.1:0-5829 GCA_041687475.1 bacterium
ATTTCCTGGGGCTTGTTTCTCACGAACTGCGTACCCCGCTGACGGTACTCCGACTGCAGTTGGAGCGGTTGCGACGCCGGGCACCCGTCGACTCGAGTGAGACTGCAATCGTAGAGCGAGCCCGGGGGGCCACGTCACGACTGCACGAGCTGATTGAGTCGCTGCTGCAGTATGCGCATATCGAAAGCGGCCGGCTGACCGTCGAAAATGCGCCGTTGCGTCTCGGCGGGCTGGTTGAAGAGGTGGCCGGGCACTACGGCGAAATCGCCGTCGACAAGGGCATCGCGTTGAATGTCAATCTGCTCTGCGACGGCGACGTCTACAGCGATCGACGCCTGCTGCGGCTCGTTCTCGGCAACCTGGTCGACAATGCCGTGAAGTTCACGGACGAGGGCGAGGTAGCCCTTGAGGTCGAATGGAGTGACGAGGGCGGCCGTATCGAGGTGCGCGATACCGGAAAGGGTATCGATCCTGAAGATCAGCGGCGCATCTTCGAGCCATTCGAACAGCTTGCGCCCATACGCAAGAAACACCTTCCCGGCGTCGGCCTCGGCCTTCCGCTGGTCAAGGAAATTGCCGGTTCGCTGGGCTGCAGACTCGAGTTGAAGTCGGAGCTGAACCGGGGCACGTCGGTCATTCTGCACGTACCCCGGGCCATGCCCGGCTGACCGTCAGCGGCGGAAAGCGCCGTCGCTGCTGATGTACTTGCGAAACGCCGTGAGCGCGCCGGGTATGTCCTTCTTCGCGAAGAAGTCCTGAATGCTCTTGGGTACCGCCAGGCCGGTATTGACGTACGTTCCGTACTCGCCGATGGTCAGGTTGGGGCCCGCGGCGTACAGCTGCCAGTAGCCTTCCTGGTCTTCGATGTCGTTTTCCCACTCGGGGTCGGTTTTCGAAAGATGCCACTCGACCCGGCTTGCCTCGGGATAGTACCAATGCTGGACGCGGAAGTGATAGGAGCTCCAGAGCACGCCCAGCGAAAACTGGGTCAACTCGCCGTTGGGAAAGGCGGTAATCGTTTCGGCCGTCTCGAGACGCGGCAGGTAAAGCACCTGCTTGTTGGGCTCGGTAATCAGCTCAAACACCCGCTCCTTCGACCCTTCGAAGACGGCTACCGCCTTGATGTAGCCGGCGTAGGCGCCTTCCTTGCTCTGATCTTCCTCCATGAGCGCCTGCCCTTTCTCGGCCAGGGTCTTTCGCAGCTCCGGACTCAGCGTTTTCAAAAAGGCTTCGCCTTCCGTTAGATCGTCGACCCTGCGGGTCTCGGAAATCGCCGAGGCCAGCTTGCTCGAGCCCTTGGGGGCCGGCCGCGGCGATGCGAAGCCGTCGTCGTCGGTAGGCGTCGCTGCTTCTGCCGACACTTCGGCTGCCGGCTCGACTTCGGCCTGCGGCGTGCTATCGGTAACCGAGGCGGCCATAAGACCGGTTGCTTCGGTCACGGGGGGGGCAACGACCTCATCGGCGAGTGCCGGAGCGGCGAAAAGAAAACCGGTCAGCAGGAAAAGCAGCGTGTTTTTCATGGATGGCTATTTTAGTGCAAGGCAACACGAAGCGCAAGCTTTCCGACCGGCCGGTACCTGATTCCCATGTGGGGAAGGTAACCGGCAGAGCGCATTTGATGCATCGCAGTTTGACAGTCGTGTTATGGAAAGAGGCCCCCGAACGGGAAGGCGTCGGGCAGGGGCAAGGCGGAATCATTCCGGTCGTGGTCGGACTTCGGGCCTGCCTCCATCAATTCGTACAATCGCCTGCCGGTAGAGGGCCTCGAGGGTATGTACCTCGGCTCGGTCGTCGATGTATCGACGGGCAGCGGTTCGCATTTCTGCCAGCCGTGAGCGAATCACCGATTTTCTGTCTTGGTCGTCGGTGCGGGTACCGGCGATTTCCAGTGCCTTCATGAGCTCGGCCAGTACCAGCGGCGTGTCGCGACCCATCTGACGTAAAGGCCGTATGCCCTCATCGAGAAGTTCTTCAAAGGAAAGTGGATGGTCCCAGAGCCTGAGAACCCCCTCCTCATCGAAGCGGAAGGCCGAGGGCAGCTCGCACGTGGCCAGCTTTCCGTAGGCATCGGCCAGCTGGTGAATGCACGAGGCGGCGGTAAACGGCTCGTTGATTCCGGGCGAAAGTGCGCGCGCCGCGACTTCGACGAGTTGAACGATGCCGAAGCGCACGTCCTGCAGCATACTGCGTTGATCGCCCAGCGCAAAGGCGCCTGTAAGAGAGGAAATGAGTTTGTCGTCGACTTGCTCGGGCGGCCAGATGTCTGCGATCGCGCTGTTTCGGCAGATGTAGTCGCCCGGTCGTACCGCCAGGCGCACCAGCAGGTCGTGTTGGCGGGCAAGCTGCAGAAGTGCTTCGTTGTCGACCGCCTGCAGGTAACCGCTTCGCTCTGAACGCGCGGTCACGCACTGATCGAAAAAGTGTTGGGGTATGCGGGTTTCAGGTCTTCGCGCTTCGGGCGGGGGCTCTTTTCCCAGGCGGGTGGGAAAGATGCCGTCGATGCTTTCGCGCAGTTCGCTTCCTACGCGGCTGATGACCACGGGCGCCTGTATGAGGCGGGCAATGTGGTGAATGAAGAAGATAAAAACCGCAATGCTGGCAAGGGCAAGTACGACGGCGCCGATTAGGGCGACGTGAGGTACGGGCGACTCATCGCCCGCCGGTATCAGCAGCAGCACGATCAGGCAATAAGTGAAGGTGGCGACGAAGGTGCCGAGCACGACCTGCTCGACCCGGTCGCGCATGAAACGACGCAGCAGGCGCGGCCCGAATTGCGACGAGGCCAGCGAAAGCACTACCATGGTGATGGAGAAGGTCACGCCGGCCACGGTCATCATCGACCCGGCGAGCATCGACAGCAGCTCACGTGCCGCATCGGCTTCTCCTTCGAAAAGCGGGCTGTACTCCTTGACCAGGGTGCGATCAAGGAAGAGGAGGAACCAGGCAGCTGCTGCTGCCAGCACGACCATGATACCCGGCAGAAACCAGTAGCTCGAGCGTATGGACTCAAGCCATTTTGTTACACGCACCCCGTATTGCATCTGCCCTCGAACGATTGGCGCCGGTGCAGCCGTTTTCAGTTTCGGCTGAAGCCGCGATGGGTGCAACGGCGCCCGGCAGGCAGGTGAGCGTACGGGGGCTACGCAGGGCGAAAGGAAACCTCGACCCGCAGACCGCCTTCGGGCGGTGTTTCGAACGAAAGCGCGGCCCCGTGCAGCTCGGCAATGCGGTTGACGATCGACAATCCGAGCCCGCTGCCCGAGGTCCCGGTACCCAGCACCCGGAAGAACCGTTCTCCCAGGCGCGGCAGGGCCTCGGGGGGAACACCCGGACCGCTGTCCTGCACGCGCAACACCGTCTTGCCGTCGAGGTTGTAGACGCCGACGCGAACCTCGCCCCCGGGTGGCGTGTAGCGAATCGCATTTTCGACCAGATTGCCGGCAAGCACTTCGAGCAGGGTTGCATCGCCCCTGACGGCCGTTTGCGAATCGGTCTCGAAGGTAATGTCCTGATTTCGGGTAACCGCCAGGGGGGCCAGGCGGGCGATGACGTCGCGCACGATTTCTGCCGGGTACGCTTGTTGCCCCTTGGGTAGCCCCATCGGATCCATGCGCGCCAGCGTCAGCAGCTGCTGCACGAGCCTGGTCATGCGTTCGAGCCCCTCTGCCACGAAGGCCATGGATTCTTTTCGTTCTGCTTCGCTGCGTGCGCTCTCGGCCAGCTGCACATGAGTCGAAAGCGCCGCCAGCGGCGTTCGCAGCTCATGGGCGGCATCGGCCGTAAAACGTCGTTCCCGCTCCAGCGCATCGCCAATCCGTTCAAGCAGGTTGTTGAGGGCCCCGACGAGGGGGGCGACTTCGGCGGGCGGGTTTAACTCGACAGGTGAAAGGTTACGTGGCTCACGACGAGACACGGCTCGCGTCAGGTCTTTGAGGGGACGCAGGGCTCGTCCCACGCTGAACCAGATCAGCGCCCCGAAAAGCGGCAGGAAGATCGCCAGCGGATGCAGCACCTGAACGGCGATGCGTGTGGCCAGTTCACCCCTGATATCCAGGCGTTGTCCAACCGTTATGCGAAAGCGGTCCCGGTCGTCTCTCAGGGTGAAGAAGCGCCAGGGATGTGCCTCAAGCTCGGCTGTCGAGAAGCCGGGCTCTTGCGCAAGGGGACTCGCCGCGGCCTGACTGCGAGACGACGTAAGGAGAAGGTCGCCCTGCCTGTCGGTAATGGCGAAAAACACTTTCTGTTCGTAGTGGTGACCGAGGTGTTCGCGCAGCTCTTCGGCCTCGATTTCGATCTCATCGTCGTCTTCCTCGACCGTGGCTCGAGCCTGACGTAAAAGCAGTCGCGCAGTCTGGGCAAGCTGCGCATCAAAGAGCTCGTCGACTTCGTGGCGCGCGTCGCGATACACGAAGAAGGCAGTGCACGCCCACACGGCCAGGGTAGCGGCCAGCAGGAGAAAGAGTAGACGCGAGCGAAGAGAAAGGTTCATGCCGTGGTGTTGCTTTCTTCGGGGGAAATCAGATAGCCCACGCCGCGTATGGTGCGAATTATCTCGGCGCCGAGCTTTTTTCGCAGGTGGTGAATGTAAACTTCGACGGTATTGCTGGCAAGGCTGTCTTCCCAGCCGTAGAGCGTACCTTCGAGCTGTTCCCGCGAGAGTACGCGTCCCTGGTTTTCGAGCAGCGCCCGCAGAATGGCGAATTCACGGGGCGAAAGATCGACCGGCGAGCCGTCGACGAAAACGGTATGGGCACCCGGGTCGAGTACGAGCGAGCCGCGACAGATGGTGGGTGTCGCGCGTCCCGAGCCGCGGCGCGTGAGGGCTCGCAGCCGTGCCAGAAGTTCCTGCATGTTGAAAGGTTTGACGAGGTAATCGTCGGCTCCGGCATCGAGTCCGGCCACGCGGTCGGACACGGCGTCGCGGGCGGTCAGAATGAGAATGGGGGTGTCGATACGTCGCGACCGGGCTTGCCGCAATACCTCGATGCCCGACATACCGGGCAGGCCGAGGTCGAGTATGACGGCGTGGTGCTCCCGACCTTCCAGTGCGGCGAGGCCGTCGCGGCCGTCGGCTACCACGTCGACCGCGTGACCGTCGCGCGTCAGACCGGTACGTATGCCTTCGGCAAGCAATGAATCATCTTCAATGACCAGCAGGCGCATGATTCAGGCTACCATGTCGGGGTTCGTACGGTTACTGTCCAAGACGAGTTGACGGTCGTGAACCTGGTAAAAAGGCAGGGATGCGTCGACTTCGGAGCCAACGACGCACCCCCGCCCCGGGGAGGCATCAGAGCGTTATTCCCCCCGACATGCGCCGGGCACAACGCCGACCAAGCGGGGAACAAAGCTGTGGTGTGAAAGAGCCAACTCATTTATTGTCGAGACTCTGGTCTTCCTGGTCGTCGACGGAACGGTACTGGTAGCCGCTGACCATGCTCTGTGCCATGGGAATATGCGAGCGGCGTTCGTGGAATATGAGTGCGCCGATATGAACGACCACGAAGACGACGATGCCTAGGTAAACAACCTCGTGCGGTTCCTCGAAGAAGTCTTCGAGGCCGCCGCGGCCGGCCAACGCACCGGCCAGAGGCCCCGTTTCCAATTCGATGCCCGCCAGCGCCAGCCCTGTGACGGCCATGACGGCAATCATCGCAAAGAGACCGAGATAGGCGAGCGATGCGAAAGGGTCATGGCCGAATTGGGCAGATGGGCGCTTGCCTTTGAGGGCGCCGAGCCATGCGCGCGGCTGCCAGAGTTCCGTTAGGCGGGCGTGTTTCGGACCGACCACGCCCCAGAACAGGCGAACGACGAATGCGATTATCAGTG
>JAWLBW010000299.1:0-5823 GCA_041687475.1 bacterium
AGACCGTTTCCATGCCCGGCGCCACGGTCGCCCAGGCGCCCGCGACCTGTACGGGCGTGTACTGATCGGCAAACACGCCGGCGCCGAGCTGGCCCTCGCGGTTCATGCCCCAACACCAGAGGGTGTTGCCGGCCTTCAGTGCGCACGAGACGGACATGCCCGCTGCAACCCGGGTCCAGTCGTCGTCGAGGCCGACCGGTACGGGCCAGGCTTCGAGCGTTTCGGGCGGTGTGCCCACCTCGCCGTTCCAGTTGTACCCCCAGCAGCCGATCGTACCGTCGGCTTCCAGCGCGCAGTTGTGGGTATCGCCGACCGCTACCTGCCCCCATGACATGGAAACCAGCATGGGCGTGTAGGCCGAGGTTCCCGACGCGCCGTGGCCGACCATCTCGGCACTGCCCCAGCACCAGGTTTCGCCGAGCTCGTTCCAGGCACAGGCGATATTGCCGCCGGCGTCGACGCCCACCCAGTTTTCTTCCCACCCCACGGGCATGGGCAGGTTTGAAGGCGTGGTGTTTCCGCTTCCCAACTGCCCCGACCAGTTGTCGCCCCAACACAGGAGCATGCCCGAGGCCCTTACCCCGCAGGTATGCGTGCGTCCGGTGGAAAAGGCGAGCCAGCTCGTGTGGTCGACCAGCTGGGGCTCGCCGTAGGTTCCGCCTTCGATACCGAAGCCCAGCTGGCCGTATGAATTGTCGCCCCAACACCAGAGGCTGCCGTCGGTGCGGTCGGCACAGAAATGCGTGGCTCCGGCCTGAACTTCGTTCCACTGGTCGGCACTACCGATCTGTACGAACTCGTCCTCGATACGTGCGACCATGCCGCTGCACCAGAGCGTACCGTCAGACTTGACCGCGCACGTGGCCCCCTCGCCCACAGCCACGCTTAGCCACGGTCCAGCCTCGGTAACCGGTACGGGTTGGTTCGCCGATGCCGCCGAGCGTCCGTTGCCCAACTGGCCGCTGAGGTTTTCGCCCCAGCACCACAACCGCCGCTCCACATCGATAGCGCACAGGTGGTGGCCGCTTGCAGACAGTTGCAGCCACGCAAGCTCGGTCAATTGGGTAGGGCCGGTGGTGTCGGGATAGCGGGTTTCGCCGATGGCGCCGAAATCTGCCGTTCCCCAACAGGAAAGCAGCCCTTCGTCGCCTGTCGCGCAGGTGTATCCGTAGCCGACCGCCAGTTCACCATGGCTTCCCCAGCCCATCGCCGGTGTGGGCGCCGTGCGCGGGGTAAAGGTGCCGTCGCCGAGCTGGCCGGCGTCGTTCTTCCCCCAGCAGTAGAAGTCGCCGGACTCCTTCTTCGCGCAGGAGTGCTGAAAGGCCCACACGGCTTCCCAATCGGTATCGCTTCCGATAGTCTGCGGAGTTCGGCGGTGGGTGGTTGAACCGTCGCCGAGGCGGCCGTCGTCGTTTCTTCCCCAACATTGGAGCTCGCCGGTGCCCTTGACCGCGCAGGTATATTGCGACCCCGCCACAACATCGCGATAATCGGCACCCACCGTGTAGGGAGTTCGCCGGGCCGTACTCAGGCCGTCGCCCACCTCGCCGTAAAAATTGAAACCCCAGCAGTAAAGCGTATCGCCGGTAGAAATCGCACAGACATGCCCTCCACCGGCCGAGACCTTGCTGAATCGCTGACCGGCCGACACGGCCGTGGGTACAAGCCGGTCGGTCGAGGTTCCGTCGCCCACCGCACCCACGGCATTCATGCCCCAGCACCAGAGAGATTCGTCGTTCTTGATTGCACAGGTAAACTGGTCGCCGGCCGTGACCTGCGCCCAGCCCGAAACCGTAAGTTGCGTGGGTTGCAGCCTGGCTTCGGTATCGCCGAGCCCGAGCTGCCCACTCGACCCCGCGCCCCAACACCATAAGGCATCGTCGGAGTCGATGGCGCACGTGTGATCGCCGCCCGCGGCGACCTGCCGCCAACCCGATTTCAAGGTTACGCTTGCGTCAGACGAAGGGCCCGTGTCGAGGCCGTCGTCGGGGGTAACCACCACGCGCCAGACATCGCCGTCGAACGACAATGTCGTTACCTGCGTCTGCTCGGGCCCATAGCTTTGCAAAACGTCGTTCCGGTACCAGGCGTAGGTATATGTGATATCGTCGCCGTCGGCGTCTACGGCGTCGGCAACAATGGACCCGGTCAACGTATCGCCGGGCATGGGCGCCTCGGGTTCGAGGGCAATCTGCGCAGCCCCCGGAGCGCTGTTGCCGATGATGACGGTAGCCGTGACCGGAAGGCCGGCGTCGAACCCGTCATCCGGCGTGACTTCGACACGAATGTCATCGCCGCGAACGAAGACGCCCGACAGGCTCGCGCCGGTTTCTCCCGCCAGCCACTGGTTGTTACGGAACCATTGGTAGGCAAGGAGAACCGTATCGCCTTCGGCGTCGAATACCTCGGAGACAACGGGACTAAGGGTGCTGTTGCGATCGGAGTTTCCGCCAAAAGAAACGGCCCCGATTTCGGGGGGAAGGTTGGCCACCACCACAACCTGCGAGTCTACCGGCGCACCGCGGCTTTCTCCATCATGGGGAACGGCCCGCACAAACAGGTTGTCGCCGCGCTCAAGGTGGGTAGCCGCCAACTGATTGCCTGCCACCGCGACCGATACGCCGTTGACGAACCAGGTGTAGTCGACAATCACGGCATCGCCGTCGACATCGTACAGGCCGTTGACCATGGCCGTTGCCTTGCCGTTCGTCTGCACCGGCTCCTGAATGGCGACACTCGTCAAGGTGGGCGCACGGTTGGCAATGGTTACCGTCGACGAGAATGCCGACAACCCCGGTTCGATGCCGTCGTGAAGGAGCGCCCGTACCGAAATCCGGTCGCCTTTCACATACCGGTCGGGTTCCAGAGTGGCCTCGGTTTCACCGACCACGGGCGCGTCGTTCAGAAACCACTGCCAGGAAACGGCCACCGCATCGCCATCGGCGTCCGAAACGTCGAGCAACTGCGCCTGCAGCGAAGCGTCTTTGTGGAAGGGGCCCGCGCCCAGACTCGGCGTGCCTGCCACGGGCGTCGAGTTCCGAATCACCACCGCATTCGAGCTGACCGGCACACCGGTGCGAACACCGTCGAACGGGGTGGCGACGACATGCACGCTTTCACCCCGCGAGGCCTGCCCTCTTGCCAACACGGCCGCCGTCGCACCGGCCAGCGGCTCGCCGTCGCGGTACCACTGGTAGCGCACGACCGCGTTCTCGGGCGACAACCCCTGCGCCACGGTGGGCACCGTGCTGTCGGCAAAGTAATCCTGCACGGGTATCTCGACCGCAAGCAGGCGGGGCGCAGTCGCCACCCCGTCAGAGGTAACGGTTTCAGTTCCGCAAGAGGTCAGCGTCAGAACCAACAAAGCCGCCGAGTATCGCATCGTCATGGTGTACCCCTTCGGGGAGAAGCGTGTTCGCATACCGGAGCTAACGGTATCATAGCGATATCGCACGGGCAACGACGGATAGCTGTGTCGACCCCGGACAATGATTCGCCGCCGGTAGAGAAAGAAGTGTTACCCCACCCCTCTTCCCCCCGAAGCGCCGTGCTACAATACCCCTTTCCACCCTTTGAGAGGTTCGGGCATGTATTTTGCGACCACGGTTGACGATAAAGGCATTGCCACGGCGGTTCTCGACCTGCCGGGCGAGAAGGTGAACAAGCTGTCGGACAGCGTGTGGAAGGCGCTGGACGAAGAAGTGGCCGGGTGGTCGGCCGACGCCGCCATTCGCGCCGTCGTACTCACGTCGGGCAAGCCGAAAATCTTCATCGCCGGCGCCGACATTGCCGAACTCGGCCAGTTGACCACGGCAGAAGCCGCCCAGGCCAACCTGGGGCAGGCCCACGACATCCTGAACCGACTCGAAGCCTGCCCGAAACCGGTCGTGGCCGCGGTGAACGGTCACACGCTGGGCGGCGGGCTCGAGGTGGCGCTTTCCTGTCACGCCATCGTGGCCGTCGACGACGACGGCATTCAGATGGGCCTGCCCGAGGTGAAGCTGGGCCTGATTCCGGGCGCCGGCGGCACCCAGCGGTTTCCGCGTCTGGCCGGCATGGACGAGGGCCTGCACCGCGTGCGCACCGGCGAGCCGTTCACCCCCCGCCACGGCGCCGACATCGGCGTGGTCGCCCGCGCCGTTCCTCGCGAGAAGCTGATCGAAGAAGCCCGCGCCCTGGCCGCCGAACTGGCCGAGCGCGGCGATTTCCGCCGGAGCTGGGACGCGCTGCCCCGCGTGGCCGCTGAAAAGGCGGCCCTGAGCGGTCGGCTCGACGATGCCGTCGCCCGCGCCCAGAGTGAGGTCGACCCGGCCGCCCCCAACGCGCGCGCCCAGGCCACCGCCTGCGACGTGGTGCTGCGGGGCCTGTGCGCCGATTTCACCGAGGGGTGCCGTATCGAACGCGACGCCTTCAGCAAGCTGGTACTGGGCGAAGACGCGAAACAATTGATTCAGGCCTTCTTCAAGCGGTAGACACGGCCTCGTACCTGCCCCCATCTAAACGCTGTATGGTTCGCTGCGGGAGAACGAAATTCGATAGGAGAGCGGGTTTGCCTATTGACCTTTCTCCCCAGAGGCGTAGGCTGAGAAAAGAAAGGGAGGTATTTCGGCATGCAGGTTGCGGTAACCGGAGCCACGGGTTTCATCGGTCGACAACTGCTCGAGCACCTTGCGCGACGCGGCGACTCCGTCAACATACTCAGCCGGAACCCCGACAAGGCCCGCGGCCTGCCCGGCGTTACCCAAGCCTTTCGGTGGGCGGGCGAGTCGTCGCCCATGCCGGTCGAGGCCTTCGACGATGTCGACGCTGTCATTCACCTGGCCGGCGAACCGATAGCCGGCGTTTTCACCGCCGCTCATAAACGCCGTGTATACGACAGCCGGGTACAGGGCACGGCCCGCCTGGTCGAAGCGTTGGCCAGGACGCGCAAGATGCCGCGGCGGTTGGTCTCGAGCTCGGCCATCGGCTACTACGGCAACCGCGGAAGCGAAACGCTCACCGAACATGCCGCGCCCGGTCAGGGCTTTCTCTCCGATGTCTGCGTGGCCTGGGAACAGGCGGCCGTGCAGGCCGAACGCCTCGATGTCGAAGTCGCCCGCGTGCGCACGGGCATCGTGTTCGGCCCCGGCGGCGGCGCCCTCAAACCCATGCTCATTCCCTTTCGTCTGGGGCTCGGCGGCCCCTTCGGCAAGGGCGACGACTGGTGGTCGTGGGTGCACCTCGACGATCTCTGCCGCCTCTACCTGCACATTGCCGACGGCAACGGCGGCAGACACACCGTCTTCAACGGCACCGCCCCCAATCCGGTTACCAACCGTGACCTGACCAAGGCCATCGGCCGTACCCTGCACCGGCCCACGGTTCTTCCGGTGCCCAAGATTGCCGTGCGTCTCGCCATGGGCGAAGCCGCCGATGCGCTCGTGCTGCAGAGCGCCCGCGTGCTGCCCGAGGCCGCACTTGAAACCGGCTTCCGCTTTAGCTGGGAGAAGGTCGACGACGCCCTGCGCGACGTGCTCAAACAGGAACGCTGAGCACGCGGGCACCCTTCCCCCTTTCGCAACATCACGCCAAACGGGTCATGCCCCGTATCGTTTCAGCAGAGAAAGCGACCGGAAATCGATTCCACACACATCTCACCTGCCATGCCCTTACCGCACGGGTTTCAGCCGCGTTCCATAACCGGTGGAAATAGCGCAGAGCCCGCCTGACCATGATTTTGGTTGAAATAGGACCGTGGAAGTGCTAATTTAATTAGTACCAATTCGGTACGATATCGGGACGGTCGCCGTGCGACGGTCCTTCGAGGTACCGGAACGATTCCGC
>JAWLBW010000300.1:0-5818 GCA_041687475.1 bacterium
TCGTGGAACGTGATCTTCGACATGGTGGCGCGCAGCTCGTACGCACGCTGCGTAAGGGCTCTTGCGCCGGGCGGTCGCTATCTCATGGGCAACCCGCGCCTTTCGGACATGCTCCGAGCCGGGGTAACGTCGAGGTTGACCGATAAGAAGGTTCACTTCGCGTTTGCCGGCGAAAAAATCGAAGAGCTCCTGGCGCTGAAAGAGATGATTGACGAGGGCGAGCTGATCGCCGTCGTCGATTCGTGCTTCTCCATGGAACGGGCCGCCGAAGCCCACCGCCGCGTCGAAACCGAACAGCGCGTAGGCGCGGTGGTTCTCTCACTCGACCAGGGCGTGGCAGGCTACCTTTGAGAAAAAGGTTGAACACCCGACGCTGGCCGCTACCTTTACAAGCTTACGGATCACGCGTCCTGGAGCTCTTGCTCATCTTCACCATCGACGGCTGCGAGCTCCCGCGAAAGAACATCTTCGTCCCACCGCTGCTTGCCCAGCTTCTCGGGCAACCGGGCGAGCAGTTTCGAAACCCTGCGCCCCGATTCGACGGCAGCGGCAAGGGACGGTGAAACGGTAACGCCCTGCCCGCCCCTTTCCACCGCTTCGCGCACGGCGTCGGGCAGGGCCCTGCGCTCGGCAATCACGCGACCACCCGTAAGGCCGAGCAGCATGGCATTGTCCTGCCCACCGAAAGGCGCGCGAATATCACGCTTGTAAAGCACCACCGGCTTTCCGGCGGCGAAAGCAATGCTGGCCTCGACCACACCACCTTCATCTGGAACGCGCCCGTTCATGTTGAAAACGATGGCATCGCAGTCCTCGATCAGCTCGTATACGTCGAGCGCAAAGATAGCCTGGTCGATGCGGCGGCGAATGGGGGGAATGAGATTCTGCCCCGGCGCGTTGGCAAAGCGCATGACCCAGGGTTCGAGCCCGTCGCGATGCGGAAGAAAGGTACGCATGCCGGCTGCTTCAAGCGTGTCGGCGATGGCCTGCATGGCACCTACCTCCTCGGCACAGAACAGGGGGCCCGAACAGTAAACCTTGGGCGTGGGCTTCATTACCATCTCCGGGCGGAACGGTTTTCGACAACCGTCACAGGCGTTGCGTCGGTACTCGTCCGGTTCATCATAGACGCCGACCGGGGCGCGCGCCACTATCGTTCCCCCGGACACTCCCCGCGGAACCAGGCTTCACAAGTCCATGTTTCGTGCGCTGACATCGCGTGTGCCGGCTTCTCGAGCCAATGACACGCGAGACCGGTTTATTTGAGAGGATACGGAATGACTTCAGAGGTACCCCGGAAGACCTCCAGCCAATGATTTTGATGTTGCCTGAACGGGAAACCCTGGATCACCAAGCCGTCAAGGAGACTGACCGATGAGACTGCGCTCAGGAATACAAGCAGCACCATTGCAGGCACCGCCCATCGGGCTGTAAGTTCAGGCGCCTTGCCGCAGGCCTGGTTCTCACGACTCACCCGTTCGACAATTCGACGGTCGTGCGAAAATGCGATGGATAACATGAGCAGGCTGTTCGTGATCACAAGCGTGTTCCACCTGTCGGTGTCGGAAGCAACGAAGTGAAGCAGCAATGGCGAAAGAGGCGCCAACACTGCAAGGGCGATAATCACACCTCGAACCCTCGCCACTACGAGCGAGCGAGTATAGACGTACACCAGAAAGAGAAAGGCCGGCGCGGTAGCGAAAAGTGACAGTCCGAGTCTTCGGTAAATGCCGGACCGGGTCCAGATTCCCTGCATAATCTCAAAGTTTTCGGCTGTGGTGCGGCGCAACAGTACGAAAGCCCCTCTGCGAAGCTAGGCCCCTGCCTCTTCCTGCGTCAGAGCGAACATTCGCCACCAATTCGCTCCGTCAAGCGTAGACGAGGTCACAAAGAACGTGAAACCGAGCGCAGCAATCGAGAGCACCAACAGCAGCGGCGCCTGTATTTTCCACATTCGTTCACGGCTGCTGAAGACAAGAGACATGAACATGATCGGAAAGAAGATGAGGAAGGTGGCTTCGTGTATCAGTATGATCAGAGGAAGCGCCATGGCGGCAAAAATCAGCTTCCCGTAGAAACCTCTGATGCGAAGCATGACAAGGGTCGCCAGCAACCCGATGTGATCGGCGTAACCATTGGTGTGCGCGAAATACACGAGCGCCATGCTGGCAGAGAAAAGCACGGCGGCTCCCGTTACCATAGGGCTGCCTCTATCGATCAGGTCTTTGAGCAGGCGCAGGATAAGCACCAGGTTGGCCACGAGAATAACGCTGGCAAAGACGGCAAAGAAGTCGTACGAGCGAAAAACAGGATGCCCGAGTGCGTCGAAGGCGGCCCCCAGCAGTCCGCGCTTCGTGAAACCGTACTCATAGGTGAAGAGAAAGTGGCTGTACGTCCAGATATTTGGAAACCGCACGCCCCGCAGAACCGACAGCAACGCGATTGCTGCGACAACGGCAAACCAGAACCGCCTGTCTGTCGACATCGTTTCCGGAAGTTCAGCTGTGTCAGGCTCGAGCCCGGTGGTACTTGTCGAAATGGGCTTGGAAACATTCATTGCCATGCCATATCATAACACTAAGCTCGGGCGCCCTTCACGTCGCCTCCGAGGTCACGACCGCGCTTGCGCATGGAGCGGCAAATAAGCGACGCCCTTGCTCGCCGAACTCTTTCTTCTACGTTGCGAATGCGCGGCCTTACGGGTCGCCCGACATTCGTCGGCTTGATAAACAGCGGGTCGCCCCGCTGCAAAAACAAATATTCGCATGCTTCGCCAGAAGCGCTTCGAATCAACAGGGGCGAAAGGGTGGAGCTCCAATAGGCGACTCCAGTAGTAAATCCGGCTAGTGGGTCGAATTCAGAAACGCCCTGATCGACTCTTTCCGGCGCTCGTGCTGCTGGTGCAGCTGGCCGCAGGCGGCAAGCACGTCGCGGCCGCGGCTCTTGCGCACGAACACATTGCGGTCGTGCGCGCGCAGGTAGGCGTGAAAGGCGTCGACGGCCTCATCGGTCGGACGCAGATACGGACTGCCCGGGTGGGGATTGAAGGGAATCAGGTTGATGCGGCCGGGCACGCCCTCGAGCATTCTTACCAGATCGGCCGCGTCTTCGAGCGAGTCGTTCTCGCCGCCGAGCAATACGTACTCAAACATGGCCTGGTGATGATTACCGACCGCTTCGGAGCGCGCGCGCAGGTAGGCCAGCACGTCTTCGATCGGATAGGCCTTTTCGACCGGCATGACGCGCAGGCGCTTTTCCGGATTCGGGCCGTTCACGCTCAGCGCCAGGCGCACCGTGGTCTTTTCGAAAAGCACCTTGATGGCCGGCAACAGGCCGCTCGTACTCACGCTGATGCGGCGAGGCGGCACACCGTGACCGTAATCGTTCGTCAGAATCTCGAGCGACGTCAGCACATTGTCGAGATTGTGCAGGGGCTCGCCCATGCCCATGAACACCATGTTGGTGATCTCGAGGTTGCCCAGCTCCTGCCGGGCGCGGGCATATTGGCCGACAATCTCGTGGGGTCGCAGGTGGCGATGAAGCCCCATTTTTCCCGTAAAACAGAAATCGCAGGCCATGGCGCAGCCCACCTGCGACGAGACGCAGAGCGTACCCCGCGTACCTTCGGGTATGTACACGGCTTCGACGTTCCGGCCGTCGGCCAGGCCGAGTAGAAACTTGATCGTGTAGTCTTCCGACACCCGCTTGTCGACCACTTTCGGCAGCGGCGCCAGCGCAAAACGCTCGGCCACGCGGGCCAGCTGTTTCGGCGGCGCATCGATCTGCGTCCACGACTCGGGGACGTGGGGAAACGTCGACGCCCGGTGAACGGCGCGGAAAATCCGAAGCGCCTGCACGCGGGTAAGCCCCAGCTCGGCGGCTTCGGCAAGCCAGGCAGTCAGCGAAAGATCGTGAAAGTACGGAAGCATAATCCTACATTCTACTCGGCTCTGCCCGGATACGTCGAACCCGCCTTCCCCATCAGCCTTCCAGCCTCGGCCTACCGCGCGAACAGAAGACTTCTACCACCAAAAGAAAGGCGCGACCGAAGCCGCGCCCTTCCCCCTCTCTCACCCAAGGAGCTGCGATGTAGTTTTGCTCAGTTCGGAACCTGGCGAATCTGTACGGCGCCATCGGCCGCTATGGTTACGTCATAGGTAACATACGATTCGCTGACGTCGTAGTCGGCGGCGTACACGACCACCGAGCCCGTACCCGAACCATCGGCTGCGAAGGCGAACTGGCCGGTTTCGTCGGGGTTCACGTTCTGCGTGCTCGAATAGTCCTTGGCGTATTGCTGCTCGGCCGTGCCGTCGGGGTAACGTACCTCTTCGACCACCACCTCGTCGCCGAGGCCGTTTTCGAGGGTGACCCGGCTGGTCGTACGGGTTGCCTCGCGGGTAATGGCGGCATCGCCCGTCAGATAGTTATCACCCGCATCGTAGGAGAAGGTCGCACGAAGCGTGTTGCCGTCCTGCACGCTTACCTCGACGTCAAGCGCTTCGGGCTCGCGCGTCGGATCGTTGTAGGACACCCTGCGCGAATAGCTGCGCTTGGCAGCCCCCTTCTTCCACGTACCGCTTTCGGTAATGGTGAAGATCTCGTGACCGGCGGGAAAGGTGGTCTGGAACGAGAAGTCGCCCGTGGTAAGGTTCAGCTGGCCCGACTTCTCGACACCGTTACGCCGGGTTTCCTCGAGCTTGACCCGATCGCCGTCGATGGCGGCGCTGCGGCTGCTGTAGGTTCCATCGCGAAAATCGGTGAGTTCTTCAAAGGTGCCCTTGCCTGCCGATTCGATTTCGACTTCTTCGATTCGCCTGGTAACCGGCCCGCCGACGAAGGTCAGCTCGCGGGTAAACATACCGCTTTCGGGTTCGGCACCCTCGGCCACGGGCGTAGTGGGGTTCGCCTCCTGGTATATCGTGGCTCCCGAACGCATTTTGATGGTGGCTTCGGCGTACTTGAAGGTGCGCTCCCGGCCTGGCAGCGGGGCATCGAAGCCGCCGCCGAAATTCATCAGCGTGTGCAGGGTAATAGACGCGCGGGCATCCTTCTGCGGGAAATTGCGCACCACGGTCATCTCGGCAAAATCGGTGAGCAGATCGCCGTCCTGCGAGCCGTCGGCTTCTTCGACGGCCAGAATCGAGCCGGTGCCGCCATCCTTGTAAACGATGTCGGCCTCGAACTTCTTCACGACCATGGCGCCCTCGACACAGCGATAGGTAATGGCCATGTCGGCCCGGGCCTCTTCCTGGCCGGCGCCGTAGTCGTCTTTTGTTTCTTCGTACGTGTGGTCGACCCCTTCACTGCCGACACAGGTAGACAGGGTTCTGAACCCGGGAGCGGCCGCAATCGGTGCGGCGCCAATCGAGATATTGAGCTGAACCTGCTGACCGGCCAGACCGCTGAGGCCGCTCGAGATGGTTTCGAGTTCGATGAGATCGCTCGTCAACTGATAGGCCAGCGCATTCACATGGCCCTTGTCGAGGCCGGCACGCAGGGCTTCGGCCAGGGCGCCCAACTCTCCGCATCCGCCTATGGCCAGGGCGGCAACGCCGGCGACAATCGTCTTTCTCATGACTTCCTCCAGAATTCGCGCGTGGACCGAGCCCACGACTGATTGCCTTTTATTGAGCAAGTGCCGTGCCAACGGGCAAGTCCCCGGGCAGCCGGTCGGAATGCAGCCTTCGATCCTGACACCAGGATCAGGATCGCCCCCGAGGGCAATGACAGAGATGTCAGCAGGAAGCGGCTTCAGCCAAGGGGAAAACGATGGCGCGCGACATACCGTGCACCACCGCGGCCCAGTCGGCTGTCG
>JAWLBW010000301.1:0-5801 GCA_041687475.1 bacterium
GTCCGAAGGGCAGGTCGCTGTGCATTCGTGCACCGCCGTCCGCCTTCCGCCATGCAGGAGCTTGTCCCGCGTGAAGCGAGAAATTCCGCAAACTCCCCTCTCCCCATCGCATGCTCTCGCCATCGACTTCCGATCGTGCAGAACGCAGCGACTTCCGACCGATCTGCACGTCATTCCCTTGGCCGTCGTGCAGTGGTGACGTTATAATGTTCCTTTTCCGGTTCAAATACTTATGCTCGATCGCAAATTACTACGCGAAGACCCCGACCGGGTTCGCGCGGGCCTTGCCAAGCGCGGCGTCGAATTCGATTCGGCTCCGGTGCTCGCCCAGGAAGAACAACGCCGCGACCTGATTCGCCAGGTCGAATCGCTGAAGGCCGAACGCAATGCCGCCAGCGACGACATCGGTCGCCTGAAGAAGGAAGGCCAGGATGTGTCGCAGGCCATCGAGGCCACGCGCATGCTGGGCGACCGCATCAAGGGCCTCGAGGCGCAGCTGAACGAACTCGATGCCGAGCTCGACCGCTTTCTTCTGACCGTACCCAATCTTCCCCATGAAAGCGTGCCGGTGGGCCGCTCCGAAGAAGACAATCCGGTGGTCAAGGAGTGGGGCGTCGTACCCGAGTTTCCGTTCAAGCCCAAGGCGCACGACGAACTGGGTAAACAGCTGGGCATTCTCGACCAGGAAGCGGCCGCCAAGATGACGGGCTCGCGTTTCGCCGTGCTGAAGGGCATGGGGGCGCGCCTTGAGCGGGCACTGCTGAACTTCATGCTCGATCAGCATACGGCCAACGGCTACGAAGAAATGTGGCCGCCGTATATCGTGCATGAACGTAGCCTGGTGGGCACCGGACAGCTGCCCAAATTCAAGGAAGACCTGTTCAAGCTCGAGGGCCACGATTACTACCTGGCGCCGACCGCCGAGGTTCCCCTCACGAACTATCATCGCGAAGAAATTCTCGACGGCGAGCGGCTCACGCTCAAGTACTGTGCCTACACGCCGTGTTTCCGCAGTGAAGCGGGGGCCGCCGGCAAGGATACGCGCGGCATTATTCGCCAGCATCAGTTCGATAAGGTCGAGTTGGTCAAATTCTGCAGGCCCGAAGAGTCGTACGACGAGCTGGAAAAGCTTACGTACGATGCCGAACGCATTCTGCAGCTGCTTGAAATTCCCTACCGCGTCGTGGCGCTCTGCACGGGCGATATGGGTTTCAGCGCCGCCAAAACGTACGACATCGAGGTCTGGCTGCCCAGCCAGGGCATGTACCGCGAAATTTCGAGCTGCTCGAATTTCGAAGATTTTCAGGCCCGCCGCGCCGACATTCGTTTCCGGCGCGCCCGGGGCGAGAAACCCGAATTCGTGCACACGCTCAACGGAAGCGGCCTGGCTATTGGCCGTACGCTCGTGGCGATATTGGAAAACTATCAGACCGATAAGGGTCAGATCGTCATACCTCACGCCTTGCGCGACTACGTAAAGGCCGATATAATAGGATAATTTTACGGTTACTCCGCACGACGGACCTCCGACAACCCGAACGCTCCCTTGGGACGGAAGGGGCTCCCGAAGAGAAACGGGGGCATGCGGAGGCCCGGTGTTTACAGGGAGGGGTGGCCGAGTGGTTTAAGGCGGCGGTCTTGAAAACCGTTGTACCGAAAGGTACCGTGGGTTCGAATCCCACCTCCTCCGCCATTTCCGCTCCAGGGGCGGAACAAATAGTCTTCAGGAGAGATGG
Source organism: bacterium (assembly GCA_041687475.1). Lineage (GTDB taxonomy): Bacteria > J088 > JAWLBW01 > JAWLBW01 > JAWLBW01 > JAWLBW01. The sequence continues at coordinate 1,737 of JAWLBW010000301.1, forward strand.
CCGAGTGGCTGAAGGCACAGGTTTGCTAAACCTGCGTAGGGGAAACCCTACCGAGGGTTCGAATCCCTCTCTCTCCGCCAATCTACAGTGCGCCCGTAGCTCAGTTGGATAGAGCACCAGACTACGAATCTGGGGGTCAGAGGTTCGAATCCTTTCGGGCGCACCACTCTTTGAAAGAGGATCGTGAGATATCACGGTCCTCTTTTCTGTTTGTGGTGGGGGGATTGCACATCGAGTCGGTGGGTGCGGTGAGCTTTCGGCGGGGGGGAAACACTACACGGAGACGCCGAGGCGCAGAGTTGGGCTGATTGAGCCTGGCGGGGGCTCAAAACGCGAAACGGCGAGCGCGGAACGCGGAGAAACACACAACATAATCGGGGAACGGCGAGCGCCTCTATCTTGTACACGGCAAATCCAACGGCTTTCCCCGGCCTGGTTTGCTTTCGCCTTCGGCGGAAAGGCAGGGGCGAGGAGGCTGGTGTGCCCGTGGTCTGAAGGTCCGAAGGTCTGACAGTCTGACAGTCTGACAGTCTGACGGTCCGACAGTCGGACGGTCCGACAGTCGGACTCCGTGACCCGGAGCAGCGAAGCTGCGATCCCCCGTGCAGCACGCACGGCCGTCTGCCGTCCAGAGCCTGCACTGAGCGGAGCGAATGTATCCGACGTCCACCGTGCAGCCGTGCAGCACGACGCGCCCCCTCTCCCCATCACACGCTCTCCCATTCGTGCTGTACGTCTCGCCCCCTCTCCCCATCGCACGCTCGCCCATTCGACGTTCAGCCGTGCAGCACGAAAAAGCTCTTTCCAAAATCCGGCGATTCCGATAGAATTAAAGATTCCGGCCGGGTTCTCGGCTGACACATTTTGCGCGCCCGTAGCTCAGTTGGATAGAGCACCAGACTACGAATCTGGGGGTCAGAGGTTCGAATCCTTTCGGGCGCACCACTCTTCAAGGGAATCGTGAGAAATCACGGTTCCCTTTTTTGCGTTATGGAGAGTTCATATCGAGTCGGTGAGGGCGGTGAGCTTTCGGAGGGGGAAAGACTACACCCTTCGCCCAAGCTCAGGGCATGCTCCGACGCAAAGACGCAGAGGGGCGCTGGGAGCTCGAACGCGGAACGGCGAACGCGGAACGCGGAGAAACACACAACATAAACGGGGAACGGCGAGCGCCTCCATCTTGTACACGGCAAATCCAACGGTTTTTCCCCGGCCTGGTTTGCTTGCGCCTTCGGCGGAAGGGCAGGGGCGAGGAGGCTGGTTGTGCCCGTGGTCTGCAGGTCTGACAGTCTGACAGTCTGACAGTCTGAACGTCTGACGGTCGGATGGCGCACGTGACCCGGAGCAGCGAAGCTGCGATCCTCGTGCTGCACGTTGGGGCTTCGACGAGCGCAGCCCGAACGGCTTGCAGCCGTGCTGCACGTCGCGCCCCCTCTCCCCATCGCACGCTCTCGCCTTCGACGTCCGGCCGTGCAGCACGTCGCGCGCTCGCCCATTCGACGCACAACCGTGCTGCACGGTATAGTATCCCTTCACCCATCGAACCCCGTACCAGCCATTCGTTTCCTTCTCGGACTGCTCGTACTGTCGCTCTCGGCCTGCTTTCCCGCCGCTCGCGCCACCCTTCAGCTTCCCCCCGCCGAAACGGAACCGGCCCGCTCGGAAACCTTGACGGTGGCCATGAGCGACGGTGTCGAACTGCACACCGAAGTCTACTTTCCAGAAGGCGAGGGGCCCTGGCCGGTTATTCTCATTCGCAATCCTTACAACTTTCCGGGCGGCTTCGGCTTTCTGGCGAGTCTGTTTTCGCGCTACGGTTATGTGGGCATTCACCAGTTCGCGCGCGGCCGGTCGCCCTCGGAGGGCGAGTGGGATCCGTTCATGAACGAACGGAACGACGGCATAGACACGCTGCAATGGATCGTCGACCAGCCCTGGCAGAACGGTAACATCGGCCTCTTCGGCGCTTCGTACCTGTCGATGGTGCAGTGGGCCGTGGCCGACGTGCTTCCGCCCGAAGTAAAGACGATGGTGCCCATGGTGTGGGGCAACGATGTGAAGGGGCTGGCGTTCGAAGGGGGCATGTTCCGCCATGAAATCGTGACGGTGTGGGCCGCCCTGATGCACGGTCGCGAACTCGATCACTTCAACGCCTCGAAATATCACGAGGCGAAGGGGTATCGTCCGCACGCGCTGGCAGACGAAGACGTGCTGGGTAAGGACCTGCCCTGGTACCGCGGGTGGACGCTGAGCGCCGCCGGCGACGCGCCGTTGTGGAAAACGCCCGAGGTCGGCCTGCTGCGTTCGATGCCCGGCAAGGTTACCGTGCCGGTATTGATGGTGGGCGGCTGGTACGACATTTTCATTCGCTCGCAGCTCGAAGACTTCAACCAATTGGCGACCCGCGACCGGAGCCGGTTCGTCGTGGGGCCGTGGACGCACCTGCTCGGCGGCTCCGGCGACGGCGATTTGCCGCTGCCCAACGCCATGGGTGGGGCCGAAATCATGCAGTTCACCATGCCCTGGTTCGACCACCACCTGAAGGGTAGGCCGCTGCCGCAGTGGGGACCGGTGTCGACCTACGCCATCAACGACGGGCGCTGGTATCATTGGAACGAGTGGCCGCCGCGAGTCGAGCAGGGGCGCCTGCATCTGCGTGAAGCCGCGCGCAGCAACGATTGTGAGAGCGGCCGGTTGGAGGCGCGTGCGCCCCGGGTGCCCGAAGCCGTTTCCTACGTTTATGACCCGAACAACCCGGTGCCCAGTCGTGGTGGAAGCGCGTTGCTGGCGTTTGCCATTCCGGGGTGGGGCGGCGCCCTGCCGTCGATGCGTCACCAGGGTTTCGTATGCCTGCGCGACGATGTGCTGACCTTTACGTCGGGTCGGTTCACCGAAGATACGCACCTGCTCGGCGACATCGCCGTGCGCCTGACCGTAAGCAGCGATGTCGAAGATACCGCCTTCACCGCCAAAATCATCGATGTCGCGCCCGACGGCAAAGCCGTGAACATTCAGGACACCATTACCTCGCTGGCATACCGCAACGGCGCCACCATGCCGGTTTCCTACACCCCCGGCGAGAAGGTAACGCTCGACCTGAAAATGTGGCCGACGCACTGGGTGGTGAAAAAGGGACATCGCCTGCGCATCGACATCAGCTCGTCGAACTGGCCGGCCTACCATGCGCACAGCAACTATCCCGGACGGTGGGAACTGCAGGCGGCCGTGCGCCCGGCAACGCAGACCGTGCATACCGGCGGCGGCGACGAAGGGTGGGTTTCACTGCCCATCTGGCGCAAGACGAGCGGTACCCGGCCGGTACGCATTTCCAATCGCCTCTGAAAGGGCAGGCCTGAAATCCCGAATTCTAAATCGAGCACCCGGAGCACCCGGGGGTCGGACCTGCGTAAGTACCGGAATATCCAGATGTTCAGCTCCACCAGGGTGGACTGTATCCTCTTAAACGGGCCATTCTACCGCCAAAAACGTACCGCTAAGCGCCTGCATTCTTACCCGGGTAGAAAACCACACCGGCAACCTCTCCGAAAAACCACCTTAGAGGTCCTTAGAGGGGCAAATTCGACGGTCATTTGCGCCCTGTAAGGCTTGTAAAGGGCCTGGTTGGCCCCGCATTCGCCGTGATTTCAGCAACTTAGGCAGGTCCGACCCCTGCGTCTTCCGTTGAAGATCCGCCTCAAGCGCGTGCCTGCGGACTCGACGCGACCGCATGTCCGTGGTACAACATTCTGCATGTCGCTTACCCTGATTCTGCTGGCCACGCTGGCCACCGCTACGCCGACCGAGTTCTGCGAGAAGGTTCCGCTCGATCCGGCCGGTGACACGGTCGTTGAAAGCCTGGAGAACGCCGACGGCGTCGAGGGGGCACGGCTGTGCGCCTTTGTCGCGGCCACGCCCGCCGAAGCCTTCGACACGATGAGCGATTATCCCTCGCTGCCGCGCTGGTTGAACAAGGTCGAAAAAACCGAGACCACGTGGACTTCGCCGGTCACCGCAGACGTTTCCTACGAGATGGATTTCGTGTACAAGACGGCTTCGTACGTGCTG
>JAWLBW010000302.1:0-5775 GCA_041687475.1 bacterium
CCGTGGCCAATGAGCTCTTCGACGGGCAGGATCCGGTCGGACTTGATCTGCGCATCGGCAACACGCCCTTCACCATCGTCGGCATTCTGGAAGTAAAGGGCCAGGCCGGCTGGGGCGGCGACCAGGACGACGTCATACTCGCGCCGGTGACCACCGTCATGTACCGCCTGACCGGCAGCACGGAAGTACGGCAGATTCTCGCCAGCGGTCGCGACGGCGGCGACCTGTACGAAGCCGAACAGGAACTGCGCACCCTGCTGCGCAGCGCCCATCGCCTGCGCGACGGCGACGACGACGATTTTCGCGTACGCAATCAGACCGAAATCATGGACATGGCCTCGGAAACCTCGCGTACGCTGACCCTGCTGCTCGGCGCCATTGCCGGGGTGTCGCTGCTGGTAGGCGGCATCGGCATCATGAACATCATGCTCGTGTCGGTAACCGAGCGCACGCGGGAGATCGGCATACGCATGGCCGTGGGCGCACGTCCCGCCGACGTCTTATCGCAATTTCTGGTCGAAGCCATCGTACTCAGCATGCTCGGCGGTCTCGTCGGCGTTCTGTTTTCCCTCGCAACGGCGTGGACGCTCGACAGCTTCGGCGTGCGCACGGAAATACACCCCGGCGTGGTGGCTCTATCGCTCGGTTTTGCAGCGGCCGTGGGCATTTTCTTCGGTTTCTGGCCGGCGCGTAAGGCCGCCGCCATGGATCCGATTCAGGCCCTGCGGCACGAGTGACGTGCTGCACGGGTGCACGGTGGTCGGTGGTCGGCGGACGGCGGAATAAGTACAACACCGCGTCCTGCACGGTTGAACGGTGGATGCCTGTTGCCGGTGGGCGGTTGCTCGTGCGTGTTGCACGGTGCTCGCCGGCCGGACAGCCTGCAAGAAGCATGAGTATCCCCCACTCCACCAAGTCCACCTGGTCCAGTGCGTTCTAAAGTCCCGATTCCACGGAAATCCCGGGAAACGTTTCTCTCGATAAAAACGCCGATTTTTGCGCGGGCTACCCCCAATTCCGGTCGATGTAGGCGAGTTATTGAGCGCATCGAGCGTTCCAACCAAACACGTCGTCGTTCTGCCGGGAAACGTTTCTCTCGATGAAATCCCCGATTTTTGCTCGAGGCACCCCTTCTGCCGTCGAGGCACGCCTGCTTTCGGCTATTTCAGCCTTACCTGTAAGTTTTCTCCAGGAAATTGTCAGGAAACGTTTCCTGATTGATTGCATATCTCAACCATTATCTTTCGCTGGCTGACTGGAAGTGGCTGAAAGGTGGTTTTCAGTGGCCGCGACAGGTTACAGGAGGGTCTGCAACCTGGGGACGATTGCGAGGCTGGGAACACCGCTGGAACGCGGAACTCGGAACTGGGAACGCGGAAAGGTTATGCGGAATGGGGAACTCACCAGCATGCGAAAAGAGTATTGGTCGCTGGTACTCCCTTCGCATGGTGAGCAGGGCTCAGGTGCGGTATGTTGTTCGCCAGGCGAATGATTTCCCAATGAGCGGCCGGCAAATCCGATTCTTTATACTGTTTTCCGTGGTTCCGCTGCTTGCGGGCACCCTCGTGTACCTGGGCCGGCGGTCTGATTCGCTGCTGGGCTTTCGGTGGATCGAGCTGATCGAAATGACAGACCTGGTGGCCCGCCTGCGTGAAAGCACGCTCGCCTGGCCCCTTCCCCCCTGGGTTCGCTACAGCCTGCCCGACGGTTTCCGTTTTCGCCGCCACCAACCCCATCGGCGCAGTGTAGGCGGGAAGCAGGCATCGCGAAGCTCGCTGGTGGCTGTTCGTTCCGCTGAGATTCGCCCTTCTCACCGAAGACGCCCAGCTTACCAACCGTCTTTCCGGCACGTTTTCTGCAGAGGGTATTATTGCCTGTGTAACCGGCGATATGCTTGCCGCTCTGCTATGCAACCGGAACTTCAGGAGACGAAGGTATGACGAAGCGACAGCGAAGCAATCTCCTTTCGGCCTTGTTCTTCGTAGCGTTTGCAATGGTTGCCGGCGGAACGGGATATCCTCCGGAAGATCCGATTATCGGCACCTTTCCCCTGAGCCTTGAAACCACCGGCGACAGGGCCTACCTCCTTTACGAGACAAGGGGGCCTCACGGATCCGATGGCCAATACCCGAGCAGTTTTCACTTTACAACCCTTGATACCGCAGGCAGGCAGACGCTGCTCGGGAGCATAGACGCGGCCGTTCCGTTTTTTCTCGGAGCGGTTACCGCCGACTCCGACGGAGCCATCGCTGTCGTCATGAAGCCCACCACTGACGGAACCCGTACCTTCGTACTCACCGATCGAAAAACGGGAATCATCGAAAACCAAGACCACGAATGGTCGCCCTCTCGTTACTTTGCAAGCAACGCCCGCCTTGCGCTCAGGCGTACCGGAGACCGACACATTGCCTGGTTTTCCGAGGGCGTCGTACAACCGGGCAAGGGCGTCCCTTCGCTGTGGGAAGTTGAAGACGGTCGGCTGCGTGTGTTACAGGCATCGACAGTCTGGGCCTACTGCAATGCATCATTGTGCCAACACGTTGCCTACACGTCGGAAGGCGGAAAGCGCCTGCGCCTGTATGCATGGCCTGCAACCTCCCAAGAACCGAATTTTGTAGCCGAAGAGATCGTTGAAGACGAACCGTATTTCCGCTATTTCGACGATATCGGCCCCGATGGAAAACCAAGGCTGACCTTTGGTTCGGCCATGTATGCCCTTTCGACCACGAGGCCGAGTCTGAAACGAATCAGCAGGCTCGATGAATCGGCCTATTCCTATTCATACAGGCGGGACCCCAATACACGGCAGTTTTCCGATGGACTTTCAATTGAGCTATCGACTGAGAACGATATCGAGCCACGAAGCGGTTTTTGTGATGCGTCCTGCCGCGAAAATTACACCGTGCTTGAAACCTGGGTCACCATTCGTTCGCGCGATGGTGGTGCATTACTGAATTTTCCGATCGAGGATCTTTGATCTCGGGAAACGAACCGCTGACGGGTGTCCCTCCTTCGTTCGACAGAGGTCGCCAGGCGAATACATCCATGAATAGCCGGCAAATCCTATTCTTCATTCTGTTTTCCTTGCTTCCGCTGCTTGCGGGCACCCTCGTGTACCTGGGCTGGCGGTCTGATTCGCTGCTCGTCTTTCGGTGGCTCGACCTGATCGAAATGACAGACCTGGTGGCCCGCCTGCGCGAAAGTACGCTCGCCCGGCCCCTTCCCCCCTGGGTGCGCTACAGCCTGCCCGACGGTCTCTGGGTTTTCGCCGCCACCAACGCCCTCGGCGCAGTGTGGGCGGGCGGCAGGGACCGTGAAGCTCGTTGGTGGTTGTTCGTTCCGCTGGGGTTCGCTCTTCTCTCCGAAGTTGCCCAGCTTACCAACCGTCTTTCCGGCACGTTTTCTGCTGGGGATGTTATTGCCTATATAACCGGCGGCATGCTTGCCGCTCTGCTATGCAACCGGTACTTCAGGAGACGAAGGCATGACGAATCGACAGCTGCGTAATCTGTTTTCCGCGATATTTTTCGTGGCCTTCGCGCTGGTTGCCGGAGGCACGAGTGGGCCGGAACAAACGCCTATCGGCACGTATCCGCTGGGCTTTGAGGTACACGGCGACACCGCCTGGTTGCTCTACTATCACCTCGGCCCCGAGACCGACTCGGGCCCGCAGGCGAGCCGTCTGGGTTTCACCACTTTCGATTCACGCGGGGCACGTACTACGCTGCACCGTGTCGATGTGCCCCCAGTCGCCCCCTTTGATGTATACTGGGGGGCGGTCACGGCTGACGCCGTCGGGGCCTTTGGGTTTGCACTTACCCCAGCCGAGCAAGGAAAGGCCCGCACCATCGTATTTTCAGGAGGAAAGACGAAGCCGGTCGTGCGTACGCAGAACTGGTGGTCAGAAGGTCGCATCGATCACGCGAGACTATCCATGGTGCGGCGCGACGCGAACCGCTACTGGGCCTGGTTCAGCCAGGGAGCCGTGCAATCGGCATACCATTTTCCCCCGCTGTGGGAGATCGCCGACATGACGCCCGGAATTCTGGCCGAGTCGACCATCTGGGCCGCCTGCAACGACGATCTCTGCCAACAAGTGCGCTATGTAACAACCCCCTACGAGATGTTCCACCTGCGCCTGTACGCCTACCCGGCAACCGCCGATGAGCCCCGGCTCGTGGTCAAGGAAAAGACCGCCGGAAGAGGCTATTACCCGAGCCGCACCACAGGCGGAACGCCCTTGCTGGTCGTCGGCTCGAACCGCTATAGACTCTCGGCAACACAGCCTGTGCTTGCCCCGTCGGGGTCGAGCAAGTCGATGCGTCCTCCCAAAACGGACAGGTTTTCGGGAAAGTTTGCCGACGGCATCACGATTGAGGTTTCAACCGAATTTACCCACGACCCCCGCGAATCCTTTTGCGACAGCAAGTGCCGGGAGTATCATCGGGTAACCGACACCTGGATTACCCTGCGCGCGGCAGACGGAACGGAGTTGCAAAGCTTTCCGCTAGGCAACCACTGAGCCGCATCTGCATCCAGGAAATCGCTGTTACTTCTACCTGGACTCAACGGGGTAACCGCACAAGCGGCGGCGAACCAACAGCATTCCCCCCACGAAGAGCACGAACAGCACGGGCGGGCCCTCATTGCCGGCGGTAGCGCAGCCGCCGCCCTCGTCGGCCTTGACGGTCTTCGTAATCGTCGGCCGCACGGTCGCGAGGTAGTCACGCATATTCGATACCCCGTTGCCGTCGGCGTCTTCGAGGGCGTCGGGCACCAGCGGGTCGCTGCCGATTTCGACCTCGAAACCGTCGGGTACGCCGTCGCCATCGGTGTCGGCCACACGCGGATGGGTACCCAGCTCGAACTCTCGGATGTTGGTGAGTCCGTCGCCGTCGGTATCTTCGTGAGCGTCGGGGCGCAGCGGATCGGTGCCGTGCGCATACTCCCAGCCGTCGGGCATGCCGTCGCCGTCGGTATCTTCGTGCGCAGGGTCGAAGCCGAGGGCCACTTCAACGCCGTCGGTCAGACCGTCGCCATCGGTGTCGGGATTTGTCGGATCGGTGCCGTAGAGAATCTCTTCGCTGTCGAACAACCCGTCGCCGTCCTGATCGCCGCCGTCGGTCGAGACGGTGACAACCACACGCGGTGAGCCGCTTGAGTCGTTGCCGGCGGCATCGGTGACATAGGCCTGCACCTCGATTTCACGAAGCGAAACGCTGCCGATGACGGCGACAGGTACGAGCACCGGTACCACTCCGGCTTCCATGTCGGCGCTTGTGATTGCGGCCGTGACAGGAACCCCGTCCCACATCACGGTTACGGCGTCGCCTTCCTCGACATCGGTGCCCGTCAGGCCTACGGTAACCCAGGTGCCGTCGAGCGCTTCCCAGGCGTCGAGCACGCCGTCATCGACCTCGGCGGTAAAGACGGGCTTGCCGGGTGCGCCGGGCGGCGTGAAGTCGCGCACGAAGGGCGAGATCGCGCCGATCCGCGCCGCCGCGCCGTCGTTGTCGCCCTCGGCCAACGCTTGCTGGAAAACCGCGTCGTTGACGAAGTCGCCGGTGCGCACGCCGTTGCCAAGGTCGCGGTTCTCGCGCACGCCAAAGCTCAGGAAATGGTCGATTGCGCCCAGGCCCGCCTCGGCCACGTCGGGGTTGGCGATCAGATAGGCCTGCGCGTCGAAAACCGGATTGGGGCTGCGCTCCTCGCGCCCGCCGAAGGCCAGGAAGTGTTCGAAGGCCGTGAAGCTTGCGTCGGCCTCGGCCGCGGCCT
>JAWLBW010000303.1:0-5708 GCA_041687475.1 bacterium
ACCCCGGGCAAAGAGAAGTCACCCCTTCGGGGTTCATTTCCATTTTCGTTCTGATACCCAGGACTTACGTCCTGGGCTACAACTGAGTCGTCCCTCCGGGACTGAAGATGTGTAGGATCATCAGCCTTTCAGGGGGCACGTTCACCCCCGGCATACTGTCGGGGGTCACTCCGGGCGCGCAAAGAAAAAGAGCCGCCCGAAGGCGGCTCTTGATGGCGAGAGAGGGTGTTTCCGGCAGATTAGAACAGGCCGAGAATCGCGCCGAAGGTGGCGGCAATCCAGGCATTCAGGGTCTGCTGGTTGGCCAGCTGCGTGCCTTCGCCCGCCGCCGGAGCCTCAATGAGGGGCGCCTGACCGCGCAGCTGTTCGACATCGAGGTAAATCAACCCGCCCATGGAGGCATCCTTGAAGCCCAAGGCAGGAATGATCGACTTGATACCGTCGGCGTCGACAGGCTTCCAATCGTCTTCGACCAGACCGGTCGTGAGAATGTTGTTCATGCCCGGGTAGTTCACCCACAACGCGTCCTTCCGGTCTTCCCAATTGGCGGCGCCGAAGGGAACCAGCGGCTCGAAGTGACCGGTGTCGGCCGCTTCGGCGCAGAACAGCTCTTCGGTTTCACCCTTGAGCGGGTTCAGGCCGTCGCTGCACTCGTAAGACAGAATGACCTCGGCGGTTACCAGATTCGGCAGCATGGCCGTATCCGAGAAGGTGCCACTTTCCGAGGGGGGCATGAACCAGCCGGGCAGCACGTCGCGCAGGCCCTTCGGTTCCTTGAAAGGCTTGCCGAAGTCGAATTTCACGGTTATGGGCACCGCGGTCTGCAGCAGGCCTTCAATCAGCGAGGTATTGCCGGCGAAGGCGTCGATGAGCCCCTGGGCCTGACCGGCGAGCCCTTCGTCGACCGAGGCCAACGCCAGGTCGATCAGGGCCTGGAAGGCGCCCGAGCTCAGAAGCACCGAAGTAAACAGCGCCACCATGGGGAAGATGTCGTTCTGCAGGCTGGCCAACTTGCCGCTGCCGGCGAAGCTGTCGCGCAGGTTCTCCATGCTGGTCTGGATGTTCTCGCTCAGCGGAACCTTGATGTCGCTGAGTTTATCGATTTCAACGATGGGTACCACGCCCTTCTTGAACTGGACGTGAAAGATGAAGAAGTCCTTGTCGTCTTCGCGCACGTACTCGACGAGGAATCGTTCCTGCGGGCCCTTACGGTTGAACTTCATGTGCTTGACGGACTTGAGAAGCCCATCCCACGCCAGCGAGAAGCTCTGACCGGCCTGGTTCATGTGGTTCTTGCCGTTTTCAGGCTCGAGGCCGAGAAACGAGGGATTGAGGCCGAGCAGCACGGCGTACAGATTCGAGACGGCGCTTACCCAGTGCGTTCCGTCATTGATGGCCCGGCCCAGCGGGGTCTCGGCGTCGTCAATCGAATTCAGGGCATAGCTTACCGTGGGGCCGATACCGCTTACCGTATAGTCGATGCTGTGGGCCAGATCGAAAATGGCGATGATCGATTCGGACAGGCCGTACAGCAGTTCAATCTCGCCCATGTCGTAATCGCCGCCGATGTCGACAAGGGTCTGACCGGCGATTTTCACGGGCAGGCTCACGATGCTGTAGCTGAAGCGATTCTTGAGCTTGACCTTCTTCAGCTCTTCGCGGCTCGAGCGCAGCGTGTCTTCGAGATCGCCGAAGAAACCGAGCACGATGCCGCCGATGCCGTTGGCATTGGGGTACATTTCGGCAAGGGCCTGCATGACCACTTCGGGGTTCTCGTTCACGAAGGCGGCAACCTCTTCCGGCGTGGGCGCGAAGAGCGGGTTGTCGCCGCCCATCAGGCCTAGCACCATGGTAAGCAGATTGGCCAGCGAAGTGGTCAACGCATCGACGGACTTGAAGGTTCGCGACATGCCGCGGCAGAAACGCAGCTGGTCGATAACCAGGTGGTCAAGGTCGGCGTAATTGTTGTTGGCCTTGAAAACCTGGTCGGCCGCCACAATGGCGGCATCGTAGTTTCCGGCCGCCAGCTGATCGCTGCAGCTCTTGACGTTCGACTGCACCGAGGCAATACGCGGATCGACTTCGACGACTTCACCACAAGCCACGGTGGTGAACGCCACGACAAGACCCGCTGCCACGGAACGACGCATGAAAGCGCGCATACTATCCCTCTCTCTACAAATAAACGAACGGCGTTTGGCCAAGAGCCTACCGCCCAAGCGCCTAACATCATAGTCGAGTAACATACGGGGTGCAAGGGGGCGGCCGTGCGGCACGGACGCACGTTGGACGGCAGACGGCGGACGGCCGACGGCCGAACAAGTACAGAGCCCACGTGCCGACCGGGTGTACGGTTTTGTCGGATACATTCGCTCGGCTCGATGCGGGCTGGGGATGGTGGCAACGTGCAGCTGCTTGCCGGGTGTTCGGCGACGTGCGGGCCGCCTTGGCCGTTGACGGGCAAAGAGTACCGGTCATTCCGCAGCAGAGACGCGGTGGTGCGCTCCCTCTGCGCCTCGGCGTCTCCGTGTATCCTTCACCTTTCCCGCCCGCCGCACCGCCGGTCATAAATCTGGTACCCTTAGGAGAGCATGCTCAGCACAGCCCTCGCCCTATCGGCTCTTCTCAACCAGGCCCCCGTTACGCTGCCGTCCGTCGACACGCCGGTAACCACACCGGTCGTGCGCCAAATCGTCATTCAAGGCAACAAGCGAACCCGCAACTCGGTCATTCGCAACGAGCTCGACACCCGACCCGGCGACCGCTTCGACCCGCGCCGCTGGGCCGACGACGTGCAGAGCGTCAAGGACCTGAACCTGTTCTGGACGACCGAAACCACCATGACCACCCGGCCGGGTTCGGTCGATCTGTACCTGACCGTCGAAGATAAGTGGACGCTGATACCCTCCTTCGGCTTCACGAGCACCCCCGACGTACTCGAATGGTACGCCGGCGTGTACGACGCCAACCTCTTCGGACTCAACATGGAAGCCGGGGGCGTGCTCTACCGCAAGCGCGGCGGCAACAGCTACCACCTCTGGTATACCAACCGGCGATTCGGCGATACGCCCATTTACCTCGAGCTTCAGGCCCAGCGTAATCACGCCCTGCACATCGTTTACGACCAGGATGCCGACACCGACCGCGCCACCGGTTACTACGAAACGTTTGCCGACGTACTTTCGATGGAATTGGGGCGGCGCCTCGACGACCGCGGCTACACCCGCATCGCCATTCTCTACCAGCCCTCGGTCAGCGAATACGAACTGTGGAACCATGAAGAAGACGGCCAGGTAGTCAACGAAACAACCGGTTTCGAGCGTCCCCCCGCCCGCTTCATTCAGCAGCTCGGCCTGCGCTTCCAATGGGGCGTGCTCAACCAGGAAGACTACCTGTTCTTCGGTCACCGCCTCGATGCCGTATGGCTCACGGTGCCCTCGTTCCTGCCGTCGACCCGTCGGTACACCCGCGCCTCGGTTCAGTGGAAGCAGCTGTTCCGTCCCCTCGGGCGGCACAACCTGGGATACCGCCTCTTCGTCGGCCGAACCACCAGCCCCTGGGTTACCGATCTCTATTCCATGGGCGGACTTTACGAAGTGCGCGGTTTCAAGGACGAACGCTTCATCGGGCAGAACGTCTGGTATGCCAACGTCGAATACCGCCTGCCGGTCGTCGACAACCGCTGGCTGCTCGGCCAGGTCGTGCCTTTCGTCGATGCCGGCAACACGTGGAACGACACCTTCGCCTCGGGCGACGCCTTTCGCCGTATCGCCCTGACCGCCGGGGGCGGCATACGCCTCATCGTCAAACCCCTCATCGCCACCAAACTGCGCGTCGACTACGGCTGGGCCCTGCAACCCTACCGCACGGGGAATCTCAGCCTGGGAATCGAGCAGTTCTTCTGACGTGCAGCCCGGGGGCGCGTCGGTCTTCGGACCCATTCGTTTCACTCAGGGCAGGCTCTGGACGTCGGACCACCGCGTCCTGCACGGCTGCACGGGGGGATCGCAGCCGTCCGGCTGCTTCGCTTCGCGTTCGTGGCGCCGTTTTCCGGTTGTACGGAGCGCGGTTTCCCCTTCGGCGTGCCGAAGGGGCTAGACGTGAATTGACGTGCAGCCGTTCTCCGCGGGGATGGCCGGCCCGACACGTGCGGTCGTGCGTCACGTAACCGGCCACAGGCCACTCACGTACACCCGGGGTCACCGTTCGATGACCGGTACCCGGATTGCAATTCTCCGGCCACCGGCGCAGCGCGCCGTCAGGCGCCTGCGCCTTCCCCCTCGAGCTTCCGGTACAAGGTGCTGCGGTCGATGCCCAGAATGGCCGCGGCCTGGCTTTTGTTGCCGCCCACCTCGGACAGCACGCGACGAATGTACATGCTTTCGAGTTCGGCCAGCGAAAAGCGCCGCGATACCGCCTGGTCCATGAAGTCGCCGCTGGGCGCCGATTGCAGGGCGTCGGGCATATCGACCAGGTTTATTTTTCCCCCCTGCGAAAGCGTGGTGGCCCGCTCCATGGCGTTTTCAAGCTCGCGAACGTTTCCCGGCCAGCGGTACCGCAGCATGGCCCGCACGGCCTCGTCCGACAGCGTGGGCGGCTCCATGTTCATGCGCTTGGCCGACTGGTTGATGAAATGCGTGGCCAACCGCAGAATATCGTCGCTGCGCTCGCGCAGCGGCGGCAGCGCCAGGTGAAAGACGTTCAGCCGGTAATAGAGATCCTGTCGCAGCACGCTGCCGTTGCGCAATTCCTCGGGATCGCGGTTGCTGGCGGCCACGATACGCACATCGACCTTGACCGATTTCTCGCCGCCCACCGGACGCACCTCCTGCTCCTGCAGCACGCGCAGCAGCTTGCTCTGCAGGGCAGGCGAGAGTTCGCTGACCTCGTCGAGAAACAGGGTGCCCGTGTCGGCCTCGCGAAACAGACCGGCCCGATCGCTGCGCGCATCGGTAAAGGCGCCCTTTACGTGCCCGAACAGCTCGCTTTCCATGAGCGAATCGGGAATGGCCGCGCAGTTCACCGCCACGAAGGGGCGCGTGCGCCGGGCGCTCGAATAGTGAATGGCCCGCGCCACCAGCTCCTTACCGGTACCGCTTTCGCCCGTAATGAGCACGCTGCCCGGGCTGGCCGAAATACGCTGAATGAGATCGAACACCCGGTTCATGGCCGCGCTCGACCCCACCAGGTTGTGAAAGCCGTGCTTCTGTTCGACCTCGCTCTGCAGCCGGGCCACCTCGCCGCGCAGGAAACGGCGTTCCAGCGCCCGCTGCACCGCCACCTGCAGCGCCTCGGCCCGGAAAGGCTTGGTCAGGTAGTCGGCCGCGCCGCTCTTGAGCGCCCGAATGGCCGTGTCGACGGTGGCGTACCCGGTAATCATGATGGTTTCGGGCCGGTGCGGCAGGGCGCGCGCCCGATCGAGTACGTCGAGACCTCGAATTTCTCCGCCCAGTTCCAGATCGGAGATGACCAGATCGGGCAGGTCGACCTGCAGCTTCGTCAGCCCCTGCTGGCCGGTGTTGGCGAGGAACTGTTATTCCGGGGCGCCATCCAGGGCTGGCTGATGGCAAAGACTGACCCGGTAACGGCGGTGCTGGCGGCATCGGTGCTGTTCGGGCTGGTGCACTACGTTTCTTTTACCTACTTTCTGGTAGCTACCGGCCTTGGCCTTATACTGGGAGCTGCCTATGTGTTATCGGAAAGCCTGG
>JAWLBW010000304.1:0-5633 GCA_041687475.1 bacterium
TACACCGAGTCGACGCCCTGCAGGTACATGGCGATGCGCTCGATGCCGTAGGTAATTTCAACCGCCACCGGCTTGAGGTCGATGCCGCCGGCCTGCTGGAAGTAGGTAAACTGGGTGATTTCCATGCCGTCGAGCCAGACTTCCCAACCCAGCCCCCAGGCGCCCAGGGTCGGACTTTCCCAGTCGTCGCGCACGAAGCGAATGTCATGCTCGTCGGGGTTGATGCCGAAGGCCCGCAGACTGTTCAGGTAGCGCTCCTGAATGTCGAGCGGACTGGGCTTCATGATGACCTGGAACTGATAGTAGTGCTGCAACCGGTTGGGGTTTTCGCCGTACCGGCCGTCGGTCGGACGGCGGCTCGGCTGCACGTAGGCCGTGTTCCAGGGCTCGGGCCCCAGCACGCGAAGGAAGGTCGACGGGTGAAAGGTACCCGCGCCGACTTCGGTGTCGAAGGGCTGCTGGATGACGCAGTTCTGTTTCGCCCAGTAATTCTGAAGCGCGAGAATCAGTTCCTGAAGGGTCACAACGTAGCCTGTCGGGAGTGCAAACGGTTGGCTCGATCGGCACGAGGTTAACCACTCATTCTACGTAGACTCGACTCGGGGTGTCAAGGCAGGCGGCCTTTACGGCGGCGTACTTCACAGCCGCCGGTAACGAACTCAGACGCGAACGCCCGCTCCCGCCGATTCGGTGCTCTTGAGAACCCGCTCGATCTGATCGACGTTGAACGGTTTGGGCAGAAAGCCGTCGGCCCGGGCCTCGTCGAGCAGGCGCTCGGCATCGTCGCGAATCAACGCCGAGAAAAGCAGAATGCGGCCGGGGCGACCGGCATCGCGCAGCCGGCGCGAAACCTCGACCCCCGTGAGACCGGGCACGTTCACGTCAAGGAGAAGAATATCGAAGTCTTCCTGCATGGCCATTTCGTAGGCGGCCGTTCCGTTCTGCAGCAGCACCGGATCGTAGCCGGCGGCATGCAGATGCACCTGCACGAGTTCAAGCACATCACTCTCGTCGTCGAGCACCAGAGCCCGACGACGGCGGGGCTTCTCTTCATGCGAGCGCACATCTTCGGCCGGGGTGGGCAAAACGATCTGGAAGCGGGTGCCGGCGCCCGCATTGCTCTCGACCGAGATGCGGCCGCCCATGGCCGTAACGAAGCGCTGACAGATGGTCAATCCCAAACCCGACCCCCGCAGCGCCCGATCGCCCGCGGCGCGCAGGTAGTGGGTCTCGAAGAGTCGCTGGATGATTTCATCGGGAATGCCCGGCCCCTGATCACCAACCCAGACGCTCACGCTGTCGGACGTATACGACCGCGCCCCCACCTCTACGATGCCGCCTTCGGGCGAGTACCGCAGGGCATTGTCGATGAGATTCGTGAGTACCTGCCCCAGGCGCAGGGGGTCGGCAAGCACACGCACTTCTTCGTCGCGACAATGTACGATGGCGACACCCCGACTCGATGCCTGGTTCTCGAAGCTGGCGACTTCTTCCTGAATGACTTCGTGAACGTCTACCGGCTCAATCTGCAGACGCACATTGGCCGACTGGGGGTCGGCGGCCGTCAACAGTTCTTCGATGAGTCGCTGCAGCCGGTTGGTATTCCGACGCGCCACCCGCAGGCCCTGTTCAATGCCCGGGCGAAGTTCGCCGCTGCGAAGACTGAGGTCGAGGTAACCCCGAATCGTAATCAGCGGCGTTTTGAGATCGTGGGTAACCGAAGATAGAAAGTCGGTTCGCGTGCGTTCCAGCGCGCGCAGATCGCGGTAGGCGCGGTCAAGCTCGCGTTCGGCCTGTTCGCTGCGGCTGCGCATGCGCCGGAGAAAGTGCGTGAGAATCCACACGCCGCCGAGTACGCCGGTCATGACCGAGAGCAGCCCCGCCATGGCCACGATGCCACTGTCGAGCGGCAGCAGGCCGGCCTGTTCGGTCGCCCCCAGATGATACTGAAGCGACCTGACGATGAGAAGAGCCGAGACGACGAACCCGTACCAGGCCAGCGCCAGGCGCGGCGTCGCGAGAAACAGCAGTTCGACGATATGAATGGTCTGCAGAAAAATCGCCATCGTGCCGAACGGCTCGCGCAGCATGGGCACGTACAGAATGGTCAGGAACGATGCGCTGAGCACCGTCATCAGGTGGGCGGCACGCGCGCTCCGTGAGGCGACCGCACGGGCGCCACGATAAAGGAGCCAGAACCCCGCAGGAAGCGGCAATGCGGCCCAGAGGGGCACAAGCAGTTGGTCTTTGACTTCGAGCAGACCAAGCGCCACGAGTGAGCCGGCGATGTAAAGTCGCGCCAGCCACCACATGACCGGCAGAAAGTCGCGCAACTCCTGTGAAGAGAGCACGCCTTTATCCAGCACCGATGGGCTTGTCGAGCTGTTCATGGAATATCGGCCAGGCAATCGGCAGTAAGTATACCGCCTACCGCCTTGTGCGTCTACCCCGCCCCTGACAACAGGGCGTACCGAGCCCCCCAGGGCCGGTCGAAACGCGGTCTCAGCGCTTCGAACGCTCGACGAAACGCTTCACGCTCTCGCGGAATTCGGGCAGGCGCCCCCGGGCGGCAATGGCCTGGCGCTCGAGCTCGAGCGTGGTTTCAAGCGACGACTGCATGCCCTCGAGAAACAGCCGCTTGGCCGTACCGAAGGCCGACAGCGGCCCCTGCGTCAACCTGCGGGCGAAGGCCAGGGTTTCTTCCATGAGCCGATCGTCGGGCACGACGCGGTTGATGAGGCCCCACTCCATGGCTTCCTGTGCCGTAAGCGACCGGTCGGCCAGAATGAGCTCGATGGCACGGTGGTAGCCCACCGTACGGGGAATGATGAACGAGGCGCCTCCGTCAGGCACGACGCCGGCCCGGTGGTAGGCCGCGTCGAAACGGGCGCTTTCGGCGGCAAAGAGCATGTCGCACGACAGGGCGAGCGACAGTCCGGCGCCGGCGGCGATGCCGTTAACGGCACAGAGAACCGGCTTTTCAAGCCGGGTAATGTCGAGAATGGCCGCGTCGAGATACATGACCAGGCGCTTGAAGAACAACACCGGATCGCTGTCGAGGTACTCGCTCATGCCCTTGATGTCGCCGCCGCCGGAAAAGGCCTTCCCGGCCCCGGTAATGACGATGACCTTGACCTCATCGTCGGTGCCTTCATCGATGATGGCATTGGCCATCTGCTCGGCAATGGCAATGCCGAGGGCATTGTAGGTGTCGGGTCGGTTCAGGGTCAGAATGGAGATACCGTCCTGCCTTTCGACGAGAACTTCTTTCACGCTTGCTCCTTTCGCCGGTCAGGGCTTCTTCTTGAAGAGGGCCTCGGCGGCGGCGCGAAGGTTTTCCTTCTGCGCGCCGGCATCGACGCCTCGCTGTGTTCGCACGCGAAAATATTCGCAGAAATTTGCGCGATCCTTGTCGCGCGGCGGCTCGGCCATGGTCTCGCGGCATGCCCGTGACGCCGCCGGTTCGTAAAAATCACAGTGCAGGCAGACCCGCAAATCGGTTCCACATCCGACGCATTCGCTCCGCCGGCCGACCGGGGGCACGACTTCCTGCGACGCGCCGCACTTCGCACACACGAGCGTCACAGCCATCGGCGCCTCCGGAAATAGGCAAGCAACCCCACGGTCACCACCACCATCAGGCCAAGCACCGCCGGATACCCGTAACGCCATTCAAGCTCGGGCATGTGGCGGAAGTTCATGCCGTAGATACCGGCAATCAGACTCAACGGCAACAAGATGACCGAGAACAGCGTAAGCGTCTTGATAATCTCGTTCATGCGGTTATTCAGCGCCGACAGATGAATGTCGATCACCGCCGCCAGCAGGTCGCGAAATCCGTCGAAAAATTCGCTGGCCCGCACCAGGTGGTCGTACACGTCACGCAGGTACACCCGCGTTTCGGGCGAAACCTGGGCATAGGTGCCGCGGGCGAGCGAAAGCACAAGCTCGCGTTGCTGCATCGATTGCCGCCGCAGCCGCACCACCCGCTTTCGCAGCTGGAAAATCCGGCTTAAGACGTCTTCGCCCGTCTGGCCCACGACCGCGTCTTCGAGTTCGTCAAGTTCGTCGTCGAACCGATCCATGACCGGCACCAACCCGTCTACCACCCGATCGAGAAGCAGATACATGAGCCAATCGCTTCCTCGGTTCAACAGCTCGGGACGTCGTCGCAACTCGCTCATGGTCTGCTCGACCGCGACCACCGCCTCTTCACGCAGCGTAACCAGATAACCCGGTCCCAGAAAGACGTGCACTTCCGATGCGCCCCCACCGTCGGAAACCGCGTGCAGCACGATGAACAGGTAGCCCTCGTACTCGTCGACCTTGGGCGTCTGCCGCCGATGCAGCGTATCTTCGACCGCCAGCTCGTGAAAGCCGAACACCCCGTTCAACAGATCGATCGTCTGCTCTTCGTCGAGCGACTGCGCATCGACCCACAGCAGCGTGCCGGTCTCACGAAACCGGCGAACGTCGTCCATCGAATTCGACTCGACGAGCCTGCCTTGCTCACTGCGTGAGAATACGGTTAGCACGGTGATCGGTTCTGAGAGAGCGGTGTACCGGGTGAGCGTCTACGGGGTCAATGTATCACAGCCTGACCGGAACGGTCTATGGTAACACCGTGATAGTAGAAACTCAATATTTGACGGTAATTCTGCCCGGCCGACGCCATGGCCTTGGCCCCCCACTGGCTGAGCCCTACCCCATGGCCGTAGCCGTTGCCCGAAAAGCGAATTCTTTCGGCACGGCGGGTAGCCTTGAAGGCAGTGCTCTTGAGGCGGGCCGGATCGAGCATGAGGCGAAAGCGGTTGCCCGAAACCCGGGCGTTACCCTTCGTTCCCACCAACTCGAGCCTGGTTATGCGCTCGCCGCTTCGCTCGACGATGCGCAGCCCCTTCAGTTTTCCGACATGGGGAAAGGTTCGCGACACCGCGGCTTCCAGCTCACGCCACGCATAGTCGGCCTGCCAGCGCATGTCGCGGGCGCGGTCGCTCCACGGATCGGATCGGCTTACCAGATAGGGCAGCCGCGCACCCCAGACATGCACGGGGTCTTCGGTACGGCCGCCGCTGTGGCTGTGAAAGTAGGCCACCACCATCTGCCCGTTGTAACGCATGACCTCGCCGCGGGTCTCCTCGACCGCCCGGCTGGTCGAGGGCTGTTCGGCGCTGCGTCCCCCATAGACCTGGCTCATGACCGTGGCTTCGACATCGAAGGCCAGGCCGGTGGCCCGCTCCATCTGGCTCAGCGCATAGGTACGGGCCGCGACCGCCTGTGCCTTCAGGGCTTCGAGCGGCCAATCATGGGGTACTTCCTTGGGCAGTACACCGTATAGATACTGTTCGAGCGCCAGCCGATTGATGGCCAGAAGGCGCCCGCCCTCGACCCGAAGCACCATGGCCCCGCGAAACTCACGTTGCCCCAGCGAAAGAAAGCGGTTGCGGGCGGGAATCAACTGTACCACCGGTGCCCGAACCGCGCCGCACGCCACCGCCCCTTCGGCCACGCCGCACGTAACCCGGCCGCCGGCCTGCCCCAACGCCTTCCCTGCGCCATCGTAGAGGAAAACGGTGCCTCCCGACTCGACCCGTACCTCGGTCGCACGCGAAAGGAGAACCCGAATGAGCGGA
>JAWLBW010000305.1:0-5626 GCA_041687475.1 bacterium
CCTGCAGTGAGGCCTGCACCGGCTTCATACGCAGGAAAAGAGCATGCGGCTCGGCAATGGTCAGGTTGGTCTCAAGGCCGCCATCGCGCCATTGGAAGGGCGGCAGAAAGACCCAGCCGTGCGAAAACACCGTCGCTCGGAAGCAGAAGTCAAAGGGAAGGGAAAGCAGAAATTCCATGGCCACACTTTACCAGCCGAGGCCTTCTACAGGGCAGCAGCGAGCGCATGCTTGGTGACGTTTCGATGGTCTGGTAGAATATCGGCTTGAAAATATCATGCCTCGCTTACTCGGTGAAATACTCGTTCGTGCCAAGGCGGTAACGCCCAGGCAGCTTGACGACGCCATCAGCAACCAGGTCATTTACGGTGGCCGTCTCGGTACCAATCTGCTCGATCTCGAGTACATTACCGAGCCGGTTCTCGCCAATTTCCTGAGTGTGCAATGGGGTACGCCCACCATTGCGCCGCAGGCGTACGCCAAGATTCATACCGCCGTGGCCAAGCTGCTGCCCAAGGCCATTGCCGAGCGCACGCTTACCGTGCCGGTGGTGCTGAAGGACAAGGTCCTTCACGTGGTCATGGCCGACCCGGGTAACGTCGAAGCGCAGGACGAGGTGCGATTCGCCACCGGCTACAAGCTGCACGTGTACGTCGCACCCGAAGTTCGTGTTTACTACCTGCTCAATAAACTGTACGGCACCAAGCGTGACGCCCGGTTCGTCGAACTGAGCCGTCCCGAGCGGCAGGCGCTCGCTGCGCGCGCCCAGGCAGGTGGGGGCGCCGTCGCGCAGGCCGAAGCCCCCGTCAAGGTATTGTCGGCCACCGGTTCTACCGAATCGACGGCGTCGGGCGACACCGGCGACCTCATGTCCGAAGAAGAGTTCACGCGCCTGACCCAGGGCGTGGGCATGACTGAAGACATGCCGCCCGAACAGGCCGCGGCCGTCGGCGATGCCGACGGAGAACTGCTGGGCGATGTCGCCGACGACGAGCACGAGCTCATCGTGCTCGACGACGAAGTCGTCGAAACGGAACAGCCTGAAGAGCGGGAAGAGCCGCTCGAGCTTGTCGACGAAGCGGCTTCCGAGGCGCCGGCCGCACCGGCCGCTGCCGACAGCGAACTAGACGCCTTTCGAAAATCCGAAGAAGTCGTCGTGCCGCCGCCGAGGCTCACGCTGGCCCAGGCAACGAAAGCCCTGCAGCACGTCGAAGACCGCGATCAGATCGCCCGCGTCGCACTGGGCTTTGCCTCGGGCACCTTCAAGCGTACCGCGCTCTTTGTCGTTCGCCCCGGCATGGTCATGGGGTGGGACGGATACGGCGGCAACATCACGCGCGACAACATCGAGCGCCTGATGATTCCCCTCAACGCCCCTTCGGTATTCAAGCTGGTGGTCGAGAGTCGCTCACACTTCCTCGGCCCCATACCCAAGACGGCGGTCAACAATCGCTTCATGAAGACCATCGGCGGCGCAGCCCCGCGCAGCGCCTTTCTGATTCCCATTCTCTTCAAGGGCAAGGTCGTGAACCTGCTTTACGGCGACAACGGGCCGGGCACCGATGCCACCTTCGATATCGGCGAGCTGCTCATTCTGGGCATGAAAATTCCGCAGAGCTTCGAAGACCTGCTTCGTCGCACCAAAGCCGCCGTCAAGCCTGCCGAATAAGCGTCCTGGTTGCCGCCGCAAGCCGTACCTGAATCGCCCTGACTCTTCCGATAGAATACGGAAGCTCAGCGCTTATGCCTGGAGCAGCCCCCTTTCAGGCTGATCATTGAGCACGTTTTCCGGCAATGCGCTGTGTCGGCTCTGATGACTGGTTTCCGGGGTGAGTGCTGAGGCCCGGAGGGCCGGCTTATGCTAAGCCCAGGACGTAAGTCCTGGGTTACGTGGGCGAAAGTATTGGGAACCCCGGAGGGGTGGCTCATTATTTCCCAGGGTGTAACCCTGGGCCAATTCGCTGGTATCCTGACGCAGAGATTGACCATCTTCTTTGCAGCCGATCGCATGGAGAACCCGGGGTTATCACCCCGGGCAAAGAGAAGTCACCCCTTCGGGGTTCATTCTCATTTCCTTCCTGTTCCCAGGACTTACGTCCTGGGCTACAACTGAGTCGTCCCTCCGGGACTGAAGATGGGTAGGATCCTCAGCCTGAGAGGGGGCCTCACTTGATGTTCGGGCCGTAAGTGGACAGGTGCGGCATGGTATGGCGCACGGCGTTCTTCGGGTTGACGGTTGTACGTGCGCCTCTCGTCGGGCAGGCGCTCGCCCGGTCGGCCTTCCGGGTATTGCGGCCGCCTGAGGCGAACGGCTACCGTAAGAACATGCAGCAATCGATTCGCATTCTGGGGTTCGCAGGCGCGCTGGTGCTGACCGCCTGCGGCTCGACGAGCAACACGCGTCATGAACCGGTCGAGTCGGTGACTCCGACAAATTCGACCTTCAGTCAGCAAGGCATCGCCTCGTGGTACGGGGGTAAGTTTCACGGTCGGCTGACCGCCAACGGCGAGCGTTACGACAAAAACGGCATTTCGGCGGCCCACCCGTTTCTGCCGTTCGGTACGCGGGTACGGGTTACCCACCGTGAAAACGGTCGTAGCGTGGTCGTGCGCATCAACGACCGCACCGGACGCACCTTTCGCAAGGAGCGGGTCATCGACCTGTCGGAAGGCGCCGCCCGCGAGTTGCAGATGATTGACGAGGGAGTGGCGCCGGTCGTGGTCAAAGTCATCGACTGAGTACATCCGACAGGCGTGAAAGGGGGCAACACGACCCCCGAAAAGCCTGAGAAGGGGGCCTCACTTGGATGGCACGGTCGGCGTATCACCGGTTGTTGTAACGCGGCGGGCGGCGAGTAACGGCTGCAGGGATGACGTGCGCATCTCGTCGGCCCAGGCGCCCTGCGCCTGCACGGCGACTCGATACGGAATTCACCCGAACCGCAGGTAAAGACGCGCGTCAGTGAATCGTGCGCGAACCGGGCGCGGTCGTAGCCTCGCCGTTTCCCCCGACATCCCCCTTCTCGTGCGTCGGCATGGCCATCAGGCCCGCGGGCGCCTTGAAGGCGTCAACATGATCGCGGGCGAATCGGGTAAAGGATATGGCCTCGCGCCCCGTAAGATCGGCCACGTCGCTCGTGACCTCGGCAGCCCCCCCTTCGCGGTGCAGGCGGTGAAGTTCGAGCATGGCCTCAATCTTCCACCCGGGCATGCCTTCTTTCGCAAAGTGCCCTTGGTAGAAATCGTCGTCGACCGAGACGTATTCGATTTTTCGCCGGGCGACCTTCGATAGAATTCGGGCGACTTCATCGTTGCCGAGCGCTTCGGAACCGGTCAAGGTATGGATGCGGCCGGCGTGACTCTCGTCGAGCAATACCGCGGCAGCCGAGGCCGCCACGTCGCGACCGTCGATGTACGAGACACGTCCCTTGTTCTCGGGCAGGTAGAAGCGGCCCTCGCGGTAAATGTCTTCTCCCCAGAACTGAATGAAGTTCTGCATGAAGAAATTCGGACGCAGAAAGCTGAAGGCGAGCCCCGATTTCTCGATGTATTCCTCGACGTCGCGGTGGTGCCGGGCAATGGCGGCGTCAATCGAATCGGCGGCCATGATCGACTGTTTCACGATGTACCCCACCCCGGCCTCGCGCGCCGCGTCGACGATGCGGAAGCCCATTTCGGCGTCGTGCGGATCAAAGGGCGTGACCAGATAAACCGCCCGGCAGCCCTCGAAGGCGCCGACCATCGTTTCGGTCTTCTGAAAGTCGATGGCGACCCGCTCGACCTCGGGCGCCGTGGCCAACAGCGACCGGTCGGGCGCGTGAAGTCCCGCCCGCACCCGGGCCCCCTTTTCCAGCAGAATCGGAACCAGGTCGCAGCCGATGTTGCCGGTCGCTCCGGTGACGAAAATCATCCCTCGTACCTCCTCGTCGTTCTCTTGCGACTGTAGCATGAACCGGGTCGCTGGCACGAAATCGTGGGCTCGGTGGGCAACACCTCGGCCGGTCGGGTTTCTGCGTTGTCGGGGGCGCGCATGTGGCGTAGCATGGCAGCAGGGAGGTATCGAGTGTTCGGAAAACGCGTACGCCTGTTCTCATTGCTCGGTTTCGACGTCTACATCGACGCCAGCTGGGCCTTCATTGCCATTCTGATTACCTGGTCGCTGGCGGTGGGCCTGTTTCCCCAAGAGGTGGCGGGCCTTTCGCCGGGTACCTACTGGGCCATGGGTGCGTTGGGGGCCGTGGGGTTATTCTTTTCCATCATCTTCCACGAGTTTTCTCACTCGCTGGTGGCGCGGCGCTTCGGCCTGGAGATGAAGGGCATCACGCTGTTTCTTTTCGGGGGAATCGCCGAGATGCACGACGAGCCCGAAACGGCGAAAAGCGAGTTCTGGATGGCCATTGCCGGTCCGCTTTCCAGCCTTCTGCTTGCCGCAGCCTTCTACGGACTGACGGTGGTGGGTGAAAACGCAGGCTGGCCCGACACCGTTCTTGCCCTTGTCGGCTACCTCAGCTTCATTAACCTGGTCGTGGCCATATTCAATATGGTTCCGGCTTTTCCCCTCGATGGGGGAAGGGTGCTGCGCTCCATACTCTGGGGGTGGAAGAAGAACCTGCGTTGGGCCACGCGCGTTGCCTCGCGCATGGGCTCGGGTTTCGGCTATCTGCTCATGGGCCTGGGGCTGCTCTCGGTCATGGCCGGTAACGTCATCGGCGGCATCTGGTGGTTTCTCATCGGCATGTTCATTAACGGCGCCTCGCGCAGCTCGCGTGACCAGCAAATGCTCAAGTCGGCGCTTTCGGGCGAACCGGTACGCCGCTTCATGCAGACCGAGCCCGTAACCGTGCCGCCGGGCGTACGCCTGCGCGAGCTGGTCGACGACTACATTTATCGCTATCACTACAAGACCTTTCCGGTGGTCGAAAACGGCAGGCTGGTTTCGTGCATCAGTACGCGGCGCATCAAGGAAATTCCCCAGGCAGAGTGGGACATGCGCTCGGTAGGCGAGGTGGCCGATCGCTGCGACGCGAACAACACGGTGCGCCCCGACGCCGACGCCATGGACGCGCTCTCGCTCATGAACCGCACCGGCTCGGGCCGCCTGCTCGTGGTCGAGGACGATCGGCTGGTCGGCATACTCGCCCTGAAGGACCTTCTCGACTTTCTCTCGCTCAAGATCGACCTGGAAGGATGACTGACGTGCAGCATCCCTCGCTTCACTCGGGACAGGCTCTTGAACGATGGTCGGCCGACGGCAGACGGCGGAATAAGGACAGCGGCACGTGCGGCCTCTCTCGTTTCACGCGGGACAGGCTCTTGCACGGGGGGCGGCGGCTCTTGCATACCGGACACCCGTATAGCGACTTACAGCAGGGAACCCGTCCGTAGCACGTCGGCATGCCGAGGGGCACGTGCATCCCTACCCCATCGAAATCGGCAAGCCAGGTTGCACGGTCCAGAGCCGGTGTCCGAGACGTACTTCACGGGGGCGCCTTTTTCACGGCGAACCTGCGGTTTGCGGGGGGCTGATTTGCGACCGTGCATACCGGATACCGCTGTGCTACCCTTATCGCACTACCCCTCGAAATTGGGCCAAGCGATGAACAATTTATTTCCCGTCAAAGTATGGTC
>JAWLBW010000306.1:0-5604 GCA_041687475.1 bacterium
GTCGCCCGGCCGGGCCCCCCACCGGGTAAGCGACCGCTCGGGCGCATCGCCGAAAGCCGTGAGTACGGCGGCGAAGGCGGGCCCGTTGGTCACGTCGCCGCCGACCACCGAAAACCCTTCGGCACGGGCGCGCGCCTCGATGCCCTGCAGGTAGCGGCGCGCCCGGGCCGCCGGAAACCTTTGCGGCACGGTCAGGCTCAGTATGCCGTACCGCGGCGTCGCCCCCATGGCCGCCAGATCGGACAAGACGACGCCGACCAGGCGCCCGCCGAGCGCCTGGGGCGCGGCCCACTCCCACCGGAAGTGAACCTGCTCGGTCTGGGTATCGACGGTAATGGCGGTGGCCGCGCCGGTACGCACCACGGCTGCATCGTCGCCGTTACCGACCACAATTCCGGCCGGCTGCCGAAAGAGCTTCTGTATGTAGGCGACCAGTTCGGTTTCCACGGTAGGTACGGAGCAGCCTGCAGACGGTTAAGGGTAGAATGGCTTGGGAAATGTGGGCAGGCAGCCGACCGGTGTCTGACAAGCAGTGCCTGACGTACGCACAACGGGCCTTGCCTGCCGCCGGCGCCGGGATGGCCGGGGCTACAGGCTCTCGACCCGCTCGGTCAGTTCGCGAATCTTGTTCAGTAATTCGTCGAGCTCGAAAGGCTTGACGATGTAGCCGTTGGCGCCGGCCTGAAAGGACGCCACGACTTTCTCGACGTCGACGCTGGCCGTGATCATGCAGATGGGCAGCGTGGCCCCACGCTCGTGCGCCCTGATTCGACGACAGGTTTCAATGCCGTCGAGTTCCTGCATCATGATGTCGAGCAGAATCAGGTCGAAGTCTTGCCGGTCGAGCTGGGCAAGCCCCTCGTGACCGCTGAACACACCCTTCGTGGCGTACCCTTCGGCCTGAAGGGCCGTTTCCATGAAGAGATTGGCATCGACTTCGTCTTCGATGATGAGAATATGTTTGCTTGCGTCAGCCACGACCGAAAATTTGCTCAGAGTTTCACGATTCTAGCACATGCCTGCCGTGGCCGACAATACCCTGTTCCGGCAGTACCTCGAGCTCGGGAATGCGCACGTGAAAGGTCGTGCCCTGGTCAACGGTGCTGGCGACCTGAATGGAGCCGCCATGAAGCTCGACCAGGCTTTTGACGATGGAAAGCCCGATGCCCGTGCCGCCGAATCGGCGCGTCATGCTGGAGTCTATCTGAAAGAAGCGGTCGAAGATGTTCGCCACGTCTTCGGGCGCGATGCCGATACCCGTATCGCTGATACGTATCAGCAGCTCTGCGGGCAGACGCCTGATTTCGAGTTCGACGGTACCTTCGTCTCTGTTGAACTTGATGGCATTGGTAAGCAGGTTCGTAAGAATCTGCGCCAGCTTTCCCCTGTCGCCGGTAAACCGGGTGCCCGCCTCGGGCAGGTCGAAGCGCAGCTTCAGATTACGCTCGCGGGCTCGTGGGGTAACGCTGGCAATGACTTCGTTGACTACGGTATCAATATCGAAGGACGAGGGTCGCAGCTGCAACCGGCCGGCTTCGATACGTGAGAAATCGAGCAGGTTGTTGATCAGGTCGAGAAGTCGGTCCTGACTCTTCATGCTGATTTCAAGGCCCTCGCGCTGCTTCGGCGAAAGCGGGCCCAGCTTTCCCCGCAGCATCAGTTCGCTGTAGCCCTTGATGGCCACCAGGGGGGTGCGAAGCTCGTGACTGATGTTCGAAAGCAGATTGCTTTTTAGTTCGTCGAGGCCGCGCAGATCGCGATTGGCACGCTCGAGCTCACGGTTGAAACGCTGCAGTTCGAGATTCAAGACTTCGAGCTCGCCCTTCCGGCCGGTGAGTTCGCGACTGCGCTCTTCCAGGTCTTCGAGAATGTTCAGAATCGCACGTTGACTGCGACTGAGCTCGAGCACTTTCTCTTCGAGAGTGTCTCGATTCGACCGCAGCTCCTGAAGCAGGCGGTCGCGTTCGCCCAGATCGGCGAAAATGCCCACGTAAAGTCCGAAGCCGCGACCGATACGCAACGAAACCCGACGCTGCCCCTGTCCCACGAGATCGACTTCGAGCTCGTGGCCGAGCCACGAAGCATAGTCGGCGGGCACTTCGGGGGCGAAATCGTACAGCGATCGACAGGGCCCACCCGTCCACTCGAGCAGGGTCCCCGTCATGGCAAGCACGCTTCCCCCCTCGTCCCAACAGGCCGCCGCAGTGCCCGCACTGTGCAGGCAACCCACGAAGCCCGTCAGATCACTCGCGCTCGAAGGGTTCAATTCTTCGGTTGATAACCGTGAGCAGATATAGGGGTCGCTCGATTTCGCCATCTTCGCGTACCTGGGCGGGTCCACTGAAACCATTCAACCGGGCGTCGTACAGCCGGCGCCTTGCTTCGTCGCGGCTCGACGTGCCGGCGGTGCGCTGCAGTATGCGCCCGGCTTCGTAAGCCTGCGCCGAGAGGGATATGGGCTGCTGCCCCGGAAAAACCGCCGCATACCGTTCCAGAAATTCGCGCACGACCGCGTTTTCGGCATTCGCCACGTACCAGTCGACGAAAATCGAGCCGTCGGCGTAGTCGCGGGCCAACTGTACGAGCTGGGGATGATTCCACGCCGACGTTCCGAGAAAAAGAGGTCCGCGTACATCGTAATACAGCAACTGCGGTACCACCAGACCGGCCGTGCGCGCGGCGTCGGGAATGAAGACGGCGTCGAAATCGAGGTGCGCCAGCGGCTGGTTCTTCGCCTTGCGTTCTTCGACCTCTTTCGACGTGAACGCATCGGCGCCGATGAGAGCGCGAATTGACGCCCTGAAGTCGGTACTGCCGGGTGTGTAGCTCTGCACGCCGGTAATCTGGCCGCCGCGCCGGACCACGGCGTCCCAGAAGGCGTCACGCATGGTGCGGCCGTAGGCATCGTCGGGGTAGAGAACGGCAAAGCGCCGGAACCCGCGTTTACCGGCCGCCTCGTCAAGCAGCGTGTCTACCTGCTCTTCGGGGGTCAGCGCCACGCGCACCGTAAAGGGATTCAACGCCGGCAGCTCGGCGTTCGCAAGCACCACCGTCGGCAACCCCAGTCGGTTTGCAAGCGGCACGGCCGCCGCCGCGTTCTTGCCGAGCAACGGCCCGGCCACCGCGACAGCGCCCTGCTGATCGAATTCGCGCAGAGCGTGCTGGGTGCGTTGCGGCTCGCCCCGGTTGTCGGCGAGACGAAGGTCGAGGTTCGGCTGCGTAAAAGGGTTGAGACTGACAAGAAGACCGCGCAGGGCAAAGTGGCCGGCGGCCGCCGCCCTTCCGGTAAAGGGAAGCACGACGCCGATACGATCGGCAACCGGGGTCGCCCTTTCGCGCAATTCGTCGATGCGCGCGTCGACAATACTGCGAAGCCCGTATCGGGCAAGCGCTTCGTCATCGGCCAGTGCCTGGAAGGCAATACGCGCGGCGTCCCAGCTTCCGGTGCGGTAGGCACGGTCGGCCTCGACGAACCGGCGCCAGGTTTCCAGCTCGGGCGGCACCGTGAAATCGTCGAGCCTGAGGTCGGCTTCGCTGCGCGCCAGCGAGCCCAGCATGGCGTCGGCGCTCAACCGCCAGTCGGCCGTGCTGTCGATTCGCAGGGCCGAAAAGAGATTCGACATGGTCTCGCGGGCGCTGCCCCTGACCAGGGCCGACTCGGCCAGGTAGTAATAGGCCAGCGCCGCGTGGGAGCGCGATATTCCCCCCTTGAGGGCCTCGCGCAGCTCGGCTTCTACGCCCCGGGTTTCGCCGAGCGCGTAGCGTGCCTCGGCCGCCTGGAACATGCCTTCGGGCTGCAGATCACGGTCCAACCAGGCGCGCGAAAGGTTCGCCCATTCCAACGCCGCTTCCCAGTCGTCGGCTTCAGCCGCCTCGCCGGCCAACTGAAGGCCCAGCGGCCCGCGGCATTCGTCGGAAAGCGTATACCACTGCTCTTCCTGAATCGATTGCGGGCACTGCACCGGGGGTTTGAGCACCACGTCGGGCTTCGGCCCCACGACCGAAGACGTACAGGCAGACAGCACCAACAGCAGGGTCGCTAGGATCGATCGACGATTCATTTCTTACCGGTTTCCCACATGCGAATTTTGTCTTCAGACCTTGTTACCAGAGCCTGCTTCGAAATGCGAGCCCCCGTAGCGTCGGAAAGATCGAGTTTGGCCTTGAGCGCGGCCTGCTCGAAAGGTTGGAGAAAAGCCTGCTTGTCGAGCTCGCCGGCGGCGCCATGTTCCTGCGCCAGCCTGGCCTTTTCGAGTTCGTGCTCGGCATCGAGCCAGAAAACCTTGCGTTCGGCTTCGAGAACCTGGGCTTCGGTCAATTCGAGGCGGGTCTCGGCCAGGTCGCGCTCGAGCTCGGTACGCTCGAGGGTTTCACGGGCAGAGCGCTGCCCTTCGCCACTGGTAACGATGGCTTTCGAGTCCTTCTTCCACTTGGCGAATTCGAACTCGACCTCGGTGTGCCGGCTGCGGGCCTCGGCCACCTCGAGAGCGGCTTTGACCACCTTGAGGCGGTATTCGGCTTCGGTGGCGGCATCGCGCGCCTTCTCAAGATCGACACGGGCCAGGGCAAGCTGCTTGCGGGCTTCGTGCAACGCCTCGCGGTTGGAAAGCGGCACGCCGGCAAGCTTCTCGTCGTCGATGCGCTGCAGCCCGGGACCGCATGCCCCCAGAAGAACGGTCACCAGAACCGCCTTTAATACGAGCGGTAACTTGCTGTACACTGTGACATTCATGCTTCGCCGGATTTTCATATTCCTATCCCTTCTCTTCGCGGCGGCCACACCCCCGTCGGCGGCCGCCTGGTCTCTGGACACGGGCAATGAGACCGTTAATCTGACGGGCCCCCAGTTCAAGGATTTTCTCAACGAATGGTCCTTTCTGGCGGCCGCGCCGGCCATCGGGCCCGACCAGGTCGTACCCAGGTGGAAGCCCTGGTTCCAGCTCGCTCACAACGTGCGCCTCGTGCGACCGGTCGAAGCCGGGTGGACGCTGAACGAACCCGTGGCAAGCGACGCCGACGCGGCCCTGCACCTGCCCTACATCGTTGCGGGCGTGGGCCTGCCTGCCGATCTTCACACCTCGGTGTTCTTCGGCGCGAGCCCCAATCTGCGGCTGCAGACGCTGGGGTTCGACATCAGCTACCCCTTTATTCTACCCAGTGTGAGCACGCCGGGGCTATGGGCGCGTTTTTCCTGGTCGCTTCCCATGGGACTGCCCGGCATGACCGTGCACCTGCCCGCGTTCAGTCTCTATCTTACCAATGAGTTCTTCCGCACGCCCGTGGGCGGCAATGAGCCGCTTACCGTACGCATTCGCGCCGGCGTACATCAGAACCTGGTCGTGACCGATAATTATGATATCGAGAACGCTCGCGGCGATCTGCGTTCGAACCTCTTTTTTCCGGCGGCCACGCTGTTCACGGCGGGTCTGGGCACGACCTGGAAGGGCTGGGCTTTCGACGCCGACGTGGGCTATGCCTCGAGCCAGACCTTCATCGGCGGCCGCAACCGGGTGCGGGCGCAGTGGAATCAGCAATACCGCATTTCCTGGGCCTGGCCGGAAGTCGAACTCTAATACAAGCCGCAACCCACAACCCACAATCCAC
>JAWLBW010000307.1:0-5603 GCA_041687475.1 bacterium
CGCGTTCGTCACCGCCGACGACATTGCCGCGAGCAAGCCGGCGCCCGACGGTCTGCACTATCTCTGCGAACGCCTGGACGTTGCGCCGGAAGAGGCCGTGTATATTGGCGATTCACACCTCGATCTGCAGGCGGCGCGGGCAGCGGGCATGCCGGGTATCGGCGTAACCTGGGGCGTGAGCGACGCCGCACTGCTGCTGGGCGAAACGCCGCTCTGCACGGTCGATACGGTGCGTGAGCTGGGCGAACGCCTGCGGGAACGGGGCGTGGCGAACCTCGAGCTACCTGCCCATCTATGAGCCGGCTGATCGTCTTCGATCTCGACGGCACGCTCATCGACTCGTCGGCCTGGCTGCTGACGGCGGTCAACCGTGTGCTCAAGCCCTGGCTCGACAAACCATGGGGAAGGGAAGAGCTCGTCGCCACGGCGGGCGGCCCCGAACACCAGGTATTCGCCGCCATTGTTCCCCCCGAAGAAATCGAACCCACCTTGCTGCGCTATGGGGAAGCGCTGCGCGAACCCGGCGTCCTGCGGCCGCAGCCCGGCGTCGAGGCCATGCTCGACCACCTGGAAAAAGGCGGATACGAACTGGCCGTCTTCTCGGGGGCGGGAAAGAGGCTGGGCGAGCTTCGTCTGGCCCATGTCGGCTGGCAGAGCCGCTTTCCGGTTTGTGTCTGGGGCGACGAAGTAGCGGCCAAACCTTCACCCGAAGGCATCGTCAAGGCCGTCGCGCGCTCGGGGGGAACACGCGAAACCAGTCTCTACATCGGCGACACGCCCAAGGACGCGCAGGCCGCCCGCGAGGCCGGGGTCGGTTTTCTCGGTGTCGAATGGGGCGACGTGCCCGGCGGGGTAGCGGGCGAATGGAACGCCCGCACGCCCGGCGAACTGGCCGCTGAAATCGAACGCCGCTGGGGCTGATCGCCGCTTACCGGCGTCCACCCCGTTTGTAGTCCATGCCGTCCACGAGGGTCACCCGTCCATCATCAACCCCTGTGGGTCGGCAGATCCCGGGTATGGTGCCGGCAGCCGTCACCTTCCCCCCGAAAGGTGCTCTCCCGTCCTTCGCGACAAGAGAAGCCCCACCGTGGCCGACAGGCCGGCAAAGGCGGCAGCCGCCGCGAACATGAACTGGTCGCCCAGGGTGTCGAAGAACCAGCCGGCCAGCACCAGGCCCAGCATTTCGCCCCCGCCGGCCGATGCCGAGGCCAGCCCCTGTCCCGAGGCGCGCATGCGCTCGCCCGCGAGCCGGCCCACCATGCGCACCATCGAAACATACGACAAGGTAAAGCCGATGCCGTGCAGGGGCGCGACGGCCAGCAGGCCCCAGGTCGAAGGCACCGTCGCGTAAAAGAGCCAGCGCAGGCCGTCGACCAGGGCTCCCAGCGCAAAAACCCGCGCCGCACCGAGGCGATCGATGAGCCGGTCGATGCGCAGCATGACGAAAACCTCGGTGGTCACGCCGATGCCCCACGTCCACGCGACGATGGAACCGGGCAGGTCGCGGCCGGTCACGAACAGCGTGTAGAAGCCGCCGTACGAGGCCATCGACATGCGGTGCAGAAAGACGGCGGCCAGCAGGGCGATAAAGGCCGGCGTGCCGAGCAGGGCGCCGTAGTCGCGTTTCTCGGCCCGCCCGACCTTGGCCGGCTCGGCCACGCGCATCTGGGTGTACCACAGCGCAAACAGCGCATAGGCCCCAATGAGGGCAACGCCGATGACCGGCGCCGGCAGCTCGGGAAAGCTGAGGCCGAGAGCCAGGCTGGTAATGATGAAGCCGATGCTTCCCCACAGGCGAATGCGGCCGTAGGGGCCGGGCGTGCGGGCCAGGTGGTTCAGGGCCACCGAATCGAGCAGGGGAATGAGGGGCGACTGAAAGGCGAAAAAAATGAATCCGCCGGCCAACAAAAGGGCGTAATTGTCGCCCAGCACGATGAGGGCGAGGCCCCCCACCGTGCCCCACGCCGCCACCGTTCCCCAGAAGCGGGGTCCCCGGAAACGGTCGGCCAGCATGCCCCACACGGGCGGAAGCACCCAGCGCATGAGCGGCCCCACGGCCAGCAGCATGCCGATGCCCACCGAGTCGAGCCCACGTCCCCGCAGGTAGGCCGGAAAATAGGGCAAGTACAGGCCGAAGGCCGCGAAGAACAGAAAATAGGCGGCGGCGATGCGGCGGTGATCGCCCGCGGGCGTTCGATGGCGGGGCAGGGAAGGCACGTCGATTGAAAAGGGGGAAAAGGTACAGTGTAGCAGGCGAAAATCCACAATCCCCAATCCTTAATCCGCAAGCAGGGTTCGGAGCCGACCTTACGGTTGGGAGAGTTTTCGAGGGGATACGAGGTGCCGCCTTCGGCATTTCGAATGGTTTGGCAAAAGCGTAGCTGCGTAGCAGGCGGAGTTGTGCTGCAAGGTCGCGTGGGTAGTTAGGCAACCACTCTTGATTGAGGATTATGGATTAAGGATTGAGAATTATTCTATAATATAGGTTTATGCTTGCATCCGATGCCATTCGAGACCTGCTGTCGCGCCAGAAACCCCGTCGAATAACCCGTGAGAACTTTCGCCGGGCGGCCGTGCTCGTGCCGATCTACTGGCGCGACGAACAGCCGCACATGGTGTTTACGCAGCGTTCGGTTCACGTTCCCCATCACAAGGGGCAGATTGCGTTTCCGGGCGGCTCCATCGACCTCGACGATCCCGATGAGCTCACGGCCGCCCTGCGCGAAACCGAAGAAGAGCTGGGCATTCCGCGCAGCCAGGTCGAGCTGTTGGGGGCGCTCGACGACATCATTACCGTTACGCATTTCGTCGTCAGCCCCTTCGTGGCGCGCATTCCGGTCGATTTTCCCTACCGACCCAGCGAGTTCGAGATTGCCGAAGTCTTTGACGTGCCCCTGGCCGAACTCGCCGACCCCACGCGCCTGCGCGAGCAGACGGTAAGTTTCGAAGAGCGGCCGTATCCCATTTACTATTTCGACCACGGCGGTCGCAACATATGGGGCGCCACCGGCAAGATTCTCAGGCAATTTCTTGCGGTTACCGAGCTCATGCCCGGCGACGTCGTGTCGGACGACAGCTTGCCGACCGACCTTTGACCGCTTTCTGATTTTTGTTCCCCAAGCTGTTGAATATACTTGCCTTCACGGCGAGACCCCAGTGCTCACATGAAAGATTTCTCGCTTCTCTCGGTCGACCCCTCGGGCGCCCGGCGCGGCCGCATCGAAACGGCCTACAGCACCATCGAAACCCCGGTTTTCATGCCGGTGGGCACCCAGGCCACGGTTAAGACGCTCACGCCCCGCGACCTGGCCGAGATGGACACCCGCATCATTCTCGGCAACACCTACCACCTGTATCTGCGCCCCGGCCACGAACGTATCGAGCGACTGGGCGGGCTGCACAAGTTCATGAACTGGCAGGGCTCGATTCTGACCGATTCGGGCGGCTACCAGGTGTTTTCGCACAGTCAGCTGCGCAAGATCACCGAAGACGGCGTGCGCTTTCAGTCGTACATCGACGGCAGCTACCACGACCTCTCGCCTGAAAAAAGCATGGAAGTCCAGCGCGCGCTCGGCTCCGACATCGTCATGGCCTTCGACGAATGTCCCCCCTACCCGGCGGCGCCCGAATACGTGCGCAAATCCATGGAC
Source organism: bacterium (assembly GCA_041687475.1). GTDB lineage: Bacteria > J088 > JAWLBW01 > JAWLBW01 > JAWLBW01 > JAWLBW01. The sequence continues at coordinate 3,651 of JAWLBW010000307.1, forward strand.
ATGACCACCCGCTGGGCCGAGCGCTGCCTGCGGGTCGAGCTGCAGCCGCACCAGACCCTCTTCGGCATCGTACAGGGGGGAATGGATGCCGGCCTGCGCCGCGAACACGCCCACACCCTGGGCGAACTGGACTTCAACGGCTACGCCATCGGCGGACTCAGCGTGGGCGAGCCCAAGCATATTCTCTACGAAATGGCCCGGGTTACCGCGGCAGAGCTTCCTGTGGAAAAGCCCCGCTACCTCATGGGCGTGGGCAAGCCCGAAGATCTGGTGGAATGCGTGCTGCGCGGCATCGACATGTTCGACTGCGTGCTGCCGACCCGCAATGCCCGCAACGGCCAGCTTTTCGTGCGCAGCGGCAGGCTGAACCTGCGCAATGCGAAGTTCGGCGAAGACGAACTGCCCCCCGACCCCGAATGCGGCTGTTACACCTGCCGCAACTTTACCCGTGCCTACCTGCGGCACCTGCAGATGGCCGACGAGATGCTCGGCGCCCACCTGAACACGATTCACAACGTCTTCTACTACCTCGATCTGATGGCGGGAATTCGTAAGGCGATCGAGAGGGGAAATTTCATGGAATTCCGCAGGGAATTCTACGACTTACGCGGCGAGCCACTGCCCGAAGACGAATTTTCCGGTTGACTTTCTGCGTCAACCCGTCCTATTATCGGCCTCAGGAGCACCAACCGCATTGCCGAGTGAGAGGAGGCCTTGATGCCCGTATTGGAACGTGTTGAGAGAGTCGCACTGACCATCGAGAAGGAAGGCGTGATCGCGTCGATTCGCCTGCGCGATATCAAGCAGATCATTCGCGCCTTCAACAGTCTGCTGCTCGGGGGGGTGAACATCTTCGAACTGCCCGTGCAGGCGCCCAAATGGTCCGATGTGGTCAAGAAGGCGCGTGACGAGTTCGGAAACGACATCATTCTCGGGGTCGGCGGCATTCTCGATCGCCGCAGCGCGCTGAACGCCATTCAGGCCGGCGCCGACTACGTATCGAGTCCCCACACCGAGCGGGGCATCGTCGAACTCTGCAAGGAAGAGGGCGCCGTGGTCATGCAGGGCGGCCTTACGCCCAACGAAGTATACCGGGCCCAGCAGACGGGCGCCGATTACATTACCGTCGCACCTGCCAACCTGTACGGCGAGTCGTATGTCGAACAGATGATTTTCACCTACGGCAACATCAAGCTGGTGCCCCAGGGCGGCATCGACGAAAAAGGCGCCGCGATTCTGCTGCGTGCCGGCGCACGGGCCGTCGTGGTCGACAGCTGGCTGGTGAACGATGAGCTCATCAAGCGCCGCGATTTCGACGAAATTCAGCAGCGCGCGGCGGCGCTTCGCAAAACGGTTACCGAGGCACGCAAGGCCATCGCGGCTGCGCCGGCGCCGGCAAAGAGGGCAAGGGTGGCCTGAGTTACCTGCAGGGAAGGAACGGTCAGTGAACCACCGAGCGACATATCCGGGTTAGAGGGGGAGAAAGCGAGCCCCCGTGCGCACCTTCAGTGGAATGCACGGCGAGGCTTCTTTCATGGCAGCCGAAGGTTCGGCTGCCATTTTTTATTAAGCGGTTGCGCTTCGCGGCCATTTGTTCCTGAAGGGCGTTTTACAGGAGATCGCGGGGCGCGCAGAGGGGTGGTACTCGATACTGTGTAGGTTGCCTGTGCACCGCATTTCATTTTTTTGTTGCCGTTTTTCAGTGTTGCAAGGTAGAAGCCCGGTCGGGCGGGTGCTCTTTGTGCTGCAGGGTTCCCCCTCTCCGAACGAATGTTTTGTGGACTCCCCTTGGGGAGTGGGCAGGTGCCGTACGTCGCGCCGACCACCGGCCGACAGACTTTCGGACGTCCGACCGCTCTTTACCCGTGCCGCACGCGCCGGCAACCGCCCACCGGCAACCGTCAACCCCCGTGCAGAAGTGCTGCACGTGGGGTACACTGAACGTTTTTGCTG
>JAWLBW010000308.1:0-5549 GCA_041687475.1 bacterium
AAAGGTTCCGAGCCAGCTGATGATCTCACCTGCCTCGTTACGTTCGGGACGCGAGCGGCTCAGGTACCACGCGTAAGAGCCGTCGGCGTGCCGCAGTCGGCATTCGTGTTGAAAGGGGGTTCCGTTGCGCAGGGCGAGGTTCCATCCGCCAAGGAAGTCGGAAGCGTCGTCGGGGTGAACGACATCGTGCCAGCCCAGACCGTGGCTGTTTTCGGCCGACATGCCCGTTTCGTCGTACCAGCGCAGGTTGAAGTATTCGGCCGCGCCGTCGGGCAGGGCGGTCCACACAATCTGGGGAATGCTGTCGGCAAGGTTCTGATAGCGCACGGCGCTGGCGCGCTTCAACTCGGAAAGGCGGTACTCCTGCTCGCGACGTTCGCTTTCCCGCAACAACGCGGCCTGTCGCTCGATTTCCCGATTCTTTTCGAGCAGCTCCTGATTCTTTCGGTAAATGTCTACAAAAACGGCGACTTTCGCACGCACGACCTCGGGGTCGAGCGGTTTCTCGAGGTAGTCGACCGCGCCGGCCGAATAGCCGCGATACACATGGGCTATGTCGTTCTTCAGGGCCGTGAGAAAGATGATCGGCGTGTGCCGCGAGCGTTCACGCTGCTTGATGGCCAGCGCAACCTCGAAGCCGTCCATGACGGGCATGGCCACGTCGAGCAGAATGAGCGCGAAATCGTGCCTGAGCAGTTGACGAAGCGCTTCGGAGCCTGAGCCCGCCGTGATGAGTTCATACTCGGGATTGCTGAGAATGTTCTTGAGGGCGACCAGGTTCTGTTGTACGTCGTCGACGAGAAGAATCTTCACCATGAAGGCCTCGCCTGGTTCTGCTTTCGTCGAACGCGCATCGAGAATGCGCGTGAGGGATTGCCGTGGTTGCCGATATCGGTTGCTCGCATTCAGAAACTCACTTTGCGATAGATGGCGGCCTGGGCGGCTGCGCGAACGAAACGACCGTCGCTGCGGCAGCGCCCTTCATGCGGTCCTTCGCCGAGGCAGAGAAAACCAAGAGGACTCAGGCTTTCGGTGAAAATTCTGTGCAGGCGGGCCTGCATCGGTTCGTTGTAAACGGCGAGGGAGTTGCGTGCGACAATGAGGTGAAACTCGTTGAACCCATCATCGGTCACGGGGTTGTGGGTGGTGAAGTAGATGCGTTGAAGCAGACGGGGCCTCAGTCGCAACCATTTTCCGCGGCGCGTGAAGAAGTCGGTCAGCGGACGGTTGGCGCCGGTGTTGCGAAATCGGGATACACTCGTGTCTCCGATGGATACGCGGCCGCCGGCGGCTTCCTGCACGGCGTCTTCGCTCATGTCGGTCGCGTAAATAGTGGTACGGTTGGACAGACCCTCTTCGTCGAGCAGGGCCATGAGTGCGTAGGCGTCTACCCCCCTTCCACAGGCTGCATTCCAGATGCGTAGCGACGGGTACGTACGCAGCACCGGCATGACCGATTTTCGAAGGGCGAGAAAGAACGCCGGTTCGGAAAACAGCGGCTCTCGGGTGTCGCCGAATGCCCGCAGGAACTGTCGGAACAGCCTTTCATCGTAGAGAAGATGCGCGAGCAACAGCGAGAGGTTCTCGAAGCCCAGCTCGTTTGCCGCCCGGCGAACCCGCGCCAGCAGGCACGTCTCGCGAAAGACGCTCAGGTCGTGCCCGTAACGATCGTTGATGGCCGACACGAGCATGTCCATCTCGATTCGCTCGAGCTCGGGGGCCTCGGCCACGCGAGGCATGGTCGTTATTCGGCGACCCATACGCGCAGCAGGGAAAGCAGCTGATCGGTGTTGACCGGTTTCGTGATGTAGTCGGATGCGCCCGCCTTGATGCACTTTTCACGGTCGCCCTTCATGGCCTTGGCCGTCACGGCAATGATGGGCAGGTTGCGGAAGCGCTCGAGCTTTCGAATGGCGCGGGTGGTTTCGTAGCCGTCCATCTCGGGCATCATCACATCCATCAGTACCACGTCGACCTCGGGATTTTCTTCGAGCATGCGAATGCCGTCGCGGCCGTTTTCGGCATACAGCACCGACATGCGGTATTGCTCGAGAATGCTGGTAACGGCGTAGATGTTGCGAATGTCGTCGTCGACGATGAGCACTTTCTTGCCGACAAGCAGCGGCTCTCGTTGACGCATTTCTACGATGAGCGAGCGGCTGCGCTCGGGCAGGGCCGACTGTCTGCGGTGCAGGAACAGGGCTGTTTCGTCAATCAAACGATCAAGCGAATGAACGTCCTTGATAATGACCGACTGCGCCGCCCGACGCAGCTCGCGCTCTTCTTCAATGGTCAGATCGCGGCCGGTGTAAATGAGTACCGGTGTACGTCCGATGGCCGGGCGCATGCGCTCGACGAGCTCGAGACCGCCGATGTCGGGCAGCCCCAGGTCAAGAACGATGCAGTCGAACTGGTGCTCCCTGGTACGTTCGAGCGCCTCGGAGCCGCTCGAAGCAAAGGACACCACCACCGCCTCGTCTCCGAGCAGCTCGGCGATACTCCGGCGATGTGTTTCATCGTCTTCGACGACGAGCAGTTCCTTGACTGCCCGGTCGGTGAAGTCGCGCAGCTCGGAAAATACCCTGACCAGGGCATCCTTGTCGTCGGTAAGCGGCTGATGCCCGAAGGCGCCGTATCGCAGGCCCTTTTCAAGCCGATCGGCTTCGGAAACGAGGTATACCGGTATGTGACGGGTTGCCGGGTCGTGCTTCAGGCGGTCGAGGGCCACCCACCCGTCGGTGTCGGGCAGCCGCAGGTTCAGGGTAATGGCGTGCGGCTTGAATTCGCGGGCACGGGCGAGCGCCGTTTCGCCCTGCATGGCCACGACCGCCTTGAACCCGGCGGTGCGCGCGGCGTCGAGCAGCTGACGTGCATAGTGCGCATTGCCTTCGATGAGCAGCGCGATACGATCGCCTTCGACGATGTTGTAGCGATCGTCGCTTATGTCGCCCTCGCGCGGACCACTGGGTATTTCGTCGAGAACGACTTCGACCGGATCGGTCTCGGGGGGTATCTCTAAGGTGTTTACGGCCGGTTTCGGTTCCTGTGGCTTGTTCAGTTCGACATAGTGCAGCGGTAGGTACAGGGTAAAGGTGCTACCTGATCCGGGCGTGCTCTCGACGGTGAGCAGGCCGCCCAGCAGCCGTGCAATTTCACGGCTGATGGAAAGACCGAGTCCGGTGCCGCCGTACTTGCGGCTTGTCGTGCCGTCGGCCTGCTGGAAGGCCTCGAAAATAATGCGCTGCTTCTCGAGCGGAATGCCGATGCCGGTGTCCGAGACCGAGAAGGCGACGACCGTCTCGGCCCGGTTCAGGGTCTCGAGTGAGGTGTCCCAGCCTTCGCGTACCTCTTTGACGGAGAGCGTGACGCTGCCGCGTTCGGTGAACTTGAAGGCGTTGGAAAGCAGGTTCTTGACCACCTGTTGCAGGCGCTTCGAGTCGGTGTGCATGGAGGGCGGCAACTTGCCGTCGACCTGAATGGTGAAGTCGAGCCCCTTGTTGAGCGCCACCTGGCGGAAGGTTCGCTCGACGAAGTCCTTCACCTCGTGGAAGGAGACATCGAGAATGTCGATGGCCATGGTGCCCGATTCGATCTTCGACAGGTCGAGAATTTCGTTGATGAGTTCGAGCAGGTCGTTGCCCGAACCGTAAATGGTGTGGGCAAATTCGACCTGTTTTTCCGAGAGGTTGCCCTCGCGGTTTTCGAGCAGCATGCGCGACAGAATGAGCAGGCTGTTGAGCGGGGTGCGCAGCTCGTGCGACATGTTGGCCAGGAACTCGGATTTGTACTTCGAGGTAAGGGCCAGCTGGTTGGCCTTCATCTCGATTTCCTTCTTGGCCAGCTCGACTTCTTCGTTCTTGGTTTCGACCTGCTTTTTCTGTTGTTCGAGCAGCTGCGCCTTTTCTTCCAGCTCGGCGTTGGTGCGGCGCAGCTGATCCTGCTGTTCCTTGAGCCGTTCTTCCGAAGCCTGCAGGGTCTTGGTCTGTTCTTCGAGTCGCTTGTTGGTTTCGGTCAGCTCCTTCTGTTGCTTCTGGAGCTCGTCGGTCATCTGCTGCGACTGCTTGAGCAGCTCTTCGGTACGGGCATTGGCGGCGATGGTGTTGATGACGATGCCCAGTGCCTCGGCCAGCTGTTCGAGCAGGGTCAGGTGAATGTGACTGAAGGGCTTGAACGATGCCAGCTCGATGACCGCTCGAACCTGGCCTTCGAAGAGAACGGGAAAGACCACGAGGTGCCGTGGCGTGGCCGCGCCCAGCGAAGAGCTGATGCGCACATAGTTTTCGGGAACCTCGGAGAGAATGATGGGCTCTTTTTCCTGGGCGCACTGGCCGACCAGCCCCTGTCCGAAGCGGTAGGTGGTCATGAGCCCGTCACGCGGTTCGTACGCGTAGGTGGCCAGCAGATTCAGCATGGGCTCTTCGTTCTGCCGTTCGGCAAGGTAGAAGACGCCGTGCTGGGCCGACATGAGGGGCGCCAGGTCGGAAAGCACCTGCCGGGCCACCGTGATGAGGTCGCGCTGGCCCTGCAGCATACGCGAGAACTTGGCCAGATTGGTCTTCAACCAGTCCTGCTCGTTGTTCTTGCGGGTGGTTTCCTTCAGGTTGCGAATCATCTCGTTGACGTTGTCCTTCAGGGCGGCTACTTCGCCCGAGGCTTCAACGGTAATCATCTGTGAAAGGTCGCCCTTGGTCACGGCCGTGGCCACTTCGCCGATGGCGCGCACCTGCGTGGTCAGGTTGGCGGCCAGCAGGTTTACGTTATCGGTAAGATCCTTCCAGATACCTGCCGCGCCGGGCACCTTCGCCTGGCCGCCCAGCTTGCCTTCGACGCCCACCTCGCGGGCCACCGTGGTTACCTGGTTGCCGAAGGTGGCCAGGGTGTCGATCATGCTGTTGATGGTGTCGGCCAGCGTGGCGATTTCTCCCTTGGCCTCGAGGCTCAGCTTTTCCTTGAGGTTACCGTTGGCGACGGCCGTCACCACGTGGGCGATGGCGCGTACCTGGGTCGTCAGGTTCATGGCCATCGAGTTGACGTTGTCGGTCAGGTCCTTCCACGTGCCGGCGACGCCCTTGACCTGGGCCTGGCCGCCCAGCTTGCCTTCGGTGCCCACTTCGCGGGCCACGCGGGTGACCTCCGAGGCAAAGGAGTTGAGCTGGTCGACCATGGTGTTGATGGTGCTCTTGAGCTCGAGAATCTCGCCCTTGACGTCGACGGTGATTTTCTTCGACAGGTCGCCGTTGGCCACGGCGGTCGTAACCTCGGCGATGTTGCGCACCTGCGACGTGAGGTTCGAGGCCATGGAGTTGACGTTGTCGGTCAGGTCCTTCCACGTACCGGCGACGCCGCGCACCTGGGCCTGACCGCCCAGCTTGCCCTCGGTGCCCACTTCGCGGGCCACGCGGGTAACCTCGCCGGCGAAGGAGTTGAGCTGGTCGACCATGGTGTTGATGGTACTCTTGAGTTCGAGAATCTCGCCCTTGACGTCGACGGTGATTTTCTTCGACAGGTCGCCGTTGGCCACGGCGGTCGTAACCTCGGCGATGTTGCGC
>JAWLBW010000309.1:0-5517 GCA_041687475.1 bacterium
GCTGGGCCGGCCCCGACAGTGCCGTGAACCGGTTTGTCGAGCGCTATTTCGGTCCGGGCGACGTGGTCTACAACCTGGTCTACGTTGCGCTGATCATCTTTTTCTGTTATTTCTATACAGCTGTAACGTTCAACCCGACGGACGTCGCCGAAAATCTCAAGAAGAGCGGCGCCTACGTTCCGGGAATTCGTCCCGGGCAGCATACGGCAAGCTACATCGATCGCATTCTGATGCGGGTGGTGCTGGTCGGCTCGGTCTACATTTCAGCGGTCTGCGTGCTGCCCAACGTGCTCGTTGCCTCGGCGAACGTGCCGTTCTACTTCGGTGGTACCAGTCTGCTCATTGTGGTCGGCGTTGCGCTTGATACCATGCAGCAGATTGAGGGTCACCTCATCAGCCGCAATTACGAAGGAATCATGGGCAAGAGCGGTCGGGCAGCCGGTCGCCGCGTCCGTATGCGATAACTCGGGAGGGCGACCCCGGTCGCCCCGCTCGTTGGATCAACATGAAGCCGGAAAACAATCTCATCTTCCTGGGGGCACCCGGAGCTGGCAAGGGAACGCAGGCAAAGCGCCTGGTGGCCGCGCTGCGCATTCCCCAGGTCTCGACCGGAGATATCCTGCGCGCCAAGCGCAAGGAAGACAACCCGCTTGCGCGGCAGCTGAAGGAAATCATGGCTGCGGGGCAACTGGTTCCCGACGAGATTGTGATTCGCATCATCGAAGAGCGCCTTCAGAACGACGATTGTCGCGACGGCTTCATTCTCGACGGGTTTCCGCGCACGGTCGCGCAGGCCGAGGCGCTCGACGGCATGCTGGCGGCGAATGATCGACAGCTTGCGCACGTCATTCTGGTCGATGTGCCCGAAGACATTCTCATGTCGCGTCTGACGGGGCGTCGGGTCTGCCGCAACTGCGGCGACGAATATCACGTCGAATTCAAGCTGCCGGCCAAGCCGGGGGTGTGCGACAAGTGCGGCGGAGAGCTTTATCAGCGCGACGACGATCGGGAAGAAACCATAGGTAAGCGCCTGGTCGAATATCGCGAGAAGACCGCCCCCCTTATCGAGTATTACACGCGCAAGGGGCTGCTTCGACGTATTGACGGCCTGGGCGAGATGGATGCCGTAACGGCGCGCATCACGTCCATGCTCGAAGGAATTTGAGAAACCTCCGGGTTCTCTCGAGGAAGCCGGAAAGCCGGACCGGGACTCAACCGTTCGTGGTATTTGTTCGATGCCCGAGCGGAAAAGAGGATTTTACCGGTCCGGAAAAGTTTTGAGAAGCGTAACCGACAACCGGTTTATGGAGGGCGACCCAGGTCGCCGGGAACGAATGAAAGTTCGCTCGTCTGTTAAGAAAATCTGTGATAAGTGCAAGGTCGTGCGCCGCCATGGGCGTGTGCGCGTCATTTGCGAGAACAAGAAACACAAGCAGCGTCAGGGCTGATTGAAGGGTTGAGATTATGGCTCGTATCGCGGGTGTCGACTTACCCAGAAACAAGCGAATGGATATCGCCCTTACCTACATCTACGGAATTGGTCCGGCCACGGCCACCAATATCCTGACCCAGGCCCAGATCGATCCGGCCACCCGGAGCGACAACCTGAGCCCCGATGAGGTAGGTCGGATTCGCGCCATCATCGACGAACAGTACAAGGTCGAAGGTGACCTGCGCAAGGAAGTCGCCATGAACATCAAGCGTTTGATGGACATCGGCTGCTACCGTGGTCTGCGTCACCGCAAGGGCCTGCCTGTTCGTGGTCAGAGCACGCACTCGAACGCTCGTACGCGTAAGGGGCCGCGCAAGACCGTCGCTGGCAAGAAGAAGGTCGGCAAGTAAGAGTTCGTGATTCAACTGCTCCATGCCGACAAAAGCGGGTGGAGACGGTCGTAGAGGAACGTAGATGGCTACCGCCAAGAAAAAGAAGACAGTCAAGAAGAATATCCCGACTGGCGTCGCCCACATTCAGGCGTCGTTCAACAACACCATCGTCTCGATTACCGACGACGTCGGCAATGTCGTTTCGTGGAGCTCGGCCGGGGTGAAAGGCTTCAAGGGAAGCCGTAAGAGCACGCCGTTCGCCGCGCAGCTCGCCGCCGAAGACGCCGGCCGTAAGGCTGTCGATCACGGCATGCGTTCGGTGATTGTGTACGTGAAGGGGCCGGGTGCCGGTCGCGAGAGTGCGCTTCGTGCGCTGTCGCACGCGGGCCTGAAGGTCAGCCTGATCAAGGACGTGACCCCCATTCCGCACAACGGATGTCGTCCGCCGAAGCGGCGTCGCGTCTGATTCGGTATTCTTCAGTTTCTTAACACGAAGCGGCCAGGCGTAACGCCCGGAAGAGAATTCCGGTATTCGCCGCCCGCCTCAAGGACCTCAAGGAGGTTTCGTTTTGGCTCGATATCGTGGTGCTGTATGCCGGCTGTGCCGGCGAGAAGGTCTCAAGCTCTTTCTGAAGGGCGAACGCTGCTACACGGAAAAGTGCGCCGTCGAACGACGTGCCTACGCGCCCGGCCAGCATGGTCGTGGTCGCCGTACCAAGTTTTCCGAATATGGTCTGCAGCTTCGTGAAAAGCAGAAGGTCAAGCGTATTTACGGTGTGCTCGAGCGCCAGTTCCGTCGCTATTACAAAGCGGCCGCGCGCAAGAAGGGCGTTACCGGTGTTCAGCTGCTGCTGTTCCTCGAATCCCGCCTTGACAACATCGTGTACCGCTTCGGTTATGCGGCCAGCCGCAATGAAGCACGCCAGTTCGTGCGCCACGGGCACTTTGTCGTGAACGGCCGCAAGGTCAACATTCCCAGCTATCAGACGAAGCCTGGCGACGTCATCGAGCTGCGCGAAAAGAGCCGCACCGTCGGCAAGATTTCGGCCAACCTCGAGGCGGCTTCGCGCCGTGGCCTTCCCCACTGGCTTGAGTACGACCCCAAGGGCTTCAAGGGCACCATCAAGGCGCTGCCTGCCCGTGAAGACCTTACGATGCCGATTCAGGAGCAGCTCATCGTCGAGCTCTACTCCAAGTAATTCGGGTTTACGTCTACTTCGTAGGGGGGTGGTCCGCGCCCCCCGCGTCAAGCTTCCGGCGGTTCGACCGCCGACCATAAACGTTGAGCGGAGGGATAGCCTGCCACAGGCAAGGCCAGGCTCCAGCGAGGGAAAATATGCAGAAAAACTGGCGCGATCTGATCAAGCCGAAAAAACTCGACTACGATCCGGAGACCAAGACCGACCGCTACGGAAAGTTCTTCGCAGAGCCGTTCGAGCGCGGGTTTGGCATTACTCTGGGCAATGCCCTGCGGCGCGTTCTGCTTTCTTCGATCCAGGGTGCCGCCATCACCGATGTGCGTATCGATGGCGTGCTTCATGAATTTTCGGCCCTCGATGGAGTGGTCGAAGACGTAACCGAGGTCATCCTTAACCTGAAAGAGGTCAAGGTAAAGCTCGACGGCGAGGGCCCGAAGAAGATTACCATTGATGTCGCGGGCGAGAAGTCGGTCAAGGCCGGCGATATTCAGACCGACGGCACCGTAACCGTACTCAACCCCGGGCAGCCCATTGCCACCGTCAACAAAGGTGCGCGTCTGCGCATGGAAATGACGGTGCAGTCGGGCAAGGGTTTCGTGCCGGCAGAGCGCAACAAGGACCCGCGGGCCTCGATCGGCACGATTCCCATCGATGCCATCTTCAGCCCGATCACCAAGGTCGTCTACAACGTCACCAACGCCCGCGTCGGTCAGGTAACCGACTACGATAAGTTGACGATGGAAGTGTGGACGAACGGCGGTGTGCGGCCCGACGATGCGCTTGCTTTCGCCGCGAAAATTCTCAAGGACCAGCTTCAGATCTTCATCAACTTCGAAGAAGAGGAAGAAGAGGTTCTTCGCTCCGAGCCGCAGCCCGATCTGCGCTCGATCAACGCCAACCTGCTCAAGAGCGTCGACGAACTCGAGCTTTCGGTTCGCTCGGCCAACTGCCTGAAGAACGCCAATATCCGTAATATTGCCGAGCTGGTGCAGAAGTCTGAGCAGGAAATGCTGGCGACCAAGAACTTCGGCCGTAAGAGCCTGAACGAAATCAAGGACCTGCTTACCGAAATGGGTCTTTCGTTCGGTATGAAGCTCGAGGGCCTGAACAATCTCAAGAAAGAAGAATAGGACCCGAGAGGGAAGTAACCATGCGACATCAGCGTACCAACCGTAAGCTCGGGATGAAGACGGCCCACCGGCTGTCGATGCTCCGCAACATGGCTACGTCGCTTGTCATTCACGAGCGTCTCCGTACGACCGAAACGCGCGCCAAGGAAGTGCGTCGGGTGGTCGAAAAGATGATTACCCTTGGCAAGCAGGGCGACCTGGCGGCGCGTCGTCGCGCGGCTCGTGTCATTCGCGGCAATGCGGCCGTGCAGAAACTGTTCGGCGAAATCGCGCCCCGTTACACGGAGCGTGCCGGCGGCTACACCCGCATGATCAAGATCGGACATCGCAATGGCGACAATGCTCCGATGGTCATCATCGAGCTCGTCGAAAGCGAACTTCCGAAGCGTCAGAAGCGCAAGAAGAAGCCCGAGCAGGCTGCTGCTCCGGCGGCTGCCGCGCCCAAGGCCGAAGAAGCCGTTGAAGAGAAGGCCGAAGCCACAGCGGCTTCGGACGAGCCGGCAGCCGAAGAGGCTGCACCGGCTCCCGAAGGCGAAGAAGCCAAGTAAGTCTCCGAAGGCCGTACCCCCGGGTACGGCCTTCTTCTTTCATACCCACCATGAGTGCGCGCATTCGTTTTCTTACCCGGCGCGGCTGTTGTCTCTGCGAAGATGCCGAGGCCATTGTCAGGCGGGTGGCGGCGCGTTTCGACGCGGCCGTCGAATGGGTCGATGTCGATGTCGATCGGGGCCTGCAGATGAGCTACGGACAAAGCGTGCCGGTAGTGCAGGTCGATGGCGAGACTCGCTTTCGTTTCCGCGTCGACGAGCGTGAACTCGGGGCGCTGCTCGAATCAGGCGATTCGGTGTAATTCCCGCCTGCTTTCTGCCGCCTCGGCTGGTAGAATGGATTTCTTTTTCGTGAGTGTCACTGTGAAACGCTTTGCCGTTGCCGCCATCGTGGTTGCCGCCGTTGCGGCTCTTGTCATCTGGATCGTCTCTACCGAAGAAACGAGTGTCACGCACCTGCGTGTGGGCGACGAGGCTCCCGAACTCACGCTGCAGGGGGCCTTCGGGGGCGAGGGAAAGCTCAGCGACTACCGTGGCCAGGTGGTGTTTCTGAACTTCTGGGCAACCTGGTGCGCGCCGTGCATCAAGGAAATGCCCGATATGCAGAAGCTGCACCGGGCTTATGAGGGCGACGATTTTGAAATCATCGCCGTTTCGCTCGACGCCGAGGGCAAAGACGCCGTGCAGGCTTTTGCCGAACGCCACCAGCTTACCTTCACGCTTGCCACAGACCCCGCCGGCGTAAGCGAAGACGTGTTCCGGCTGACCGGACTTCCCGAGACCTACATTATCGATAAGCAGGGTGTGATTCGCCAC
>JAWLBW010000310.1:0-5474 GCA_041687475.1 bacterium
GACCCTGCTGCGTTTCGACCCTGTGTACGTCGGCCACTTCAAGTGTAACCTACGCCGCATTGTCGATTACCCCAACCTGTGGAATTATGTAAAGGATCTGTACCAGCAGCCGGGCGTGGCCGAGACCTGCAACCTTGGCCACATCAAGGCGCATTACTACCGCAGCCATGTCCATATCAACCCGACGGGCATCGTGCCGCGTGGGCCGGCGATCGACTTTTCGGCGCCGCACGATCGCGCAAGGCTGGGCTGACAGCGGTTTTGGGGCAGGTCGACGTTCATTTTTTTCTTGACGAAGCACTCACCGCTCGGTATACTGTATTTTTATGTTGGAGCTTACGAGCCCTTAGCTCAGCCGGTAGAGCATCTGACTTTTAATCAGAGGGTCGATGGTTCGAATCCATCAGGGCTCACCACTTTTGAGCCGGACCCACGAATTAAGTTCCGGCACAGCGGCACCTGGGCCGCCGCTGTCAACGCTTTAGACAAAGCGAACGCTTTCAGCGTCCCCATCGTCTAGAGGCCCAGGACACCGCCCTTTCACGGCGGCGACGAGGGTTCGAATCCCTCTGGGGACGCCATTTTCGAAGAGTCACTTTCATGTATGGAAAGTGACTCTTTTTTTTGCCTTCTTCCTCAAGAGCGAACCGCAGCCCGAAGACGGCGCCGGCCCCCGGTTCGCTCGCGGCCCCCACTGTGCCGCCCAGCGCGGCGGCGGCGCGGTGCACGATAGTCAGGCCGATGCCCATTCCGCTTTGGGAAGACGCATAGGGTTTCGTGAACAGATCGCCGAGCTGCTCGCTCGTCAAACCGGGACCCGAGTCGCGTACACTGAATATGACGGCGTTCTCGGCCTGCTCCATGTCGACCCGCACGAAGCCCTGGTCGGTGAACTTGATGGCATTGTGTACGAGGTTGCTCAGGGCGTCCCAGAACAGATCTGGGGCGATGTTCATCCACACGCTTCTGTCGACCATGACTTCCAGTCGCAACGCCTTGCGCAGCGCTTCGAACTCGACTTCCGATACTACTTTCTCGACCAGCTCGTACACGCGCAGTCATTGCCGTCGTACGGGAATGTCTTCGGGCTTGAAGCGCTCGATTTTGAGTACCCCGTTAATGAGAAAGTTCAACCGGCCGACCGATTCCTGCAGCACCGAAGCTGGCTCCCGTTCAGCAGTTCCTTGATTGCGATGAGTTCAATGCGTGCTCTCAACGCGGTGAGCGGCGTACGCATCTGATGGGTGAGTCGGGCGAGATACTCGGCGCGTTCACGTGAAACCTGGTCGGCTGCGAAGCGGGTATAACGTCGGGTCGACTCGGCCACGAGCTCGATGATGGCCTGAAAGAAGTACGAATAATCGTCAAAGGCGACGTCAATCTCAAGCTCATTCACCCAGTTGCGTACGACATTGACGAGGGTGCCGTAGGTCTGCACGAGCTCTTCGATGGGCATGCGCTGTTCGACCCGGGCCTCGGGGTCGAGACGGTCGGCGGTCTTCCACAGAAGGCCTGGCGGTTCGGCCCGCGTGCCTTTCTGTAACTCCTTGCCGATCACCGAAAGCTGGAGTTCGAGCGAATCCTTGATATCGTGTTCCGACAACTCGACGTGAGGGTGCTCCGACGACCGCCACGAGTCGTACCAGCGATCGACGATGTCGACCGCGCTCGCTTCAATTTCGGCGCCGAGGTTACTCATATTGGAAGTATGGCGAGAGTCGGTCGACTGTCATGGTTCGGTACCGATGAGCCCGGCAGCAAACACCTGCTGAACCCCGGTACAACGTGCTTACAGTCTGCGACCGTTAGAGGCTGTGACCGTTAGAGTCGGCTCAGTTCTTCAAGACGCCGGCGCACTCGCTGCAGGCGTTGGCGTTCCAGGCCGTCCCTATCGAGATGTGCGTAGACAATCTCGTCTCCTGCCGGACTGTTCAAAGCCATCTTTGCCTGCTCACGCAAGTAGCGTCTGACGGTTTGAGGCGCTTCAGAAAAATTCCAGTGGGTTTCCGAACCTTCGGCAAACACGGTTACCAGATCTTCCCAATCATGGCTCATCATGTAGTCGCCTTTCCCTCGGTCGAGAAAGGCTTCGAACTTGCAAGCCATGAAGAATGGCAGGGGAAATATGTGAAGCTCGACTTCTTGGATAGACAACGGGAATCTATGGTGAAAACCTTCGGCATACCAGCGGTTCGTGAAACCGTAGGGGCGCTTCTCGGTTGGCATGATGTCGACATTGATACCACGGTATATCCACCTGCATAGTGGAGCTCCCTCTGAGGTATCGTGCGAAAAACCCTGTTCACGAAGCCGGGATTCCATGGTATGCATGGGCACGATGGCCGCTTCGATAACGCAATCGACGTCGTCGGTTACGCGAATGTCAATTTCTGCTTCTTCATCGAGGTAGAGACCGATGACAGCCCCGCCGACGAAGGCGGTGTGAGAGCGCAGATTCCCCAGGCCTCGGGCGACTTCGACCAGCGCCATGATGGCTCTGTTCATCAAGCGATTGCCAGGCGGTTGTGCAGTTCTTCTGCGGCCATTGAGCGTTCACGAGCACGCCCCACACGCAAAGCATCGACGAGCGCAAGCAGCTGGTGCAATGCAGGGTCCTTGGATGCTGCAAAGGGAACCGATGGGTAGAGCGGCTCAATGGTCTCGCCGTTTACCTGTCCGTCAGGGTAGTTCCACACGTAGTTTCGTGATGACACGATTTTCTGATTCAGGGGTGCGCCCGAGTGCGCCGTGGGAAGCCCGCGACGGTTTGGCCCAAGTTGTGCCGGAAACGCATACTTCAACCCGTGGAGCACAAATTCTTCCAAAGACCGGCGGGCAACCTTTCCGGGTTGCCTCTCTTCGCCAGGAATAAATAGACGTGCCGCCTTTGCCCTGCGCACGGCCTGAAAGGCTTCTGAGTTACTGATACCCAGGTCCTGACCGATCTCTTTGTAATTCCAGGCATTCTTCCGGTTTTCCTCAAGTACGAGCTTAAGCAGTACCAGAATGTCCTGAGGTTTCAGCACTTCGCTTTTCTGCAGTCTGGCCATGCGTTTATTCTCTATTCGCAAATAGAAAATGTCAAGCGTTTCGTGTTTCAGGAAGAGCACACACGGAGGCACAGAGGCGCAGAGCCGGCTGGGCGGAGAGCGGCAGGTGAGTGCCCTTGCCACCTGTTTACCAGCGCATTCACTACGTGGTCTCATTCCGGGCGGCTGTATGGTAAGCCTTGCCTGAGCCATCGATTGCCGCCAGTCACGCACAGGCGTCCGACGTCCGAATACCGACGACCGCCCCTCACCGCACTCACCGTCTCGATGTGCTCCGCCGCGGCAGGCAGATTCACCAGTGTTATACTATTGGAAGCACCTCCCGCCCCCGCTTCCACAGACCCATGGCGCACCTGAAGCTCGACCTGCATCCTATCTACAACGACAAACGCCGCCTGCGCGCCGAGCTCGAGGGCGTCATTGAAGAAGCCGTCCGAAAGCGTATTCGCCTGGTCGAAATCATTCCGGGGAAGGGCAGCGGCCAGCTCAAAAAGGCCGTGCTGCGCTTTCTCGACGAACCGCAGATCAAAGCCCAATACCATCGGGTGGAAAAGGACAGCAAGAACTTCGGGCGCATCTTCGTGCACTTCCGTTTTTAGAGGGCGATGAGTTGCCGGCCGGGCTGCCGGTAGGGCTCTTTATCGCTGTTGCCGGAGGCGGAAAAAGCACACATCGAGGCGCAGAGACACAGAGCTGTCTGGATGGAGATGAGCGGGTGGTTGCCCTCACGCCGATAGCCTCCGCGCCTCGCCTTTTGCCTGCACCGCGATCTTCCTTTTCTTGTGCGGCTGTACGGTGGGCCGGTTCAAGTCATCGAGAGTCGGGTATCACGCTTCGACGACCGACGACGGACGTCCGACGACCAACTCCCCACTCTGGCCGCGAGCGCTGGCTCGTTCGTTTATTCGGGGTTCAGGCTACCCTGCAGTGGAAGGAGTCGACGCGATGATTCACATTGAGATGGAAAGAAGGATTGATTCCCCCATCGGAACGGTCTTCGAGCGCCTGGTCGATGTTTCGGCATATTCGGAGTGGATGTCGCGCAAGGGGCTCTTCATTTCCACCACGCAGGATTCGGAGGGCCCGGTGAATCTGGGTACCAGGTTTTCCGATAAGACGCGTCTGGGGCCACTGCACGGCGAAATCGGCGAGTTCGACCGCCCACGGAAGGTGGTCTTTCACTTTACGATGCGCTTTCTGGGGAAGACCGTGCTGGAGGGATGGCCCGCCTACACCCTCAGCCCTGAAGGCGACCATGCGACACGGGTGAAACACACGGTAGAGGCCCGCCTCGCACGTCCTTTACGGGTCTTCGAACCGGTGCTGCGGCGAGTTGCCGCCGGCGAGCGTCGGCGCACCGTCGATTCGTTGCAGGCTTCCCTCGAGTCGTCGCCGGCCGACTAATCGTTGAAGTGCCTCGTCTGCAACGTTGCCGCCTACGGAGCGGTGACTACCCTGTTGCCGAAGGCGGAAAAGCACACACGGAGACACGGAGGACCGAGCTGGCCGGATGGGGTTTCACGGATGGTTGCCCCTCGCCGATTGCCTCGGCGTTCCGCCTTCTGCCGGGCGACGATTTTTCTTTCTTGTGCGGCTGTACGGTGCACCGGTTCAAGTCGCCGAGAGTCGGCTATCACGCTCCGGGTTGCACGCACCGCCGTCCACCGACCAGAGCCTGTCCTGAACCAAGTGGAGGATCCGACGACCACCGATCAACCGGTTTGCAAGTAAAAACCCCCGACCCGGCCATCAGTATTAGGAAGCCGGGACGGGGGTTCGTGATGCGAACAGTCGGAAACGACTTATTGCAGGTTCTCGCTTACTGCAGGTTCTCGCTTACTGCAGGTTTTCGAAGATACCCGCGGCGCCCATGCCGCCGCCGATACACATCGAGACCACGCCGTACTTCGAACCGCGGGCGGCCATTTCGTACACGAGCTGGGTCGTGAGCTTGGCGCCCGTGCAACCCAGCGGGTGGCCCAGGGCAATGGCGCCGCCGTTGACGTTGACCTTGTCGAAGTCGAGGCCCAGCTTCTTGCCCGAGTACAAGAACTGGCTGGCGAATGCCTCGTTGATTTCGAACAGGTCGATGTCTTCGACCTTGAGACCGGCCTGCTTGAGGGCCTTGGGAATGGCCAGGGCAGGTCCGATGCCCATTTCGTCGGGGTGGCAGCCCGCCACCGCGAAGGTGACGAAGCGGGCCAGCGGCTTCAGACCGAGTTCGTCGGCCTTTTCGCGGCTCATCATGAGCACGGCCGCGGCGCCGTCGGACATCTGGCTGGCGTTGCCGGCCGTGACCGAACCCTGCACGCCGAAGGCGGGCTTCAGCTTGCCGAGCACTTCCTTCGTGGTGCCCGCACGCGGACCTTCGTCCGTGTCGAACATGAAGGTTTCCATCTGCGTGCCCTTGTAGCGAACCGCCTC
>JAWLBW010000311.1:0-5417 GCA_041687475.1 bacterium
CCTCGCAGCGTATTCGGAGCCTGGGCGGCGAGCTGCAGTTCAAGTTGTGAAGAAACCGAAGGTGGAGAAGGCCGCTACGTCCTCACCCTTGAATACTTTCCGGGACCAGAGGCATGCCCTTTGCGCTTGGTCGAGGACGTGGTAACCTGTTTCCAAAGACTGAATGAGCATTCATTCGTTTACCGGATTCAGCACGAGAGTTTTATGAGCCATTACAAAAGCAACCTGCGCGATATCGAGTTCAACCTCTTCGAGGTCAACAAGACGCAGCAGTATATGGGCAAGGCGCCCTTTTCGCAGATGGATGAAGAATCGGCCCGCACGATTCTGGGCGAAGTCGAGAAGCTGGCGCGCGAGCAGCTGTCGCCCAGTTTCGAAGAAGGCGATCGGGTTCCGCTGAAGCTTGACGACAAGGGCAATGTGACCCTGCCCGAGGGCATCAAGAAGAGCATCAAGGCCTTCTTCGAGGGCGAGTGGCATCGCCTCGAGCTCACGGAAGACCGCGGCGGCTACGGCGCGACCCCGAGCCTGCGCTGGGCTTCGCTCGAAATGCTTACGGGCGCAAACCCGACGGTTGCCTTCTACATCTTCGGCACCTTCATCGCCACCATCATCGACAAGCTGGGCACCGAAGAGCAGCGCAAGCGCTTCGTCGGCCCGATTCTCGAAAACCACTGGGGCGGCACCATGGTGCTGACCGAGCCCGACGCCGGCTCCGACGTGGGCGCCGGCCGCACGAAGGCCCGCCATGTCGAAGGCGACATTTATGAAATCGAAGGTGTGAAGCGCTTCATCACCAACGGCGACTTCGACGGCACCGACAATATCGTTCACCTCGTACTCGCGCGTCCCGAAGGCGCGGGCCCGGGCACCAAGGGCCTGAGCATGTTCATCGTGCCCAAGTTCTGGGTCAACGAAGACGGTTCGCTGGGCGAACGCAACGGCGCCTTCTGCACCAACATCGAAAAGAAGATGGGCATCAAGGGGTCGGCCACCTGCGAAATGACCTTCGGCGCCGACATTCCGTGCCGCGGCTTCCTGGTGGGCAACGTGCACGACGGCATTCGTCAGATGTTCAACGTCATCGAGCACGCCCGCATGTTCGTGGGCCTGAAGTCGGCTTCGACGCTCTCGACCGCCTACTTCAACGCGCTTGCCTACACGAAGGACCGCGTGCAGGGCCCCGACCTCATGCAGATGATGGACAAGTCGGCCCCCAAGGTTCGCATCATTCAGCACCCCGACGTGCGCCGCATGCTCATGATGCAGAAGTCGCACGCCGAGGGCATGCGCGCCCTGGTCTTTCACACGGCGGCTCTGCAGGACGCCATTGCGGCCTCGACCGATCCGGCCGAAAAGAAGAAGCTCGAGCGGCTGAACGACCTGTTCCTTCCCCTGGTGAAGGGCTATTGCTCGGAAAAGGGCTACGAACTGCTTGCCTTGAGCCTGCAGTGTTACGGTGGTTCGGGTTTCTGTCAGGAATACCCCATCGAACAGTACATTCGCGACGCGAAGATCGACACGCTGTACGAGGGCACGACCCACATTCAGGCGCTTGACCTGTTCTTCCGCAAGATCGGACGTGACCAGGGCGAAACCCTGCGCGGCGTGACCGACGAAATCAAGGCCCTGCTCGACGCCAAGGCCGGCGGCGAGGCTTTCGCCCGCGAGCGCGAGGTGCTTGCCGAAGCCATGCAGAACATGGAGTCGATGCTCATGACCATGGCCGGCTTCATGGGACAGAGCATGTACCTGATTGCCCTGAACGCCAACCGCGTGCTCGAGTCGCTGGCCGAGGTTGTCATCGGCTGGCTGCTGCTCAAGCACGCCCTCGTGGCGCAGGAAAAGCTGCCCGGCGCCGTTGCCGACGACAAGGCATACTACGAAGGCAAGATTGCTTCGATGCGTTTCTTCATTCGTCAGGTGCTGCCCGAGCTGGGCGCCCGCCTGCGCATCATGCAGGACAGCGACCTGTCCATCGTTGAAATGCCCGAGGCCTGGTTCGGCGGCGACAACGTTGAAACCGTCTGAGCCGAAGGCAGCAGACTTTCAGCGGGACTCACCTGTATCGTCGGGTGGGTCCCGATTTTTTTTGTGCGGGGTTGACGATTGTCGTTGTTCATGCGACGATTGTCGCAGAGGGTCAAGGTACAGGAAAGAAGGAGTCGACATGGCGTATCAGGTCAGTGACGAGTCACTTGGCGACGTGCTCGGCGAAGCGGCCGAAAGTTCTTATGAGCTCATTGCCGCCATTCGCAGGGGGGTGCACAAGGCTTCCTTGACACGCCTTGGCAAGGTTTACGGCATCTCGCCCATCGAGTTGGGCCGCCGCCTGCCGGTGTCTGAACGCACCCTGCAGCGCTACGGCGAACACCAGCGGCTCTCTTCGGCGGTAAGCGATCATCTTGTCCAGATGGCACAGACATTCGCGCGGGCCCGTGAAGTCTTCGGAACCGCCGACCGCGCCTCTGCCTGGATGCGAACCCCGTGCAAAAGCCTGGGCGGCGAAACCCCCTTCAACCTGCTCGACACCATCGCCGGCATCGAACTCGTGCGTGACGAGCTGGGCCGCATCGATGCCGGTGTCTATGCCTGATGCTTGCATACCGTATCAGCAAGCCCGCCCGGGCGCGTGACCTTTCGGGAACAGGCGCCCGCCTCTACGGTGGAAGGTGGAACCCCAAAGGCATTCCTCTTGTGTATGCCTCGACGACGCCGGCGCTGGCATTGCTGGAGTTTCTCGCCCACACCCCCCTGCACCTCGCGCCCCCCGAAATTGCCTGCTGCACGCTCGCGATTCCCGATGGAGAACCGAATCACGAGATCGGTGCCGCCGAGCTGCCGCCCGATTGGCGCAGCTATCCGGCCCCGCCGGCGTTGGCGTCGCTGGGCCGACGATGGTGCAAGGCGGCCGAACACCTGACGCTGACGGTGCCTTCGGTGCTGCTGCCCGTCGGCCCCGAACGCAACGTGCTCGTCAATTCTCTGCATGAGGCAGCCGGAAAGGTTGCTATCGTGTCGGTCGAAGTCTTTTCGCTCGATGATCGCCCGCTTGCCGAAGCAGCCTCACTTCAGGTAACCGCAACCTTGCGGCAAGAGCCCTGAGGCAATTCGGCGGAATGTCGGGCGGTCAGGTGGAAAGCGCGAAGTTCTCTTCGACCTGCTTCCAGTCGGCCTCGGCGCCCAGGCGGGAAAGAATGGCGTACAGGCCGAACTTGATGCGGAACAGGAAGAGTAGATCGCCCGGAAGCCCCAGCTTCATCAGATTCACCTTATCGGCCATCAGTTGCCCCAGTCGGGTACCCGTTGCCGCCTCGATACGGTGATTGCCCTCTATCAACAGGGGCGCGAAGAAGGCGCGCAACAGGTTCCGGGCAACCTCGTACACCTTATCCTTACGCACGTCATTGGCCCCGAGCGCGCATAGCGCAACGCGAATCTGCTCTCGATCGTCGGCCTGCACGGCCCTGCGCAGCGCGATAAAAGCCTGTACGCGTTCCGGCGAAAACTCACGCACACAGCCGTAATCGAGCATCACCATGCCCCCGTCGTCGGCAATCAGGTAATTACCCGGGTGCGGGTCGGCGTTGAACAGCCCCCAGCGGTAGAGCGAGCCCACGTAAAACTCGTACAGCGCCACTCCGATGCGATTGCGGTCGGTCTGCGACGGGTTTCCGGCCAACCATGCATCGAACCGGCGGCCGTTCATCCACGCGGTAGTGAGTACGCGGCGGGCCGAGAAATCGGTGTGCACCGGTGGAACCGAAATATCCGGATGACCGGCATACAGCCCGGCAAACCGGTGCTGCCAGGCGGCTTCCAGGGTGTAATCGCATTCGGCGAGGAGGCGTTCGCGGGCTTCGTCGACGAAGCTTGCGATGTTGGCGCCCGGGGCGAACACGCCGGCGTAGCGAACGCCCACCGAGGCCATCTTGAACTCTGCCCGCATGGCGGCTTCGATTCCCTTGTACTGCACTTTGACGGCCACGTCGGTTCCGTCGGGAAGGCGGGCCCTGTGTACCTGACCGATCGAAGCGGCTGCGATGGGCTTTGGGTCGAGTTCCTGCAACAGCAAGGTAGCTGTTTCGCCCAGCTCTTCGCGAACGGTTGCTTCGATTTCCGAAAAGGGAACGGCCGGCGAGTGGGTCTGCAGCATGGCGAGCAGCCGTCGCATCTCGGGGGGAAGGGTGTCGTCGACATACCCGAGAATCTGCCCCAGCTTCATGGGTATGCCCTTCAGCTCGCCCAGCGAACGCACGAGACTTTCCAGCGCCTGCAGATCCTTTTCCGAAAGCGAGCCGTCCTTGTTCGAGCGAAATCGGCCCAACCCCATGCCCAGCCCGGTTCTTGCCGCAGAACCCAGGGTACGCGAGAGCCGGCCCAGCGCGCCGGTGGCGAGTGGTTTGCCGTCTGCGAGAAGGGTTTCGCTGAACCGCTCGAGGTCGCGTTCTTGCTTTTCGGCCGGGTCCTTGGGCTGCGTCATGGCGAGGAAGGGAGAATTGGCGTTGGCCGACATTGTGGCACCTTTCCGATTCCCCTTCAATGGAGCCGTCGGCTCACGGGCCCGCCGGTGTCAACCTATTCGTCGTCGAGTTGGTAAATTCGCTCCGTGGCGCGACCGTTCAACGTGCCCTTGTAAGTGAGCGCGTCTTCGCTGAACCGGGCCTCGACATCAAACGTATGCGCCTGCCCCTCTAGCAGGAAGCTGCCTGTCATCTCATAAAGATGATTGGTATAAATGTCTTCGTCTTCGGCATCGTCGTGTATGGTCATTGTGTACGCATACTGCATCGAGCCATCGACCCGGTACGTTTCCTTAACGGTTTCCGTCGTAACGGGAAAATTGGCCCAGACGACTTCGAGATCCGTTCTGTGGGTAGAGCCGGCTGCGGTCACGCTGATAGATTCTTCGCCCTTGATGCTCACCGAGCCACCCTCGCCCTCTACCGACCAATCGATCAGCATGCCGTTGCCCGTTTCGGCCTCGTCGGCGGCATCAAGACCGTCGTACACATATCCCAAGAGTTCGATCAGCATGGGGTACAGCGCTTGCTCGGCAAGTTCGTGCTCGGCGGGGTCGGGCATGTTTTCGTTGTTGTTCTGAGCCAACGATTGCAGCAAGCCCCCTTCGCCATCGCCGCAGGCGGTCAACAACAGAACCGACAAAAGAAAGGGAAACAGTCGACGCATATTCTTCTCCTCGGGGAAAAAGCGGATGATCGAACGGCCCTGAAAGAGCGGCCTGTTACCGGGTCTGGGTCTAACTCCACACAGTGTGTTCTTCTCCTCGGCGCAGCCGAAAGAACACGCATACCCTGAGATGCATCTGATGCAGGCCGCATAGGTAGACAAATCTGCATGGCAGGGAACGCAGTTGAAGGCAGCAGTTGTTCCCTGAGTCGCCACGAGCATGGGGC
>JAWLBW010000312.1:0-5411 GCA_041687475.1 bacterium
AGCGGCTTTCTCGCGGTCTACATCGCCGGTATCACCATCGGCAGCCGACCGATGGTGTTCCAGCGCGGTATCTGGCTCTTTCACGACGGCATGGCCTGGCTGGCGCAGATTGTCATGTTCGTCATGCTGGGGCTGGTGGTCTACCCCAGCCGTTTGCTGACGGTGGCGGGCGACGGGCTTCTGCTGGCCTTTGCGTTGACCTTTCTGGCGCGTCCGGCTGCCGTTGCCGTTTCGCTGCTGCCGTTCCGCTTCCGTTTTCGCGAGTACCTCTTCATTGCCTGGGCCGGGCTGAAGGGGGCCGTGCCCATCGTGCTTGCGATTTACCCGGTATTGCTCGGCGTGCAGGTCGAGGGCATCTTCGAGACCATTTTCTTTGTTGTTCTGCTCTCGACGCTCACGCAGGGTTGGAGCCTGCCCTGGCTCGCCCGAAAGCTCAGGCTGGAAGAACCTCACGTGCCCGAAGCCCCGGTATCGCTGGAAATCACATCATTACACCAGGTCGACGGCGACATCATTGCTTATGCGGTAGATGAGCGTTCGAAGGCGGTCGGCCGCCTGGTGCGTGAGCTCTCGCTGCCCGAAACCGCGGTAGTGGCCATGATAGCCAGAGAAAACAAGGTCATACCCCCACGCGGCAGTACCCGCGTGTGTAAGGGCGACCACGTGTTCATCGTCATGGGCAGCCAGGTACGCCCCATGGTCGACCGAGTCTTCTCGGTCGAGGAACACCAGGAAGAAATGCCCACCGACGTCGAGTTTCCTCTGCAGGGTTACATTACGGTCGGCAGCCTGGTTGCTCTTTACGACATCATGCTCGACGCCGACTCGGGGTGCACGCTCGACCAGCTCATTCGCGCCAGGCTCGGCGACTCTCCGCACATCGGGGCGAAGCTCGAAATGGGCGATATCGTTCTGCACGTGCGGCGCCTGAACGATCGCGGCCACGTCGAGCTGGTGGGGCTGAGCATCAGCGAGTAGCTCGTCTGATCCCAGATCCCAGATCGCGGATTGCGGATTTGCGAATCAACGAAACGGGAAGACGGGTGCCGCCAGGGGCACCCGTGAATGCTGTTTCCATCCGTCTCGACACCTGGCCCCATGCCCCCGGCTTGTGGATTACGGATGCAGGATTGCGGATTTACTCCGACCGTGCTGCAGTTCAGCGATCGGCGCGCACGTCGCTGTCGCCCGACAGATCCATGGTCATGCGGGGAACACCCCGGTAATATACGTCGCTGCCGCCGCTGGCGTCGACGTGAAGATTGTCCGACACGTTCACGCGGGCGTCGCTGCCGCCGCTCAGGTCAAGGACGGCATCACGGGATATCAGGTCGCGGGCGTGATAGTCGCTTCCACCCGAAAGCTCGATCGACTGGCGGTCAATCGTACCCGACGCGGCAAGTTCGCTGCCGCCGCTCAACGCAACGCTCAGCGTACCGGCCGACAGGTTCGTGAGCTTGCCCTCGCCGCCGCCGCTCAGCTCAATGCGCAGGGTGCTCGCTTCCAGCTCGGTCATGGTAAGCCGGCTGCCGCCGCTTCCGCTGAAAGCGCGCAGGTTCTTGACGCCTACTTCGACACGAATACGCCGGGTCGGGTTGAAAAAGAGGCTGTGCTCGCGGTCGACCACCACCTGATCGCCCCGCTGGTATACGGTGATCTCGCGAAGCAGATTGTCGTCGCCGGTCAGGCGCAGGTATTCTTCTTCGCCCTGCGTGACCTGAACATCGAAGCCGCAGCAGGTCGAAACCCGGTCGAAGTTTTCGACTTTTCGCTCTTCCGTAACGATGTAACCCGAACCATCGAGTTCAAAGGCGCCGCATCCGGTGGTTACAAGGACGGCAAGAAGGAGAAACAGGGAAAGAGTGGCAAGGCGGTGGGCGTTCATGTTCGTACTCCGTTGAATCGGTTATGGCCCGGGGGGCCGAATCGCTGTCTTCATAGAGGAAAACAACGGAGCACGAATTTAGTGTCACTTTTTTTTCGGTTCGGTTTTTTCGCCGACCTCAGATAAGCGGGTTCCTACAGCGCAGGCCCTTGAAGCGGGAAAAGTCTCGATCTGCCGTGAGCAGTTCATTGACCCCGTACTCAAGGCACAGGGCGGCGATGCGTGCGTCATGAATCCTAGGCCCTCTCGTCTTCGCCGACAGAGTCATTCCCCAACCAACCCTTTCCCTTTGAAGGTTACCGGCTTGTAACGATAGCCTTCGGTGTTCTCACGCTTCTTCAATACCAGCTCAAGCCCCTCTTCGACCAGGGAACGCAGCGTAAGCCCCTCGCGTCGGGCGTAGGCCTTCGCCCTCGCGAGAATATTGTCGGCCAGATCGAGCGTTGTTTTCACATGGCTATCCTAATATGGGTATATCGGCCGGTCAAGTGCAAGGTCAGACTCTCGCAATGCCCCCCACACGCCCCGTTCAAATTACCTTGAGCTCGAAGGCTGCATTTGAAGCGACCTTCCCGTTCACCAGTAATTCGACCAGCGTGTGGCCCGGATAGTAGCGTCGTGTCGTGATCGCCTTGATACCCTGGCGCTTTTCGAACATGACGGTCGCCCCACCGGGCAGGCAGATGTTACGCCCCTTGAACACCTTCGGGCTGGTCTTTCCGTTGGCCTTTACGAAATGAACGGCATAGTCGACGACAAGGTTCTGCGTCGACGACGACAGGGAAGCAATCTCGGCTTTCAGCAGCAATTCACCGCCAAGTTCAAGAACATCGGGCGATATGCGGAATCCGGGAACCTCGACCTCGGGCGCGTCGGTATGACCGAGCAGGCTCCAGACCTTCGGGTGCCCGGCTTTGACCAGGCTGCGCATGCCGCGTTCGACAACCCATCGACGTCTCTCGTTACCACGCTCGCGCAGCCATCGTTCGCAGGTTTCGACGGCCAGCTCAGGGTGGTTCTTCGCCACGTCGTTGATGTGATTGGCCACCGAACGGCGCACGTACTCACTTTCATCGTCGACCAGGCGCTCGAGAAGTGCCAGCCCGCGTTGCGGCTCGGCAAAGAGTGAAGGAACCCGCATGGCCCACGGCAGTCTCGGACGCGTGCCTTCACTTACGAGCCTGCGAACGTGGTGATCGGGGCTTGCGACCCACTTTTCCATGGACGCGAACGTTACCGCCGGGTGGTGAAGGAGAAAGGTACGAACGGCAAATTCGGCCGAGAACAAGGGCGTGAGCGCAGCGAGGGTGTCGAGCGCGAGCGTGGGGTGGGCAAGACCGTAGGTAGCCGAATAATCGATGATCGGCCACGCTGCGAAGCCCCGCAGGGGGTCGTTTTCATCACCGTGCAGCCAGACCCGGGGTATTCTGCGAAGCAGCCCGGCCGCTTCCGGATAGTCGGGCGGAAGATGGCAGCCAAGCACCGACACGAGGTGCCGTACCCGCTCTTTCAGCTCGAGGGCGGGAAGTCCCGCAAGGGCGTCACGCTCGAAACCTTCGGCGTCGAATGCGTCATGCACGGCAGCAAGCGCGGCAGCCATGCGGCAGACCGCCGTCCGGTCAAGTCCGTCCTTCATCAGGCGGCGTGGTTTGTCGGTTGGCTGCGTCACGAGAATACATTGCCTCCGTGGTACATGGCGAGGTTATGGCTGCCCGTATATTGTTACGCTTGTGCGGGGGCGAAGCCAGCCCGGCGCGTAAGGCATCGTCTCGCTCGCCCGCCCGGGCCGCCCGGTAGGCCCCTCGGAAAGAATCTGGTACCCTATGCAGACCATCTGGTCTAACCGCTTATTCCAGACGAGCCATCATTCCCGGGTCGGCCATGAACTTTCGCACTTTCGCTCTGGTTTTCGCTCTTTCTTCCGCAGCCTGTGCGGTCGATTCCGACAATGCGTCGGAACGTGACGTTGCCGCATCGGTCGAAGCGTCGATAACGCCCCGCGAGGTGCGGGCCTTCGGCCACGATCTGTTGCGGGTCGAGTCCGAAACCCCTATTTTCCAGGCCGACAGCGAAATCGAAGTAGCAGGCAACAAGGTTTACGATCTGGTCATCGAGTCGCCGAGCGTTGCCGTCTTCCGCTGGCAGGGCTCGCCCGATGCCACCGCCGACATCGAAGTGGTCACGGCGGGGCGGCGTTACCGCATAACCGACGCCCTCGTGGTCGAACAACCGGCGCACCCGGCTTTCGAGCGAATGGTGAGTCTGGGCGCCAGCTTCGGACAGGGCGTGATCTCGTCGAGCTTCGATCTCGACGGCCAGCTTCATGCCCCCAGTGCGCAACTGGCCCGGGCGGCGGGCGCGTATTTTCCGCTACCCCTGACCAGGCGAAATCGCATACCTGCCATTGAACCCGAAGATTTCAACGGGGGTTGCCGGGCGGCCGGCTACGATCTGCGTCTGGTGGCCGAACTCAATCACGCCCTGGAAGGCTTTCTCGTATACCAGGAAGAGCGCCTGCAGCCCTGGGGCATTCGCATCGACCCCGACATTGAAGTGCGAAACGCCGCCGTCGGCGGGCAGATTCTCGGCGGCGTGGTGCACGGCGCCCTGACCTACGGCCAGCCCATCATTACCCTGCTCGAGCACCTGGTTTACGACCCCAAGGTAAGCTGGGACGAGATGTTGCAGCGTCCGCGTATCGGCAGCGAACTCGACTACGCCGAAGCGTTGGATCCAACAATGGTCATGATTGTCGACATCACCGGCAATGACGTGCTTCCGGCCCTGTGGAGCAGTGACTTCGACGCCTCACGCATCGACGGCGACGACTACTTCCGCCAGAACTTCCGCGAACTCTTCCGTCGTCTGGGCAAGGACACCTGGGTCTTCATTGCCGACCTGCCCGACATTACGCTGATTCCCGATGCGCGCAAGCGGCGCACGAACATGATTAACGGCGGTCGTCCGGCCGCCGAGGTCGACGCGGCCATCGAGGGTATTCGCGACCGGCTCAAGGAAATCAACGCCATTCTCGCAGAAGAGGCCGCCGACTACCCGCGGGCGGTCATCGTACCCTTCTCCGAATTGCTCGAGGAAATGGCGGCCGGCGCCATGACCATCGGCGGCCAGACTTATTCGGTCGACAATTTCGGCGGCTTCATCAGCCTCGACGGCCTGCATCTGACCAAAGTGGGCTACGGCGTACTTGCCGACCTGTTCGTCGAACATGTGAACAAGGCGCTGGGCACCGACATTCCGGCCATCGACCTCGATGCAGTGGCCGCCGACGATCCCCTCTCGCCCGCTCACCTCGCCGAGTACGGCCTGACGCCGGAGACCTGCCCCTCCGAGTGACGAACGACGGAACTGCGGAAATCCACAATTCCCAATCCTTAATCTGATGATTCATCACATCTGACGACAAATACTTCCACATCGAGTCGCCGGTGGCGCAGGGCGCCACGGACGACGAGATGGGCACGATAGCCCGTACCGCCGTAGAACATCGGGAGACATGAACGAGTCC
>JAWLBW010000313.1:0-5323 GCA_041687475.1 bacterium
GAAAGCGGTTTCTCGTCGTCACGGTTCGCGAGGTAACCGAACAGCGCGAAAGGCCCGCACCCTGCACGACCTGCAGATTCTGCACGACATCAGCCAGGCACTGGCGGGCGCCCTTACCGAAGAAGACGTGGCGCGCGTCGTCAGGCAGACGCTCGTGAATTCCCTGGCGGGCGATCGCGGCGCCATCGCCCTGCTCGAGGGAGAGCGGCTGCGACTGGTTATCATGCCCGACATGCACGTCGAGACCACCCGACGTTACGGTCGCATCGACCTGTCCGAGCACCTGCCCGTGACCGACATGGTGAGAACCGGACAACCCGTCTGGCTTGAAACCCCGGAAGACATCGCACGGTATCCCGAAGTGACGAACATGGGCCATGCTATTGCCTCCATACCGCTCATTGCCGAAGACCGCCTGCTGGGAGGCCTGCTGCTGTCCTTCGACGCACCACGCAGGTTTTCGTCGGCCGACCGGCAGTTGCTGCTTACGGCGGCAGGGCTCTGTTCGCAGGCCGTCAAACGGGCCCAGCTGTTCCGGCTCGAGCAGGCACACGCCCGACGCATGCAGGTACTGGCCGAAGTTTCGCGAAACTTCAGTGAAGCGGCCATGGATCTCGGCAAATTACTTCCGACCATTGCCGAAAGACTGGCCGCAATTATCGGCGATGCGTGTTTGATTCGCCTGCTCGGCGAAGACGACGACACGCTGGAGTGCGTGGCCTGGCACCACAACGATCCGCGTCAGCTCGATATCACCCGCGCTCTCTCGGAAACCAAACTTTCGCGCAGCAGCAGCCCGGCGGCTCAGCAGGTGTTGTCGGGAAAAGCACTGCTGCTTCCGGAACTCGACCTCGAAACCAACAAGGCCATGCTTCCGCCCGCCGCCCATGGCTACCTCGAAGCGTCGCAGGTGTACAGTCTCGCCGCCGCGCCCCTGATGGTGCACGGCCGGGGAATCGGCTACCTGTCGCTGGCACGGACCGAACCCGGCCGCAGCTATACCAAGGCAGACCTTTCCCTGCTGGAAGACATCGCCGAGCGAGCCGCATTGGCTGTCGAAAACGCCCGCCTGCTCGAAGAACTCGCGCAGGCCGTTGCCGTACGCGACGAATTTCTGCAAATCGCCTCCCACGAATTGCGCACGCCGCTCACCACCATGTCCATGCGTCTGCAGAGCCTCGCGCGCATGTTTTCAAGCGGCAAGCCCCCTTCGGCCGAGAGGGTGAAACAGGTTCTGGAACGGGCGCTGCACCAATCCGATCGGCTGAACAGCCTTATCGAACGCTTGCTCGATGTGTCCCGGGCTTCGTCCGGCCGGCTCGCACTCGAACGTTCGCCTGTCGACCTTGCCGCACTCATCGAAAGTGTCATGGAAGACTTCGAAGAAGAAGCTCGCCGCTGCTCGTCGGTGCTTCGATATGACGGACCGGGTACCCTCACGGCGCCCATCGACGGCGAGCGCATCGCCCAGGTACTCTCCAACCTGTTTTCCAACGCGCTCAAGTACGGACCCGGCAAACCGGTCGATGTTCGGGTGCGGCAGGAAAACGACACAGCCGTAATTGAGGTTCGTGATCACGGTATCGGCATTGCCGCCGCCGAACAGGCACGTCTCTTCCAGCGCTTCGAACGAGCCGTGTCCGAGCGAAATTACGGCGGCCTCGGCCTCGGCCTCTATATCTCGCGTATGATTGTCGAGGCCCACGGCGGCGCCATTTCGGTTGAAAGCCATGAAGGCGAAGGCGCCGTCTTCCGGGTCAGCCTTCCCCTCCGGCACGCACAAGCTCGCTAGTTCGACGCCGGCAGGCAGTCGGTCTTCCACTCACTCAGCCTCACTCCCCTCACCCTTCTGCGAAGTAGTCGCCCGTCGGCTGCCGGCATCGACTCACTTGGCAAAATGTAGACGTAGGCGTATACTTCAATGGACACGCGGCCGGAACTCGCCGGCTTACCGGCCGCCGGTCTACTGCCGGAGAAGAAACGCGCCCTTTTCAGTCACGAGGCACTCTGCTCGGGGCAAACCGGGTTCAAGCCAAGCGAGAGACAGCACATGCTCAGCCTTCCCCCCTTTCTGTTGAAACGCTTCGTCCGCCAATTTCTCTTCATGGGCGACTTCCGGATTACAGCCATTACCAGTCACCGCAAGGCCATGGAACGTTTCCCCATGCCTCTGCCCCGGGGAATTCACAGAAGCGGCATTGTTACCGATGGTATTCGCGGTGAATGGCTCGCGCCCCGAAGGCCGGGTAAAGGGGTAGTGCTCTACCTGCACGGCGGCGCGTACTGTTTCGGTTCCTGCGCAACCCATCGTGAACTGGCCGCTCGCCTGGCGAAGACCACCGGCATGAAGACCCTGCTCATCGACTACCGCCTGGCTCCCGAGCATCCGTTTCCTGCGGCGCAGGACGATGCGCTTGCCGCGTGGAACTACCTGCTCGAAGCGGGCCATGCACCCGAAGACATCGTGGTGGCGGGCGACTCGGCCGGCGGCAACCTTGCCCTCAGCCTGGCCCTTCGTCTGCGCGACGAAGGCAGGGCGGTACCGGCGGCGCTCGTGCTGCTCTCGCCGTGGACCGATCTGACCATCAACGAAGAAACCGAGGTCAAGCTGGCCCATCGCGATCCCATGGTCAGCAAAGGCTTCGGCATCGAAGCCGCTTCGGCCTACCTTGCCGGCCGGGATGCTTCGCACCCCCACCTGTCGCCGGTGTTCGCCGACATGACCGGCATGCCGCCCATGCTCATTCACGTGGGCACCGAAGAGATTCTGCTCGAAGACGCGCAGCGGCTTGCCGAGAAAGCCGCCCAGGCCGGTGTCGAAGTCGAGCTCAAGGTGTGGGACGGCATGTGGCACGTCTTTCACCTGTTCGGCGCCGTTCTCTCTCACGCAAGACGCGCTCACAGAGAAATAGGCCGTTTCGCACGCTCACGGGTCGGCAATCGCAGAGCGACGGCCTGATGTGTCGCCGGCTGTAAGGGACCGGCGTCTCGTGTAGATGGCAGCCTTTTCTAATGGGCAAACAGGTAGCCTCGAATAATTTCAGGCGCCTTCCTGCCGATTGGTCATTCTGAGGGGTAGTCTGAGTGTGAAGGTCGAGCCCTTTCCAGGCTCGCTCTCGACGGCGATGCTGCCCTTGTGCGCATCGACAATCTGTTTGACGATGAACAACCCGAGTCCGAGGCCGGCAAAGCGCTCTGCCGGAACCGAACGTTCGAACCGCTCAAAGATATGCCCCTGCGCATCAGGGGGAATACCGATACCCCGGTCGCGCACGCAGACGACGGCGTGGCCGTTTTCGGCCCAGACGCGTATGGTAATCGGTCGGCTCTCGCCGTACTTCATCGCGTTGGTCAACAGGTTTACGATGACCTGTTCGATACGGTAGCGATCCCACACCCCCCTTACCGGGCTCTGCGTCTCGATATCGAGCTGGTAACCGCCGCGCTCCAGTTCGGTCTCAAATCGCGCCACCACCTCGCGCACCACCCGGGTCAGGTCGACCTCTTCGGGGTTGATGCGGAATCTGCCCCCACGAATGCGGGTAATGTCGAGCAGGTCGTCGACCTGGGCCGAGAGCCTGTCGACCTGGCGCAGGGTCGCGCTGACGGCCCGGTCTACCCGCTCCTTTTCGGGCCCCAGATCAGTCACCTTGTTCAAGATTCGCGCAAGCAGATGAACCTGTAACGTCAGACTTGTCAGCGGCGTTTTGAGCTCGTGCGAGGCGATGGAAAGAAAGTCGTCGCGCACGCGCAGGGCCTCTTCGGCGGCAAGACGCGAGAGCTGTTCCTTGGCCAGCAATTTTTTTTCCAGAACGCGCTGCTTGTTTTCATGAAGCAGAATGCCGAAAATACCGAAGCTCATCGTGAGGCCGAAGGCAAGCACCACCGCAGAGATCGCCCGCTCGGCGTGTGTGCGGAAGCGTGGAAGCGACTCGACCAGAATACCCCACTGCTGGCCCGCGACCTCGACGGCAAGGTTCTGCCTGAAGTCGCTCTCTTCTTCGGGCTGCGGCGCGCTGCTGTACAGCAACGTGCCGTCCGAGCCGTAAACCTCGAAGCGCAGATCGCTGAGATCGCCACCGGCCTCGAAGATTCCGTTGAAGAGGTCGCGTGACCGGAACGGGCTGTAAACGAAGCCCTCAATCGCGGCCCGCCGCTGCGCCACCGTATCGGTGGGCGCTCCGTCACGGTAATGGGGAACGTACACAAGAAAGCCGGGTTGCCGTTGCACCTCGGTTTCCTGTACCAGCACGACAGGTGCACTTGCGGCCGGCCGTCCGGTGTCGCGGGCCCGGGCCATGGCCTCGCGACGTACGGGGTCGGTAGACATGTCGTATCCGAACGCGCGCTGGTTACGCCAATCGAAGGGCTCGAGATAGAGAATGGCGTGATATTGGTCCCGTTCGGTAATGGGCCAGACGCGGTAATGCGGAAAGCCCTCGCCCTGAACCTCACGCTCATGGGCGCTCACCTCATCGGGCTCCAGCTTTACCGTGTAACCGATGCCCTGGTTGCCGGGGTATCGACGCTCGATACCCATGGCGCCGACGAACTCGCGAAACTGGGACCGGTCAACCTCTTCTTCGACCTCGAACAGGGCCCGGGTGTGCACGAGAGCATCGATGTACACCTGCATGCGCGCCTCTACCGCGTTGGCAATCTGGGTGCTCATGCGGGCGAAGCGCTCTTCGGTGCGCACAGAGAAACTACCGCGCGTGACCACCCAGCTCAAGATGGTCAAGAGCAGGCCGAAAGCAAGCACAAGGGAGGGAAACAACCTTCGCAAAAGCGAGGGCGGTTGCGCGTTCATCCGTCAATTGTAGCAAACGCCCCCGATCTGCAACGGGGCGAAGGCCTGAAAGCCAAGCGGCGGCCAGGTTTACCCATGGCGAATGCCGGGGGAAAAGGAGACGCAGGCTCGCGCGCCTCTACCGGTTCATGCCCCCTCAATCCACCGCCAGGAACACCGGCTCGAGATCGGCCGGCTTTTCATCGAGCTGTGCTGCGGTCAGCCTCGCATATACTTCGATGAGGTTACCGTCGGGATCGGTAAGCCAGAGCTCATGCAGGGGCGTTCCGCGCCAGGTGGTACGGGGCGGCTTCTCGATGGGAACACCGGCGGCACGTGCGCGCCGCGCCGCTTCGACCACGGCTTCGCGGGTCTGCACGTCGATGCCCAGGTGGTACAGCGTATCGTGGTGCAGTTCCTTGCCGTCGTCGACCAGAATCACGAAGTTCAGACGCAGGGGCTCGCTGACGAAGGTTACATACCGATGTGTCCACTCCTTCGGGGCGACGCCGAGCAACCAGGCGTAGAAGCGCG
>JAWLBW010000314.1:0-5312 GCA_041687475.1 bacterium
GGGCGCCTGGGTTCTGGTGCCGCTTTTCATCTTCCTCTTCGCATTCCAGTACCACTACATCGTGCTGTGGGAAGAGGCGAACCTGCGGGTCAAGCTCGGGCAGCCGTACATCGACTACTGCAGCCGCGTGCCCCGCTGGTTTCCGCGTCTTACCGGGTTCGAGCCCGGCGCCGGCGACTTCTTCGGCGCGCTCAAGAGCGAGAAGTGGACCCTTCTGGCCGTCGTTTCCCTCAGCACCGGACTTTTTGCGGTTGTTCGCTTTCTGTAATTCGTGTCGAAATTTCGTCCAGCAGTATTCTTTGATCGCGACGGTAACCTGAACGAAGAGATCGGGTACGTGTCCGACCCTCGTCGCATTCGGCTGCTGCCGGGTGCGCCCGAGGCCGTGCAGGCCGTGCGAGAAGCCGGCATGTACGCGGTTATCATCACCAACCAGGGTGGTGTCGGCCGGGGCCTCATGAGCGAAGAAGACGTGCAGGCCGTCAATGCCCGCGTCGTCGAATTGCTGAAGGTGCACGGCGCGGAAATCGACGCATTGTACTACTGCCCCCACCACCCCGAGGGCCAGGTCGAGGCCTACCGCGTCGTCTGCGAATGTCGCAAGCCGGCGCCGGGGCTGTTGCATCGTGCCGCCGACGAACTGCCCATCGACCTCGAGCGCAGTTTCGTCATCGGCGACAAACTGACCGATGTGCGCCTGGCCCATGCCGTCGGCGGCAAGGGCATACTCGTGCGCACCGGATTCGGTAATGCCGAGTTGGAATCGGCACACGCCGAAGGTCTGCGCATCGACTACGTGGCCGACGACGTATACGACGCCGTAACCTGGATTCTTGATTCGCTCGACGGCTGAGGGGCCGTTGCAGTAAGGGAGTAGCCTGATGTCGCTCTGGCATTTCATCGTAAGGAAACGGGTCTTTTTCGGCTTCGTGTTCGCGGTCTGTTTTCTCGTTTTCTCCGAGCCTACGGTAACCACCGTGCTTGCCGGTATTCCACTCGGCGTTCTGGGGCTTTCCGTTCGCGCGTGGAGCAGCGGCCTGATTCGCAAGAACAAGTCGCTTGCCACCGACGGTCCCTACGCCATGACCCGTAATCCGCTCTACGTCGGCAGCTTCATCGCCGGTCTCGGCGGCGCGGTCATGGGCGGCAACATCTGGCTTGCGCTCACCTTCATCGTCTTCTACCTGGCCGTGTACCGGCAGATCATTCTGAATGAAGAGGCGTATCTCATTACGCTCTTTCCCTCGGAACTTCCGACCTACATGGCGGCCGTGCCCCGCTTCATGCCCAATGTCTTCCGGTTCAGCGGCTTCGGCGAGTACGATGCTTCGCTCATGCTGAAGAAGCACAAGGAATGGCAGGCATGGCTCGGTTTCGCCGTCATTGCCGCCGTGCTGCTGGCCAAGGCCCTGGGCTACTGGAGCATTCCGCACTGACGACGGCATGATTGCGCCGGTCACGAACTTTTGCCGCCCCTTCACGAAGCCCCTGGTGCGGGGCCGGCTGCTGCGCCGCTACAAGCGTTTCCTGGCCGATGTCGAGCTGGAATCGGGCGAGGTCGTAACGGCCCACTGCGCGAACTCGGGCTCGATGCTCGGGTGCAACGTGCCCGGCAGCGACGTGCTGCTCAGCTATCACGACGACCCCCGGCGCAAGCTTCGCTACGGCTGGGAGGCCATTCACATCGACGGCAACTGGATCGGGGTAAACACCGGCCTGCCCAATCTTTTCGTGGGCGATCTGCTGCGCGGGCGCCAGCTTGAAGCCTTCGCCTGCTACGACAGCGTCAAGCCCGAAGCAAGGTTGACCAAGGAAACCCGTCTCGATTTCTACCTCGAAGGCGAGGGGCTGCCCCCGGCCTGGGTCGAGGTCAAGAACGTCACCCTGCGGCGGGGCGATACGGCCATCTTTCCCGACTCGGTTACGCAACGGGGCGCGAAACACATGCGCGAGCTGGGCGAGCTTGCGAAGCAAGGCGCCCGTGCCGCCGTCGTGTTCACGGTGCAGCGGGTCGACTGTGAACGCTTCGCGCCCGCCGAAGACATCGACCCCGCCTACGCCGAAGCCCTGCGTGAAGCGGTGGACAAGGGTGTCGAGGTGCATGCCATTCGCATCCGTGTCGACGAAAGGGGGCACTGGTTCGACGGCCTGCTTCCGACCACCTTCGGCAATTCTCAATCCACAATCACTTCCTGAACGCGGAACTCGGAACGCGGAAAGGAAAGGACATCTCGGAAACTGCAGACCCCTTCTCCTGCTTTGGGATCTGGGATCTGCGATCTGGGATCATAGAAAGAATGCCTGAACCGTTCACCACCGAAGCAATTACGCAGGTACAGCGCTCTCTCCTCGCCTGGTATCGCGCCATCGCCCGCGACTTGCCCTGGCGCCGCACCCGCGATCCCTACGCCATCTGGGTCAGCGAGATCATGCTGCAGCAGACCCGCGTGGCCACCGTCATTCCCTATTACGAACGCTTTCTTGGCGAACTGCCGACCATCGAGCACCTTGCCGGGGCCGACGACGACACGCTGCATCGACTCTGGCAGGGCCTGGGCTACTACCGAAGAGCGTCTCTTCTGCGGAAGGGGGCGCAACACCTGCAGGAACACTTCGGGGGGAAGCTTCCGCGCACCTATGGGGAACTCTTGGGCGTGCCCGGCTTCGGACCCTACACGGCGGGGGCGGTGGCCAGCATTGCCTTCGGCGAACCGGTGGCCGCCGTCGACGGCAATGTCATACGGGTCTTTTCACGCTGGTTGAACGACGACACGCCGCTCGACAAGCTACGGGTGCGCCTGCAGCGTGGCGAAGCCGATGCCTGGGTCGCGGCCGAGGATCCCGCTGCGTGGAACCAGGCGGTCATGGAACTGGGGGCTACGACCTGCCTGCCCCGAAAGCCGGCATGTAAGCTCTGTCCCCTGACGGCGCATTGCAAGGCCCACGCGGCGGGCACGGCCCCCTCGCTTCCCGTCAAGGGGAAGGAGACCCGCCACGTCGTGCTCGACATGGTCGCTACGGTGTACCGGCGGCGACATGAAGTCTGGGTGGAAAAGCGCGAGACAGGCGGACTGCTGGCCGGCCTGCCCGGCTTTCCCATCGTCGAGGTCGCCGAATCCCCGGAAGCCCTCGAAGCAGGCGGATACGAGGGCTTACGCTACCGCCACGTATTCACCCACCGCACGTGGAATGTGACGGTGCGCGTGATTGACGGCAACCCGCCGGCTGAAAGTGAAGGCCGGTGGCTTCCCCTTGCGCGATTGGAAGACGAACCGGTACCCACGGCCTTTCTACCGATTGTCAGGTGGCTGGTCGAGCCGGGACTGTTTACGTGATGGCCGGTCGGGTCGTCGAGGGCGAGATGGGGAGAGCGTGAGAAGGGGTGAACGGTCGACCGGGAGACCGTCGGACCGTCAGACCGTCGGACCGTCGGACCGTCGGACTGTCGGACTGTCGGACTGTCGGACCTTGGAGCGGTCGGCTCATTGCCTGCGCTCCATCACGGCTATTCCCGTCCATCGTACGAGGTCCACTCCGTCCACTGCGTCCCCTTGGCCGGTAAACCGGGGGCCGACTGGTTCCTTTCATAATATGAAAGCGGCAATGAGGAAACGCGGAACTCGGAACGCGGAACGCGGAGAATAACACCAAACACGACAAATGGTGGCCCATGGGTGCCTCCTCAGCCCACCCGCCCACAAGGTCCATGCCGGTTCCTTTCATAATATGAAAGCTTTCCGTACGCCTACGCGGTGCACGGGAACCTGTGGCCTCCAAGGACCGGCGATCTGCTTTCGCCTATCGATACCGTTTTTATCGAAAAATACCCGATTCATGGTATTTACTTACGTCGGCAAGACGGTCTATAGTTGCGCATGCCAGTATGGCGTGGCACACCGAAGGCTATCTCCTCGTATTTCCGGTATTCAGCGCCGATGGGGTGCCCGAGTTTGTTGAACGTACTACTTGTATGGAGACGCTCGCATGAAAGCCGGAAGACCCAGGAAGGCCGTAAAAACATTGCAGGCCGCCAACACAATGCTGAATGAAACAGCCGCCGAGGGCACTGCCGAAACGACGGATATCGACCTTACCGAGAATGAGACGGCCGAGGTAGACGAGGCGACTACCGCCACGTCTGCAGAAAACCCGGAGATTACCAGGCTGCTCGTTGAGTTCCGCACGCTATATCGCCAGCACCAACGTGATATCGTCGAGACCATCTGCGTACTGGGCGTTATCCTGAATCAACTTCGTTCGCTCATCACCGAGAGTTTTGAAAAGACGGTAAACGAACGATTGCCGATCTCGCCGGCAACGGCAACGCGTTACATCAAAATCGCCGAACTGAACGAAGCCGACTCTGCTTTTGTCGATCACTGGAAATCGATTGGTTCAGCAAAGCTGTACTACCTGACCTATCTGCGAACCGCCGAAGAGCGCCTGAAGACGCTGGCGCCGTATAGTCCGGAAGACCTCGAACGAATGAGTCAGCCTGCGGTGGCCGCCCTGGTGGGCTATCAGGGCGAAGAAGTCGATCAGCAGCTCGACTTCGACAAGCAGAGCAAGGTGTTCAAACGCTTCATCATGCATGCCGGCAGGCGGGTGACGGAGCTCAAGGAGTGGGTTGCGGCTAACCCCGGCAAGGAACTGGACGAGGACCTCATTCAGGAATTCGACGCATTGAAGGTCGCCGTTATGGAACTACGGAAGATTATCCGTTAGCATTACATTGCTTTCCGAGAGGAAGTGTTACGGCCACAGAAGGGCCCCCGGTTGGGGGCCCTTTTTTCTAAACGCCTTTCGGCATCAATGGATGCTACACGTGGCGAACGATATCGGCCGCGTCCATGGTGAGCCTGTGCTCAACGCCTTTCGGCATCGATGGATGCTGCACACGGCAAACGTTCGCGCACCGGCCCGCACGTTCCCGTAGTGCTCAACGCCTTTCGGCATCAATGGATGCTGCACGCTCATTGATGCACGTGACAACCCCTTTCCCTACCTGTGCTCAACGCCTTTCGGCATCAATGGATGCTGCACACCACACGTACACCGACACGGCAGCCATGAAGGTGTGCTCAACGCCTTTCGGCATCAATGGATGCTGCACGGTTATCGACCGCACGGACGGAGACGACGCCCGCCCCGCGTGCTCAACGCCTTTCGGCATCAATGGATGCTGCACGTTGGGTACTCGCTGAGAACGTTCCTGGCCTACGGTGCTCAACGCCTTTCGGCATCAATGGATGCTGCACGGTTCCGATTTCGTAAGGCTTCATTGCTCCGGCTCGTGCTCAACGCCTTTCGGC
>JAWLBW010000315.1:0-5308 GCA_041687475.1 bacterium
CCTGACAACCCGGGCCGCGAAGAGCAAGACGCCGGAATCCCTCGTTTGAATACTCGACCGATAAACCGGCGGGCGTCCGGAGGGTCGCGTATGACTCAGCGCTCGTTACCGCTCATTCTCCCGGCGCCGACCAAGCCGGCGGCAGGGTGTATCGACGGCTGTGTTCCATGCTACGTTGGAGAGAGGGGGAATCACCACGAAACGGGTTACCATGAAGCAGACAGGAACCGAAAGCAGGTCGAGGGCCGCCGGTAGAAGCGCACGTTCTCGCCGGGCTGAACGCACGCGGCGCATGCGCCTGTTCGCGTCGAACTTCTTGCGCCACCCGACCATGTTGGGGTCGGTCATTCCCAGCTCGCGCTTCCTGATTGATCGGGTGCTGGGGCATGTCGACTGGCACCGCTCGAAGGTCTTTGTGGAATTTGGTCCGGGCGTGGGTACCTTCACGACCGAAATTCTGCAGCGGATGCGAGCCGATGCCCGGCTGATTGCCTTCGAAATCAACTCCGACTTCCAGCAGTTCCTTGCCTCGTCGGTCGACGACGAGCGCTTCGAACTCGTGACAGCTTCGGCAGCCGAGCTGGCCCGGGTGCTGGGCGAGAAGGGCATCGACCGGGTCGACTATGTTCTTTCGGGCATACCCTTTACCACCATTCCCCGGCAGGTGGGCGACGACATTCTGCGCCAGTGCAATCGATTGCTGCACGACGATGGGCGCATGTTGGTGTATCAGTTCACCCGCCGTGTCTTGCCCATGCTCGAGCGGCATTTCGGCGCGGTTGAACGAGAGTTCGAGCCGCTCAACGTCATGCCGGCGTTCACCTTCACGTGCAGCCCGTCACGTGCAGCACGGCCGGACGGCTAAGCGGGGTTGAACGGCCGCACGGATGTGGCCGGTGACCGGTGCTTTGACGAGCGCTTCTGCACGGATGGACGGTTTGGCGTTCGTCCCGCAGACCGTTGGACCGGTCCGGGTTCCGCGTTCCGAGGTCCGCTTCTGCGATCCGAATTCACCGTTTTGGCGCTTCTCGATCCTGCCACGGACGAACGCATCATGCAGCTGCAACGAATTCGAGCCCACAGTTCCTCACGGTCAGGGCAACCGGAAACACCGGTATTGCTGCCTTCAGCTTACCGGATTCGCATGAGGTAGTCGCCGCGCTGTTCTTATTCGGACGACCGGCGACGGACGTGCAGCACGTCGCCCCTCTCGTGCTTGCCTTGTAACCGGGCTCCCCATCTGCCGTGGGGAGCAACCGGGATCGCCGCTATGAAAGCGAATCCGGTCACCGGTCACAGGCCACGACCGTGCAACCGGTATGCCCGGGCTCTCCCGCTCTCCCCATCGCAAGCTCTCTCCACCTTCGTGCAACCGTGCAGCACGGTTACTCGCCCACCACCCACAGATACAGCGTGTGCGACATGCCGCCCGGTTCTTCCATGGTAATGGTCTTCTTGGGCTTCCAGTCGCCCATGTCGAAGTCGTGCGAGACGATGCGGGTGCCGGGCTTGAGTTTCTGCAGCGTGGGTTTCAGCTTGAGATTGACCTCGGGCAACAGGTACAGGGTAATGACGTCGGCCTTTGAAACGTCGGCCTCAAGGGCGTTGCCTTGCCTGATTTCAACCAGGTTTTCGACGTCGTTGGCTTTGACGTTCTGCCTGGCTTCCTGCACCCGAACGGGATCAAGGTCGATGCCGATGCCGCGGGCGCCGAATTTTTTGGCGGCCGTAACCACGATGCGGCCATCGCCGCATCCGAGATCGTACACCTGCTCGCCCTTCTTGACGTCGGCCATTTCCAGCATCTTCTCGACCACGATGTGGGGCGTGGGTACGTAAGGCACGTCGAGGTCGGGGGTCTGGTTGCTGAGCGCAACCGGGGGTTCGTCGGCTGCCGGGGCCCGAGCGACGCCGAACAGCGTCGGTGCGGCCAGCGCCAGGCTGAGGGACAGGGTCTTCCACAAGATTTGCTTCATGGGTTCCTCCCGAAAATCAGGTTTCTTCATCGCCGGCCACGGTCTTGGGCGTGAGCCGGTGCAGAATGGCGGTTCGACCGGCGCTTCGGCGCCGCGACAGAAGATACAGGGGAAAGCCGGCCGCCAGAAGCACAAGCCCCACCAGGGTCAGGCTGCCCGCGTAGGTAATACTGCGGTACAGCATGAAAGCCGAGGTGGCGCAGAACAACAGCGGCGTAAGGGGATAAAAGGGAACGGAAAACGGCCGCTTTTCATGGGGACGCCTGATGCGCAACACGAACAGCGAGATGCCGGTCAGCAGAAAGAAGAGCCAGAACACCGGCGCCGTGCAGCGCAGCAGGGTGTCGAAGCCCCCGTGTCCTTCCCAGGTGGGCGCGCTCAGTCCGAGCGACATCACGCCGGCGCTGACCAGACCGCGGCCGCCTTCGCTGCCGACGATGGCGATCAGTGCCACCGTGACCAGGGCCTGCATGGCGAGCGACGCGATCGGGGCGTTGAATCGCCGGTTCCAGCGGCTCAGTTTTCCGAATACCCGGTGGTCGATGCCCACCTCGGCGTACAGGCGCGAACCGGTAAAAATGAGTCCGTTGACGGCGCTCAGGGCCGAAATCATGACCAGTATCGACATGAATCCGGCACCGGCCTGCCCGAACGGGCGCGCCAGCAGATCGGCGGCAATGGCGGTCGATTCGCCGGCGCGCGCGAAACCCAGCCCGGCCAGGTAGGCGAAGTTACTGACCAGATACACCGCCGCCACGGCCAGGGTGCCCAGAATCAACGCCAGGGGAATGTTGCGACGATCGCGCAATTCGGCGGCCACGAAAGCGGCGTCGTTCCATCCCCCGTAGGTGTAGAGCACGAACACCAGCGCAAGCCCCAGCGAATCGAGGGAAAAGGGCACGCCGTCGCCTGCACGGGCGGCTACCTGCGTCGAAGACTCTTCGGCCACCGCCATGAAGCCGGCCACCGCGACCATGCCCAGACCCACGATTTTCGCGGTCGTGAACACGTTCTGGGTACGCTTGCCGAGACGCGCGCCCAGAATGTTGACGGCCGAAAGCAGTAGCACGGGGGTAACGGCCAGCAGAAAGGTTGCGTCGACCGCGTAGCCCGCCATGGCCACGGCGTAGTCGGCGAAGATGTAGGCCATCATGCCGATGCTGCCGGTGAAGACCACGGCCAGCTGCGCCCAGCCGAACAGAAAGCCCACCCACGGGCCGTAGGCCAGCGACAGGTACACGTAGTCGCCGCCCGAGCGGGGGTAGGTGCTTGCCAGCTCTGCGTAGCACAGGGCGCCCACGAGCGAGAGAAAGCCACCCAGGGCCCAAACCCCCATGGCCATGAACGGACCGCTCGACGTGGCGAAGATGAGCGGGGCGGTCTCGTAAATACCGGCGCCGACGACGATGCCGATAATGATGCTGACCGAATCCCACAGGCTGAGATGGGGCCGCACCGGGTTCTGTTCGGTGGTCGAAGTCAGTGTTCCTCTCCCCCGGCACTTTTCGGACGAAAAACGCCCTCAGGGCAAGAAGAGTCTACGCTTCACGACGATCTGCTCTCTTCCCCAGGTACCGGACTCCCTCTGTTTCCCCTGATTATCGGTGCTGCGTACATGGGGAACAAGCTCGGTCGGGAAAGGTTCGAATCAAACAGAATTCGCATGGGAGGAATGGGGTAGGATCGTGCGAAATCCGTAACCCCCAATCCTTGCTCCGCATGCCGGTCACTCCAGCGCGAAAATTTCCTCTACGGCCGTGAGCCCCGTGACGGCGGTCAGTTCGCCGGTTTCGAGGTCGTACACGCCCGAAACGGGGGCGCCGTATTCATCTTCTCCCACGATGACGAGGCGATCGCCGGCTGCCGACAGATGGGTAATGATGTAGCCCTCGAACAGCTCGACTGTCGATACGTGGGGCTCGATGACGTATACCCGGTCGATGTCGCGTACGACATACCGGTCGCCGGCCCGGTGCAGCACGAAGTTGTCGGCAGGGTTGGCGTTCCACTCCTGAGGTCCTCCGCCCGTGAGGTTATCGGCAACGAAGGTCGTGCTGGTCAGGGGTGTGGCAAATCCGTTTCCGTCTACGTGGCAGAGGTTGAGCTCGCCGTTCATGAGCGTCTCGTCGCTGCACTGCAGGAGC
The DNA here is from genome assembly GCA_041687475.1 of bacterium. Lineage (GTDB taxonomy): Bacteria > J088 > JAWLBW01 > JAWLBW01 > JAWLBW01 > JAWLBW01. The sequence goes on from JAWLBW010000315.1 coordinate 4,121, forward strand.
GATACCACGCCGTCGGCCGCAACAACAAATTCGGGTAATTGCGTGAAACGTACCTGCTCGGCGCCGAAAGTGACGGACGATGACGACATGTCGGTGTAGTCGATGAGCTCGTAACCCTGACTTTCAAGATCATGCGTCCGTATGAGCACTTTGCTGCCCGGTAGGGCGTAGTAAGCCAGAACCGATGCGGTGTGCCTGCGGCCGGTGCGCGTGTCGATGAGCTGCCGAATTCCGGTATCCTGGTCGAAAAGGTATGCGAAATGACCCGATACCGACTCGATGGTGAACGAGCGCAGGGTCGTCTGCAGCTCGCCGAAGGCATCGGCTTCCGGGTCGTAATAGCCGCCGGTCTGAAACCAGATTTTTCCGTGGTCGTCTTCACCGACCACGCCCGCCCCACAAATCAACTCGCAACTGCCGTCGGCCAGCACCAGCGGCACGAGAATGCGCATGCGGGCGTCTTCGAGCGAGGCATAGAGAAACTGATCAACCATCATGCCCGGATCGCCGCTGCAGGGTGAAGGCCCGGGCGCTACCACGAGCCACTCGGGTCCGTCGGCGCACGGCTCGTCGCCCAGCGTCCACCGCTTGTCGTTGGGCAGGCGAACGGCTACTCCCTTCTTGCCCACGAAGACCCGGTCGGCCGAAAAATTGGCGGCCGCCTCCAATGCGCCTTCGGCACTGATGCGCACAAGATTGGTTCGGCTCTCGCTTGAAGAGGAGTCGGTAGGCTCATCGCCCCCGGTGCCGGCCACCGGTGTGTCGGCGGTCTGTCGAAAGGCAGGGCTTGGCGCCATGGGTACCGGCTGGGCGGTGCGCCCGAGAGCCATGGCCTCATGCACATCGAACCGAACGCTTTCGCTTTTCGCTGTTTCGGTCTGGTCGTCGGGCAAGTGGCTCCAATCTTCGTCGTCGTTGCCTTCGCATGCGGCAAGTACGAGAGCGAACGTCAAGGGCAACAGAAATTTCCGGGAATGGCGGGCAAGCTTCGGACAGGCGTGGCGCGACATGAGGGCCTCTCATTTTCAATGGCTTCCTGGGCGCATGATACCAGAGGGGCTACCCAGCGGCACTACCCAGATCCTGCAGTCGGCGAGTAGATGGCGAGCGACGGAAAGGGGGGAATGCCCGGTTACGCCGGACACCCCCCTTAATCATTGGGCATCGGTAATTCAGAGCCTATACGCG
>JAWLBW010000316.1:0-5263 GCA_041687475.1 bacterium
GCGTAGGGGGCAACCGTGCTGCAAGTCACCCCCCGTCCTTCTCGCACCTTCCCCCGTCGCGTAAGCTGGACGCGTACCGGCGTTAGACTGCGGAGGATTATTGCATCATGGCGCGAAACGAGCCGAACCCCACCCGGACCGAGCTGACACGCATTTCCCAGCAGGGGCAGCAGGGTGAGCTGGGGCGATCTGGCGAGCCCGATCCGGTCGAAATGCTCACCGACGAGCATGACCGCCTGCAACTGCTGCTCAACGAATTCGAGGGCGACGATCGCAGCGAAAAACGTACCCTGCTCAAGCGTATCTGCGAAGAACTCGAAGCCCACCTGCGCATGGAAGAAGAGGTCTTCTATCCGTGGATTTCGTCTCTGAACGACGCAGCCTGGCAGGCCGTCGACAAGGTGAAGGGCGACCACCGCATGCTCAAGGAAGCGCTCGGCGACATACGGGCCATGAAGCGAATGGACGAACGCTTCAACCAGCGATTCGGCGAGCTGGAAACCCTGATTGAACGACATGCCGATCGCGACGAGCGCGAAGTGTATCCATCGACCTACGACCTCATGCAGAGCGACCTTGAACAGATCGGCCGCCGCATGCTCGACCTGCGCGAACGCCTGCTGGGGCGGGCGCGTGCCTGAGACGGTTGCACGACCTCACGGGCGAATGATATGCCGGAACCGCGGGGCAGGCCGCGCGCGCACCCCTGACAATCGGCTGCAGGCTCGCTGAAGATGGAACAGGAACCTTATCATTACGCATCGAGCGCCGTTGCGGCCTTCGTGCTGGCTGCGGCAGGACTCATGTTGACGGCGTTGACCGCTTTCGGTCTGCGTCTTGACTGGTGGCACCTGCGCCCGAGCATCATCATGTTTCGCTGGGCCGGTCTGCTGGCCGGCGCCGGGCTGCTCATCGGCGTGGTCGGCATGCTGCGGGTGCGACTGCAGCGTCGAAAGGGCATCGGACTGGCGGTGACCGCCGTGCTGGTCGGTCTTGTGGTGGGCGCGGCGCTTTCGACCCTCATGACCCGCATGCGCACCGAACCGGCCATCGGCGACGTCACGACCGATCCGGCCAACCCGCCGCGCTACCGGCAGCTTGCGCGCACGCCCCCCGCGCTCGACGAACCGTTCCGGCAGCAGGATGCCACCATCGAAGAGCGCCGCGCCCTGGAAAACATTGAACCCCTGCGTGTGCGCGAAGACCCCAATGCCGTGTTCGAGCAGGCCCTTGCCGTGGCTCGCGAGCTGCGCTGGGCCATCGTCTCGGTCGACCGGAAGACACGGCACATCGAGGCCATCGACAATACCTTCTGGCTGGGCACCGAGCACGAAGTCGCCATTCGCGTGCGCACCGAGGCCGAAACCGGTGAAACGGTGGTCGACGTTCGCTCGCGCACCCGCGGCGACACCCCCACGGTACCCGGCGAAAATGTCGACAGCATCAGACGTTATCTGGAACGTCTCGCCGAAGAAGTCGACAAGCCGAAGGCCCCGGCCGTTACGTCGTGAAGTCTAAGCCTGCCCCTCAGCCTTCCGTATTCCGCACTCCGCATTCCGCGTTCCGCGCTCCGTGTTCCGTGCAACCCGCCTGCACGTCAAGTATCCTGTTGAATGGTCTGAATTTTCTCTCGAGGAGGTCGCATGCAGGATTGGATGTGGATGGTTGCGATTTTCGTGGGCGTCTGGCTGGTACTCGGCAGGCTGCTGCGCGGGCGTCTCATTGACGGCGCATCGGCCCGCTCGCTCGTCGGCGGCGGGGCGCGTCTGGTCGATGTGCGCTCGCCCGCCGAATTTGCATCCGGCCATCTGCCCGCCGCCCGAAATATTCCCCTCGATCAGCTGCCGGGTCGGCTCAAGGAACTGCAGCCGGCCGACAAGCCCGTGGTACTCTACTGTGCATCGGGTGCCCGCAGCGGCTTTGCCGCCCGCACGCTGCGCAAGCACGGTTTTTCGAACGTACACAACCTCGGCTCCATACGACGCTGGTAACGCAGCACGCCCCCCGGATTTCCATGCCGCCTCGCATCGTACTCGCCACCCTGAACAGCAAATACAGTCATGCCTCGTTCGGGCTGCGCTATCTCATGGCGAACCTGGGCGAATATCGCGAAAACGCGGTACTGCGTGAATTCACCATTCACGAAACGGCCGGCGAAATACTCGAGGCCGTGCTCGACGAAAAGCCCGACATCGTCGGTTTCGGCGTCTACATCTGGAACGTGCGCGAGACCACGGCCATCATCGCCATGCTGAAGGCCGTGCGCCCCGACGTGCGGGTCATCATCGGCGGCCCCGAAGTTTCCTACGAGTACGAAGACACCGAGATCTTCAGGCTTGCCGATCATCTCATCACAGGCGAGGCCGACCATGCCTTGCGTGAACTCGTCGACGGTCTTGCCCGGGGACGCGACATGCCGAAGGTTACCCCGGCGCAACCCCCTGACGTGGCCACCCTGGCGCTGCCTTACGAACTCTATACCGACGACGATCTGGCCCACAGGCTCATCTATGTGGAAGCTTCGCGTGGCTGCCCGTTCAAATGCGAGTTCTGCCTGTCGTCGGTCGAGATACCCGTGCGTGCCTTCGACACGACCCTTTTTCTGAACGAACTCGAGAAACTGCTCGACCGGGGGGCGCGTTCCTTCAAGTTCGTCGACCGCACCTTCAATTTGAACACGCGCATTTCCGGGGCCATTCTCGAGTTCCTGCTCGCACGCCACCGCGAAGGGTTCGAGCTGCACTTCGAAATGATTCCCGACCGCCTGCCCGCAGAATTGCGCGAGATCATCAAGCGCTTTCCGCCCGGTGCCGTGCAGTTCGAGGTCGGCATTCAGACCTTCAACGAAGAAATCTCCACGCGCATTTCACGCCGCCAGAACGTGGCCCGCATCGAAGAAAACTTCGCCTTTCTACGCGCCGAAACCGGTGTGCACATTCACGCCGACCTGATTTTTGGTCTGCCCGGCGAGAGCCTCGACACCTTCGCCGACAGCTTTCACCGGCTGCTCACGCTCGATCCCGACGAGATACAGCTCGGCATTCTCAAGCGCCTGCGCGGAACGCCCATTTCCCGCCATACCGAAGCTTTCGGCATGGTCTACAATTCCCAGGCTCCCTACGAAGTACTGCAGACCTCGACGGTGCCGTTTGCGACGATGCAGCGCATGAAGCGCTTCGCCCGCTACTTCGAGCTCTATCACAACAGCGGCAATTTCGTTGCTTCGTCGGCGCTCGTTTACGAAGCCGCGCCGGTTGAAGGTACCCAGGCAACCGGACCCTTCTTCCATTTTCTCGCCTTTGCCGACTGGCTGTGGAAGGAGACCGGCCAGACCCATCAGTTTGCCTTGAACCGCCTGTTTCGCCTGCTGTTTGTCTGGCTGACCGAACACTGCGGGCTTGAGCCCGAGCGGGTGGCCGACGCCATGATGGAAGATTGGGATCGTCACAAGATTCGCAAGGAAAGACCTGAGTTTCTCAAGCCCTGGGTCGACTTCATCACGCCTCGCCGCAACCGGGGCGCCGGCGAAGATGAAGCCCGCAGCCGCAAGTGGGGAAGCGGCCGCGAGTCACGTCCGGCCTGACCCGAAAGACCTTTTTTCTCCCTGCGCGGGGAAGGGAAGGAGCCTGCCTTGAAGACCATACACGCAGACCTCGATATCTCACGGCTCGAGGGGCTGAGCGAGGGCGAAGCCCGCCGACGGCTGGGAGAAGAGGGGGCCAACGAATTGCCCTCGTCCAAGCCTCGCGGCGTGTTCGCCATCGCGGCCGAGGTCGTGCGCGAGCCCATGTTTCTGCTGCTCATCGGCGGTGCGCTCATTTACTTTCTGCTCGGCGACGTGCAGGAAGGCGCCATGCTGGCCGCGTTCGTGGTCGTGGTGGTCGGCATCACGTTCTACCAGGAGCGCAAGACCGAGCGCGCCCTCGAAGCGTTGCGCGACCTGTCGAGTCCGCGCGCCCTGGTCATCCGTGACGGCGAACAGCGTCGTATCGCGGGCCGTGAGGTCGTGCGCGGCGATCTCATCGTACTCGCCGAGGGCGACCGCGTGCCGGCCGACGCCGTACTCGAATGGTCGATGAACCTGACCGTCGACGAATCGTTGCTCACCGGTGAGTCAATGGCCGTGCGCAAGCGCGCCGGCGCCCCAGAGCCCGCAGACGCGGGCAGGCCCGGCGGCGACGATCTGCCCCATGTCTATTCGGGAACCCTCGTGGTCGGCGGGCGGGGCGTCGCCCGCGTGCAGGGCACCGGTATGCGTACCGAGTTGGGAAAAATCGGACGCTCGCTGCAGACCCTGCAGCCCGAGCAAACGCCCCTGCAGGAACAGACGGGGCGTCTCGTGCGCATGCTGGCCGCCGTGGGCCTGGGCATGAGTCTGCTTGTCGTGGTCGTGTACGGTTTGACCCGCGGCGATTGGGTCGAGGGCGTGCTGGCGGGCATAGCGCTCGCCATGGCCATGCTGCCCGAGGAATTTCCGGTCGTACTCACGATTTTCCTGGCCCTAGGCGCCTGGCGCATTTCCCGGCAGCAGGTTCTTACGCGCCGGGTTCCCGCCATTGAGACCTTGGGCGCGGCCACCGTGCTCTGCGTCGACAAGACCGGCACGCTCACGATGAACCGGATGACCGTGCGCAGCTTCCACGCCGAAGGTGAATTCTTTTCCATCGGCGCCGATACGGCCGAGCTGCCCGAAACCTTTCATGCCGTGGCCGAATACGCCATTCTGGCCAGCCAGCGCGACCCCTTCGACCCCATGGAAAAGGCGCTCAAGCAGGTGGGCGAGCGCTTTCTGAGCGGCACTGAACACCTGCACGACGATTGGACGCTGGTACGCGAGTATCCGCTCTCGCCCGAGCTGCTGGCCCTTTCGCACGTGTGGCAGTCGCCCGCGGGCGGCGAATTCGAAATTGCCGCCAAGGGCTCGCCCGAGGCCATCTGCGATCTCTGCCATCTGGGAGAAGGAGCTACCGAAAGAGTGGCCGAACGGGTGGGCGAGATGGCGGCCGAGGGCTTGCGGGTACTGGGCGTTGCCCGCGCACGCTTTCGCGCCGACGCCGAAGGAGGGCTGCCGCGCGAGCAGCATGACTTCGCCTTCGAATTTGTCGGTCTCGTCGGTTTCGAAGACCCCGTGCGCGAGAACGTACCGGCCGCCGTCGAAGAATGTCGACAGGCCGGTATTCGCGTGGTCATGATTACGGGCGACTATCCGGCCACCGCGCAGAGCATTGCCCGGCGCATCGGGCTCGAGAACGCCGAAAACTAC
>JAWLBW010000317.1:0-5255 GCA_041687475.1 bacterium
CCGCAAAGGCGATGCGCATTGTCGAGCACGGCCTGAATCGTGCCCTTGCCGTAGCGTTCTTCGAGATATTGCGCCTCGGCGTGCCCCACCAGGTAAATGCGTTCGAAGCTGTATGGACCCTCGTCGAAAAAGCCCGGCAGTTCCATTTCGTCGCGGTCGCGCTTCTCGCCCCGGTGTACGGCGGTGTCGGCAAGAACCGCCCGTACCTCGGGGGTGATGTCGGGCAGGGCGTAGTACTGGGCGATGCCTTCGATGAACCAGAGGGGCATGAGCTGCAGCGGGTTGCAGCCCGCATCGGCGGCCCCGGCCACCGAATAGATTTTCTGAATGGTGAATTGGTGGGCCAGCTCGTGACGCATGACCTCGATGAAGCGATCGTGCTCGCCCCAGTAGGGCAGGGCCATGGTCAGATCCTGCGTGCTTGTCACACCCAGCACCTGCTCGGAAATGTAGAACGCCTGGGTCGACTCGAACTCGAAATGCGAGTTGTAGAGCAGGAAGGGAATGCGATACTGGGGGAAATAGGAGAAGCGTTCGGCCATTTCGCGGTAGGCGTCGGAAATGGCCGGTCTGGCAACGCCGGCCAGCTCGCGCTCGCTCTCGTAGAAATACAGGCGCACGGCTTCGCCCGTGGCGGCCGGGCTGAAATCGGTGTATTTCCAGTCGAAGTCGTACCAGCGAACCTGATTCTTGCCCGCAAGCCGGGGAAACACCGTTTCCAGCGAAAGCTCTCCGGCCATTGCCGGTGAGGAAGCGGCCAGTACCGCGAATGTGATAGTCCCGAGAAGAAATCGAAAGGAGGTAGCCATGTCACCGCCGACCGAGGGCGAGCGAACGGAGGCCCTCGGCGGCAGAATAGCACCGTGCCGACCGGCCTACAAGGGGGCTTCGTCGACGGTTACCGGCAGGGTCGACCATTCCCCTGATACTTCTGGGGCAAATGGGTGAAGGCTCGAGCTCGAGCGTGCCCGGCACTCGACCTGCGTACGGTCAGGCCGATTTCCGATCGGCTACCCGAAGGCCGAAAAGCGAACGGCGCCCGGGAAGGTCGCCTTCCTGTCTACGCGGACCGACCAGGGGCGGCCGGGGCGCGCCGATGCGCTGCAGGGCATCGAGGTAGGCGTCGCGATACAGCAATGGTCGGGGGGTAAGCGCGCGGGCTCGCGACGCGCGACCGCGGAAGTCGTCGAAGCCCCTCGCCATGAGACCGTTCCAGGGCAGGCCGAACTGCCGGCGCAGGTGATCGGGCAGCGTGCCGGCCGCGACCAGCAGAATGAGCGGCGATGTGAGTCGGTACCAGCCGCCCGCCCTGATGATGGCCCAGGCAATTTCGTGCGCCTCGCGCGTTACCGCAAGCGTTTGCTCGGTCTCTCGCTTGTAGTAGCTGAGAAAGGCGGCGTAGTCGGTCGGAAACTTGTTCCCGGGAATGCCGAACAGGCGCCCCGACAGCTTCATGTCCTGATACAGGCCCTCTTTCTCTTCCGGGCGCAGCGGTCGCATGAAGAGCTCGTGAGCCATGATGCTGCCTTCGACCAGGGTGGCGTGCACCCACAGGAGCAGGTCGGCGCGGTTGGCATGGTAATGCGACCCCGGTTCGTAAGGACCGGCTTTTTCGGACAGCTCGCCCTTGACCGCGCGATGAATGTTGCGCGTGCGCAGCGCCGCCGCGAGCGCCTGGTCGCGCGTGCCGAAGACGATGGCGTGCACGGCGTGAAAGGTGCGGTGCAGGCGACCGATCGGGTCGTCGCGAAAGTTGCTGTGCGCGGCCACGCCCGCCGCTACGTGGGGGTGGGCAATCTGCATGAGCGAGGCATAGGGGCCGGCCAGCTGCAGGGTGTTTTCCGATGCCAGCTTCCACAACCAGGAGTCGGGGCCGAAAAAACCGGTTTCCGGGTCCTTGACCTCGGCGGCAAGTCGCCGCAGATCGGGAGGAAGAGTTTGCAGATCCATGGTCGCTCCTTCTACATTCTACCGACTGGTAGGTAGAATCATTGTACACGCACCGACGCGATGGCGTAAAGAGTCTCTATCTACCTCACGGGGCCGGGCGTGATACGGGCATGCGGGCCCCTGCCCTTTTTCCCCCTGCATATCTTGCCGACGGTAGCGTGACAGGGTGCGGGCGCAGTCTTGCGAGCGGGCAGGAGCCGAGCGCATGGCGTTGCGCGGGGTTCCCCATAGTGGTGTTTTGGGCAGACGCGAGTGGTCTTCTCCCAAACGATGCTGCGGCGTCCACATATGGGCGGGACCTCGGGTTCGGAAACGGAGGAAATATGGCGCAATTGGGTCCCGACGACGATGAACAGCTTCCCTACGAGAACCTTGACGATCTTCCCCCACAGGTATCGCGGTTGCCCATTCATCGGCAGGAAATGTGGATGAGTGCCTACAATGCGTACCTCGATGAATTCGGCGACAAGGAGCAGGCCGACCGCACGGCTTGGATTGAGGCCACCCGGGGGTACGCCCCCGAAGAAGAAGAGCGGCCCGGCCGTCATCCCACGCATGGAGCGGGCAAGGGGCATTGAGTACGCTGCCGTGCAAAGCCTTTAGCACGGGTTTTCGCCCGCGGCAAGCGTTGACTCGGGCTTGCCGTTCGTTTATCGGGAATGAGGCGTGTGGGAGAGGGGGGGAATGTTACGTTGAGGGCATAACCATCGTAAGAGGTGAGCATGCAGACGCAACGCAGACTGGAGCCGCGCGAGGTTCGCCGGGTACGGGTGCGCTTCGGCACTGAAGATACACACTTCATGGGCTATACGCGCGACATGACGCCCCATGGGCTACGCCTCGACTCGCGGAAGTTGTTTCGACCGGGTACCCGGTTGCGGCTTACGCTCGACGACGGCCGGCACGTGCGGCAGGCCCGTGTGGTATGGGCCAAGCAGCTGCCCGTGCAGCTGATACATGCGGGCTATTTTCACTCGATGGGCCTGCTGTATGAAGGGGGGTGATCTTTTTCGGTTCGTTCAAGCGATGCGCCGAACAGGGGGCGGTCGAAATGTCGGTTGCCGGTAGTCGGGGGGAGAGAAGTTGAAAGAGCGTCGAGACGGCCTGGGCGCAGCGGGTTCTCATGCCCTACCTTGAGCACAGACGCCATACGGGGGTCAGGGCGCGCATTCAGAGCTTTCGCTACGCGTTGAACGGCCTGCGCTACATGCTTGAATCGCAGCGGAATGCGTGGATTCATGCGTTTTTCACCCTGGCGGTACTGGGCGTGGCTGTCTTTGCCGGCCTTTCACGGGTTGAATGGAGCCTGCTGATACTTGCCGTCGTCACGGTGTGGACGGCCGAGGCCCTGAATACGGCCTTCGAGGCATTGGCCGACGTCGCGTCGCCCGAATTTCATCCCCTTGTCGAGCGAGCCAAGGACGTAGCGGCCGGCGCCGTGCTCATCGCGGCTGTCGGGGCCGCGGCCATCGGTCTGGTGGTTATCGGTCCGGCGCTGGTCGAGCGATTTTCAGGGTAGAGCGAGGCGGCTTTGCGATGGTTGGCAAGTCGTCTTTTTCTTGCCATGATGTTGCCGGCATGGGTACACTCTAGTGAATTTTGCAACATCTCGCTTGCTCGGGCGGCAAGCGGTTTTCCATTATGGAGAGCGGTATGGCGAAGCTGGCGCAGACGCTGAAAAAGAATGAGAAGGCTATTCTGGCCTCGTGGTTGAAAAACCTGGAAGCCGCGAGTACCCGCCATGAACACCTGATGGAGCGGGGTGAACTCGAGCGCCAGGCTCATGACGTTCTCCAGGGCTTTACGGTCGCCTGCCAGAACGGCCAGGTCGAGAGTATTCAAGGGCCGGCGTGGAATGAGGTTCGCGACCTGCTTTCCGACATTTCGGCCACCCGCGCGCAGCAGGGCTTTTCGCCGTCGGAGGTGGCTACCTTTGTTTTTTCGCTCAAGGATTCGGTTTTTACGGCCTTACGGAAGAGCTTGAAGGACGGCGATTCCCTTTTCTCGGAAATTCTCACGGCCTCACAGCTGCTCGACGCGCTGGGCCTGCATACCACCGAGGTTTACCAGAAAGCGCGCGAAGCCGTAATCCAGCGCCAGCAGGAAGAGATGCTCGAGCTTTCGACTCCGGTGGTGAAACTGTGGGAAGGGGTGCTGGCGTTGCCGCTCATCGGAACCCTCGACAGCGGTCGTACCCAGGTGGTCATGGAAGCGTTGCTCGACCGCATCGTCGAAACCGGCGCCACCATTGCCATCATTGACATTACCGGGGTGCCCACCGTCGACACGCTTACGGCCCAACACCTCATCAAGACCATCACGGCGGCCCGGCTCATGGGCGCCGATTGCATCATCAGCGGCATTCGGCCGCAGATTGCCCAGACCATCGTTCATCTGGGGGTCGATTTGAGTCAGGTAAGCACCAAGGCCACGCTGGCCGACGCTTTCCTTCTGGCTCTCGATCATATGGGGCAGAGCATCGAAAGTTCCGTCATCAACGGTTGAGACATGGAGCGTATACCCATTCTTCGCATGGGGCGCTATCTGCTCGTGAGCGTGCAGGTAGAGCTTGACGATCAGCTTGCGCTTACCCTGCAGGACGATCTGACCGCCGGTATCGTGCAGCACGGCGCCCGGGGCGTTCTCATCGACATTTCGTCTGTCACCATCGTCGATTCGTTCATCGGTCGTATGATTAACCAGGTCGCGGCCATGTCCAGAATTCTCGATGCCGAGACCGTAGTAGTGGGCATGCAGCCGGCCGTAGCCATCACGCTCGTCGAATTGGGCTTGTCGCTTGAAGGCGTACGCACCGCCCTGAACGTCGAGCGGGGCATGAGCCTGCTCGAAAGCCTGACCGGCACGCGCGTAACCGGAGGGCGCCAGGGTGACAAACGTACGACGAAATGAGTCTATGAGCGTCAGAACGGCGGCCGACATCGTGCTGGTGCGTCAACGGGTTCGTCACTGGACGGCCCAACTCGGTTTCAGTCTGGTCGATCAGACCAAGGTCATTACGGCGGCCAGTGAGCTGGCGCGAAACACCGTAGACTACGGGGGCGGGGGTAGCGTCATGCTCGAAGAACTCGACAACGTCGGCCGGCGGGGTCTGCGTCTTACCTTCAGTGACGAGGGGCCGGGCATTGCCGACATTGCCGAGGCCTTGCGTGACGGGTTTACGTCGGGCAACGGACTGGGCATGGGCCTGGGGGGGGCACGGCGCCTGATGAACGAGTTCGAAATCGATACGACGCCCGGCAAGGGCACCCGCATTGCCGTTGTGAAGTGGACGCGATGATGACAGG
>JAWLBW010000318.1:0-5224 GCA_041687475.1 bacterium
CACAAGGCGAAACTCAAGGTCGCCAAGGAAGCGGTGCGTCGGTTTCGGGCGAACCTGAAAGAAATCTTTCGGCGTGGAAGGGGCTGGAATCTGGGCAAACTGATTGAGCACATGACCCCGTCATGCGTGGATGGGTCAACTACTTTGCACTGAGCGAAGTACGGGGCCCGTTTGACGAGCTCGACGGATGGATACGCCGCAAGCTGCGCTGTATTCGCTGGCGCCAGTGGAAACGCACCTACACGCGGGCAAAGAACCTGATGAAACTCGGCCTGAGCAAGGACCGGGCTTGGAAATCAGCAATGAACGGACGGGGGGCTTGGTGGAATGCGGGAGCATCCCACATGAACGAAGCGCTCCCGGCCCGCTACTTTAATCACATGGGTCTCGTGTCGCTCTCACAGCTCCACTTACGCCTCACTGCCAATCTATGAACCGCCGGATACGGAACCGTAGGTTCGGTGGTGTGAGAGGACGGCGGGGGCAACCCCGCCTCCTACTCGATGCTCATAATTGCGTGGGTCTTCAGCCTTCGACCATCTTCTGCAGTTCGCCGTTGGCGTACATCTGCTGTACGATGTCGTTGCCGCCGACGAATTCGCCGTTGATGAAAACCTGGGGAATGGTCGGCCAGCTCGAGTAGTCCTTCACGCCCTGGCGCACGTTCTCGTCGTCGAGCACGTTGGCGTAGGCAAACGGTACGTTCAGCTGCTTGAGCACGGCCACGGTGGCGGCCGAAAAGCCGCACATGGGCTGGTCGGGGCTTCCCTTCATGAAAATGACGACTTTGTTTTCTTTGACGGTCTGGTCAATCTTGTCGAGAATGGCTTGGTCGGACATGTCTGTCTCCTCGAAATGGGGTGGCGACGGGTTCAGGACAACGGCTCGGTTTCAAGGGCAAGCGCGTGAATGGGCGCCCGGGAGCCCTGAATAAACTCGCCGAGTGCCTTGTACACCATCTGGTGCTGCTGCACCATGGTCTTCCCTGCGAACTGGGGGGCTTTCACCGCGGCCGCGAAGTGGTCGCCGGTTCCGGTTGTGTCTACCACGTCGACAATGGCGCCGGGCAGTCCCTTTTCAATCAGTGCTTTAACTTCGTCGGTATTCATAGGTGTTGTTCCCAAAAGAGAAATTGTAGCAGCTTTTCTCTTGGGAAAGCCCTGCACGATGGGCGTACTTGCAGCCTGAACCTGCAAGCATATCACACGGCGTCTCTGCTTCGAGAGGCACGAGACCTTTGGAAGGCAGCCCGTTACCCGGTGGCCGAGGCGGCGCCGGGGGCTCTCGGGCTTGTCTCGTACCCCGGGGCGCGCTACCTTGTAGGTTCCCGCTTTCAGGCAGCAAGTTCTACCGGAGTTGTGTTTCGGGCGAGCCCCGTGTACTCATGAGCCTCACACTTTTTTCTTATCTATTCGGCGGTCTGGGCCTCTTTCTCATCGGCATGACCGCCTTGACCGAGGGGCTGCGCGACGCTGCCGGACCCTCGCTGCGGCAGCTTCTCGCGCGGTTTGCGCGCACGCCTTTTTCAGCTGCCCTGACGGGCGTTGCCTTCACCGCGGCCGTGCAGTCGTCAAGCGCGGCAACGCTCACGGCCATCGGCTTTCTGAATGCCGGCCTGCTCGAGCTGGCGCAGGCCATTGCCATCATTTTCGGCGCCAACCTGGGTACGACCCTCACAGCGTGGTTGGTGAGCCTGCTCGGCTTCAAAGTCGACGTGGCGGCCATTGCCCTGCCGGCCATCGGTGTGGGGGCGGCACTACGGCTCTTCGGACGCAATCGCGCGGTTACCCTCGGCTGGGCCATGGCGGGCTTCGGCATGCTCTTCACCGGGCTCGACCTCATGCAGCAGGCCCTGGGCGGGGCAGGTGCGCCTGCGCTTCCCGACTCGCTGTCGGCCGCAACCGTCGGAGGCCGCCTCGCCCTCGTGGGGGTGGGAACGATACTCACCGTCGTGATGCAGTCTTCGAGCGCTTCGCTGGCGGTAACCCTGACGGCGCTGGCGACCAATGCCATCGGTGTACCCGAGGCGGCGGCCCTTGCCATCGGCCACAACATAGGCACGACCTCGACGGCGATTCTGGCCGGCCTCAAGGCTACCTCGCCCGCTCGTCGGGCGGCGCTTGCGCATGTCTTGTTTAATGTGGTGGCGGCGGGGGTGGCGCTGGCGACCTTTCCCTGGTTTCTGGCGGCGACCACCGCGGTGGCCGAGTCCTTTTCGGTGCACGACGGGCCCCTCGTGCTGGCCTTCTTTCATACGGCCTTCAACCTGGTCGGCTTTGTCCTTCTTATTCCGTTTACCGGGCGACTCGCGACGCTTCTGACACGCCTTTTTCACCGGCAGGAAGAAGACTGGGGGCGTCCCCGGTTTCTCGACGGAAACGCCCTGACGATTCCCGAAGCGGCCGCCGATGCGGTCGATCGCGAGTTGTCGCGGCTTGAAATGCTGATTGCCGGCGCACTCGGCTTCAAGGCGGCCCGTGCCTTGCGTGCACCCCGAGAAAAGGAAGCACTGGCTGCGCATGCAAGTGTGAAGGCGGCGGCCGGACAGTTGATCGGCGCCATTGCGGCTTACATGGAAAAAGTGCCGCGTACGGAAGGGGTTACCGCCCGGTTGCAGCGTAGTTTCCGGGTCCTCGAACATCTTGAAGACGCGGCCGCGGTCGGCTGGGAGGCCGGCGCGCACGTACCGGGGCTTCGCCATGTCATCGGCGAGGCCGCCCACGCCTGCACGGTCATGGAAGAGTTGGTCGAAGAGGCCGTCGCCGTGCTGGGTGCTGAAGGCGATGTCGACTTTCGGGCCCGGGCGCTCATGCTGCAGCAGATAAGCGAGCGCGTTTCGCTTGCGCGCGAAGAGGGGCGCCATGCGATTTTTTCGGCCGTGGCGCAGGGGCGCCTGTCTTCGTCGCTGGCGTTGTCTGCGGCAGAATACGTCAATCTTCTGGCCCGGGTGGTGCACCATCTTTTTCGCGAAACGCATTACCGCAGCGAGGGGGCTCCGATGCCTACGCCCCACCCGTCTGATGAGCCTGCCCCACGGGTGCCGCCCGAGTCTTCAGAAGCCGACACCGACGAGCAGACACCGGTGGCGTCGGGTTGACTCGCTTCAAAAAGACAGGGCCTGCCGGTTTGCCCGGCAGGCCCTGTTCCGTTGGGAGTTTGCGTTTTCAGTGCACTTTTTCGCGGGCCGGCGCGGTGCTTTCGATGCGCATGCCGTAAAAGGAGCGAAGTACGAATACGACCGATACGACGAAGAAAACGGCGGCCAGCGTATAGCGGGTGCCCGCCCCCAGCTTGATGGCCAGCTCGACGGCCAACAGGCCGAACAGGGTGGTGAACTTGATGATCGGGTTCATGGCCACCGATGAGGTGTCCTTGAACGGGTCGCCCACCGTGTCGCCCACGACCGAGGCGGCGTGCAGTTCGGTGCCTTTTTCCTTCAGGTCGACTTCGACGACCTTCTTGGCGTTGTCCCAGGCGCCGCCGGCGTTGGCCATGAACACGGCCTGGTACAGGCCGAACAGTGCCATGGAAATGAGAAAGCCGATGAAGAAGAAGGGCTCAATCATGGCGAAGGCCAGGGTGCTGAAGAAGATGACCATAAAGATGTTGAGCATGCCCTTCTGCGCATAGGTCGTGCAGATTTCAACCACCTTCTTGCTGTCTTCGACCGATGCCCGTTCGACCGTTTCGTCGAGGCGTATGTTGCGCTTGATGAATTCGACGGCGCGGTAGGCTCCGGTCGACACGGCCTGGGTCGAAGCGCCGGTAAACCAGTAAATGATGGCCCCGCCGGTGATAAGCCCCAGCAGGAACGGCGGGTGCATGAGCGACAGCTGATAGAACAGGGCCGTGTCACCCCCGGTAAGGCCCATGATGATGGAAAAGATGAGGGTCGTCGCCCCCACCACGGCCGTGCCGATGAGCACCGGCTTGGCCGTGGCCTTGAAGGTGTTGCCGGCGCCGTCGTTTTCCTCGAGAAAATCCTTGGCTCGGTCGAAATCGGGCGTAAAGCCGAATTCACCGTTGATCTGCGCGCTGATGTCGGGAATGCCCTCGATGGCCGACAGCTCGTACACCGACTGGGCGTTGTCGGTAACCGGACCGTACGAGTCGACCGCGATGATGACCGGGCCCATGCTCAGAAAGCCGAATGCGACCAGTCCGAAGGCGAAGATGGCCGGCGCCTGCATGAGTCCGACCGGAAAGGTCAGGCTGATGAGATAGGCGAGGGTCATGAGGCCCACGATGATGAGGCCCAGCCAGTAAGCGCTGAAGTTACCGGCAATGAGGCCCGAGAGAATGTTCAGGGGCGCCCCGCCCTCGCGCGACGACTTGACGATTTCCTGCACGTGCGCCGAATTGGTCGAGGTAAAGGCCTTGACCGCTTCGGGAATCAGGGCTCCTGCAAGCGTGCCGCAGCTGAGAATGCCCGCGACCTTCCACCAGATCGTTCCGTCGCCCAAATCGCCCAGCAACAGACGCGAGACGAGAAAGGTCAGACCGATGGAAAGCAGTGAGGTTATCCACACGAGGGTGCTCAGCGGGGTCTCGAAGTTCATGCTTGTGACATTGCCGAAGCGGCTTCGGGCGATGACCTGATTCAGGCCGTAGGATGCGAGGCTTGCGAGAATCATGACCATGGCCATGACGAAGATCCATACGAGCAGTGAAGCCTGTGTAGCCTGGCTCGCCACCGCAATGCCGATGAAGGCGACCAGGGCCACGGTGGTCACGCCGTAGGTTTCGAAGGCGTCTGCTGTGGGGCCGATGGAATCGCCGGCGTTATCGCCGGTGCAGTCGGCAATGACCCCGGGGTTACGGGCATCGTCTTCCTTGATGCCGAAAACGATCTTCATCAAGTCGGCGCCGATGTCGGCGATTTTCGTGAAAATGCCGCCTGCGATACGCAGGGCCGACGCGCCGAGCGATTCGCCGATGGCGAAACCGATGAAGGAGGGGGCCATGTAATCGGCGGGTACGAAGAGCACGATGGCGAGTAGAAGAATGAGCTCGGTGCTTATGAGCATGGTGCCGATGCTCATGCCCGAAAGAAGCGGTATCGAGTAGGTCTCATAGGGCTTGCCGCGCAGGCTGGCGAAGGCCGAGCGCGAATTCGCGTAGGTGTTGATGCGAATGCCGAACCACGCAACGCCGTAGCTGCCGGCGATGCCGATGACCGTCCACAGCAGAATGACGGCCACCCGGGTAAACGACGTGTTGTCGG
>JAWLBW010000319.1:0-5189 GCA_041687475.1 bacterium
AGCCATGGGCAGCAGCCCGATGGAGCCGAAGACGCTGAAGCGCCCCCCCACGCCGGGGGGAATGCCCAGCGACCGCCAGCCCTGCGCATCGACCAGCTGACGCAGATCGCCGCTCTGGGGGTCGGTCGAAACGAGCATATGCCGGGCGGCTTGCTCTTGACCGAGCCGCTCGACGAGCCAGCGGTGATAGACGAGCATCTGCGCGGCCGTTTCGGCGGTCGAGCCCGATTTGCTGGCCACGTGCACGAGCGTTTCTTCGGGTGGAAGAATCTCGAGAAGGCCGGCGTTGAACTCGGGGTCGACATTGTCGGGAAAGTAGAAGCGCGAAAAGCCTTTCCGGGCAGGCGTTTCGTTCTGCCAGGGATGCGTCAGTGCGCGCATCACCGCCTCGCCGCCCAGGCTCGACCCGCCGATACCCAGATTCAGAAACCGGGTAAAGCGGCCCTCGGCGCGAATGGCTTCGGCCGTCTGCAACACCTCGTCTAAGACGGGGCGGCCCGCCGGCTCGACCATTTCGAAAAAGGTCGAAACCCGTTCGGCGCAGAACTGTTCGAAACGCTGCTGTGCGGCCGTGCGCTTTTCGGCGGCATTGTCGAGCGAAACCGATTCCAGGTTGCCGATGTCGAGCTTGAACATGTACTACCTCCTCACTGCACCCGAAAAGACCATCCTAGCACAAGGCACTCGCCATGAAGACGGTAAATTTACAGGCAGGGCAACCAGCCGCTTCCGCCCGAAGGGGTATCAAAAAGAAAAGGGGCCCGAAGGCCCCGCGAAAACCAGAGGTAATCGACGCTCAGAGACTGCCCATCAGACTGAGAATCTCAAGGTTGTCGATGAAATGCTTGATGAAGATCCACGTACCCTTGTTCAGCGAGTAGTTGGTGGCCAGATCGACGGTCATCGGATCGTTACAGGCCACGTTGCTCGTGTCGGGATTCTCAAAAAGCTGGAAGCCGTAGCGGTTGCGCCACTCGCCGAGGTTCACCCAGGCCAGGCCGTTGAAGGTCGGGTCCTGCATGGCGAGACCGAAGACCGGCAGGTAGGTGCGCTCGGTGTCGTCGCCGATGTACAGATTTTCGGCGTTGAGACAGTCGGCCGCAATGGTCAGACCGGTCAGCGTACCGCCGGCATAGCTGCCCTGGAAGAGATCGCGCTCTTCGAGCAAGGTAATGTCGGTGTAACCCGCCTCGGAGTTCTTGACCGTGAACATGAGCTCGTTGAGGTTGCCGACCACCGTGGCGCCGGTCGAATCGAGCGCCGAATAGTCATCGGAGTCGATCAGGAACCGGGCGCCCGTGAAACTCGGGGTCTCTTCCCAGTAAGGCATGAAGCTGCGCAGCGCTCGCGGTTCGGTGAAGAAAGACGCCACGTCGAACTCGAGCCACGGCAGCATGGGCTCGCCGATAATCTGAATGGGAAAAGCAGCCAATGTCTCGTTGAACGACGAGATGGGTATGCGCTGGTATTCGTGGTCGGGCTTCTCGACGGCGACCATATTGGCGTACGCCCGTTCATTGAACGTGGTCAGTTCTTCGACGACCGCGTTGGTCATCAGACCGCTCAGGTTGCGAAGCATGTTCAGAAGCAGCGTCGAAACCGCATCTTCGATGGTCTTGCACAGCGAGCGCAGCGAGGCTGCGTCTTCGGCCCCCAGCTGGGTTACTTCGATGACATGCGACGGGTCGCAGGTAATGCCTTCAATATTGATGCCGAAGGTATCGGCCGAGTCGACCTGGCCGTTGTCGTTGCGATCGCGATAGCTGATGAGGTATTCCTTCATGCGCTCTTCGACATCGCCGCCGACGCTTTCGGCCCTGCTGTCACGCACGAGCAGCGACTGGAAGAAGCTGCGCATGCCGTAGAAGGCGCTGACCATCGTATTGTCGATGCGCTCCATGCGATACCAGCGGGCGTCGTTCTTGGCCAGCAGGTTGGGGTTGTCTTCAAGCAGAAAGGCAAGCCCCGGAAGGTCCTGAAGAGCGAGCGTGAAGCCGTCGTTGAAACAAGCCAACCCTTCTTCGGGCAGACATTCGACCGGAAGGCCGAGAATATAGCCGATTTTCTGCAGGTCGAGCGTCATCGACATGTCGTGCGCGAGCAGGAAGTCGACCCCGGCCAGAACCGTGCGAACGAAGGAATTGATGACGCGGGCTTCGCTGCCGTCGATGCGACCTTTGAACTGCACCTGAAAGAGCGGGCGGCGGTCTTCGCCCAGGTTAAGCACGTACAGGTAGCCCTTCTCGCTTTCTTCGAGGTCGACGCCGATGTCGAACCCGCAGTTGGCGACCGTGGCTTCGTAGCGGGTCACTTCGTCGGCGTATTCGGCCATTTCGGTAAGGATGGGTTCGAGCGAACCGCGCCACGCCGGGTCAAGCAACTCGCCGAAGTCGAACTGCTCGCTCAACGGGGCTTTCGCCGCCAGGCTGAAGGAACCCGCGGGCACCCCCGGCGCCGGGGCAATGACCGTTTTGAGCACGGTGCCGAGCAGGCTGTTCACCTGTGTCAGAAAGCGCTGCGCATCGGCCAGAATGACGCCGTACATGGCCTCGCAGTACAGGCCGTCTTTCTTGCCGCCGTTTTCATACCAGTCGCTGGTTACGACCTTCTGAAAGTTGTCGCGGGCGCGACGGCCTTCGAACTTGGTAAGGAAATACTTACCGGTCGCAATGGCGTCGATAGCACCGCTCTTATCCCGTTGTTGAACCTGGTCGTCCCCGTTGGAACAGCCGGCAATGCCCAGCGCCAGCAGACAAGCGACAACTACCTTTCCGATGCGTAACTGCATGATTTCCCCATGTTTCGGCGCTTGACATTATAAACGCCCGCAAACGTAAACGCCAAGCCGCAATGCGTCATGGCGGCAATGCCCTGCCGGATAGGCCCCGCGCCCACCTGCAGCCACCCGGTGACCGTAGCTCGTGCGGCGGCTTGCCTGGCACGGGTCATCCAGTCTACCACACTCTTTCACGGGGGGAAGGGATACTGCTCACTTCCCCCGACCGCGCCTCTTCGACGGCCCCGGCCTTCATCAAGGATTCTCAAAACAGGGGGAAGCGCCGCGTGGGTGCGAACGCAGCCGGCTTCCCCCTTCCCCGCCGCTATTCGCACGGCTGGGCATAACTGTTTTCGTCGAGCGCCTCGCCGAACCCGAGGTTCAAGAAGTCGAGACAGTAATACCCGACCAGACCATTGAGCGCATGGTTGAAGGCATAGGAGTCGGGGGGCGCCGCGGCCTCTTCGCCTTCAAAACGCACTTCAAGCGCGCCACCGAACGAGGGTGACTGCAGCGAAATGTAGGTCAGTAGCGGGCTGGTCGGCGACGGCGCCAGCTCGTCTGGCGGAAGCGACTCGTACCACTGCCCCAGGGTGTCGATGCTTTCGACCTGGTAACCCACCGCATCGTCGTAGGCGAAGTGCCAGGTGTCTTCAGTCGTCTCGGTGCGCCGGCCGAGTCGTTCGACCGCCATGGTAACGCCGTCGCCGTAGGTCTCCCGTTCAACGCCCAGGTCGTACCGGATGGCGGCCCCCGGTTCGCTCACGTAGCCGAAGTAGTTCGGGAGCATATCGCGAATCAACCAAGGATCTTCGAAGAAGGCGCGCGGATTCAGGTAGACCAGGTCGGGAAATTCCCGGCCCAGCAGGCGCCCCATACCCCAGCGGGCGATTTCCTCGCCATATACGTCGACTATCGCATCGACAACCGGCTTGACGGCTACGGCCGCGCCGCCTGTCTCCATGTTATCGCGCAGTTCCTCGCCGAACGTGAGCAAAGAGTTCCAGAAGGCCGGGTCGGCGGCGATGTCGTAGCGACTCGCAATTTCTATGGGCTCGCCATCGACCGTCGTGAAGGATACTTGTTTGTTCAGCGCGTCAATCATGCGAATTCGAAAACCCGTCGGATAGCCGTCTTCATCGACCGACCACGCAACGACGGCGTCGGTAGCACCAAGCGCGGCGCTGGCCCGAATGGCTTCGAGCAGGCCGTCGTTGGCGAGGGCGACCCGTTCGAGGTGGGTTGACCGGCCGACCAGATACGACAGCAGGGAAAGCACCGCATTCCGGACGCCCTTGCGCACGTCGTTGCCGGTCAGGCGGGCCTGATCTTCGGGATTGGAAGCCAAGGTAAGCAGGTCGGGATTCTTCACGAGAAAGCCGGCCAGACCTTCAGTGCTGAATTCGGGAAGTTCGAGCTTCGACACCACGAGCTCGTGCGCCATCAGGTAGTCGAGCAGGCCCTGCACGCCATTGAAGGCGGCCGCCAGCAGGTGAATTTCTGCAAGGCTCCACGTACCGCCGAGATTCAATGAGGCATTACCTTCCATGATTGGCGCGTCGTCGCCGAGAAGGCCGAGCATGGCTTCAACGTCGAGCGGCAGCGGGAAGCTTTCGATCTGCCAGGTGGGCTTGTCCATGCCGGCAAGCACGTAGGCGGCCTGATCAAACTCGCGCATCGAAGCCTGAATGGGCTCGAAGAAGCTGCCGACCAGACTCTTCAGGTCCTGGGCGCTCGGCTGCACGCCGTTCTGCGGGGCGCCGAGGCTCGACACCAAGCCGACGATGCTGTTGACTGAGCTGAACAAGCTACCGACGTTCGCCAGCGCGATGCAGTAGTGGCCATCGGCGTTGTCGGGCTCACTCTCTACGAGGACGCGCCCGACACGCAGTGCCTTGGAAAAGTCCTTACGACCAATGAGTTCTTCGCACGGGGTTGTGGGTTCACAGAACACCCCTGAGTCGTCATTGCAGACTGGGCGAAGCTCCCACCCTTCCCAGTCTCCCCAGTCGACGCAGCCGCCGCAGCCGGGCAGCAAGCCGGCAAGCAGCACCAGCATCAGAAATTTCACCAGAAACACGCCACGATACCGCATACGCACCTCCTCGCGGGAATGACCGACTTTACGATCACCGAGTTGCCGACCGCTTCCGAAGCCAACCTGAGCGATTCATCGGGCAAGGCGATCATTCAGCGGAAGCGAATGCCTGACAATACGATCAGCTTCACCACCCGTGGGCAGCCGGTTTCAGGGATAACGCTCTGGAATGTAGCAGGATGCGTGCCGGACGTGACACCCTCGACTGGAAAGCGAACGGACCGGAGTGGTTCACAGGTCAGATGGAGGGAGCGGCCTTCAATCCGGATCCACGAGCCGGCTGGAAAGCCGGCGGACCGGGATGGACGCAGTGCG
>JAWLBW010000320.1:0-5129 GCA_041687475.1 bacterium
GGCTTCGAACATGGTGCGCACGCCCTTCAGATCGGCGGGCGGGTTCATGGCGTCGACCGGTCGGTTCTCATAACGCACGGCCGGTACGCCCAGCGCTTCGACCTTGGCCATGCCCAGGGCGCTCGGGTACAGGTCGGTCATGCGTATTTCGACGTCGGCTTGCCCCCGCTGCAATCGGGGCAGTATCTGCAGGAGTGGCCCTGTGCCCCCCGAACCCAGATCGACAATCTGCTTTTCGCCGGTCTGCCTGAGCAGCGTCTGCAGCTTGTCGGCAAAGGGTGAAAGATCGAGCATTTGCTCGGCCCGTTGCAGGTAAGCACGCATGCCGTCGTGCAGCACCCGCGGAAACCACGAGAAGTCGCCGAATTCGAAAAGGTGAAGCCTGCCCATTTCCGTGCTCCTTGCTGTTGTTCAATCGACCGATTAAAATATATCCCATGGCGAAAAAGATTGCACGGCCGAAGAAAGACGTGCTCGACGAAAAGGCCGCCGGCCTGCGGGAAAACCTGCTGCGAGCGGGGCTGCACCTGTTTGCCGAGAAGGGCTTTGCGGCCACGAGTACCCGTGAAATCGCCCGCGAGGCCGGCTGCAACCTCAGCCTCATCAACTACTATTTCGGCGGAAAGGAAGGGCTGTATGAAGCCGTATTCCTCGAGAAGATAGGCCCGATTCGCGATTCGCTGCCCGAGGCCTACAGCATCGACCCCGCGCAGATGGGGCTTGATAGGAAAGGGTTCTTCGGGGTGCTCACGCAGCTTATCGCCCTCAACGTGCATAGCTATCTTGCCGATCCTGCGTTCGGTCGACTCATGCACCGTGAGGTACTCGACGGTGTACCCTACGCCCGCAACGTTCTCGACGGCATGCTGCTGCAGATGCTGGAAAGCCTTACCCGGCTGGTCGAGTGGGGAAAGGGCGAAGGCTTCCTGCGCGAAGACGTTCACGCGCCTACGTCGCTCATGTTGTTGAGCCGCGCCATCGACGGCTATCTGGCAATGGTCGATGCACTGCGCGGCCGTTCGGACGTCACCGGTCTGCTCATGGATCCGCAGGTCGATACGGAAGGCTTCACGCGGCAGGTCGTCGAACTCTTCCTGCGGGGGCTCGAGCGAAAAGAACCATAGTCACCCGGCTTCGGCAGACGACGAGCAGGGAAAAAAGGAGAGGGGAAGATGCGTAGAATGCAACTGCCGCAAATCACCGAACAGCCTTGGTTTCCCTCGTTTCTGCGACGGCAGATGCACGAATTCCTGACCTGGTTCGTTGGTCGCGTGGGGCTGCCAAACCCTTTGTTCCCCTGGTGGAAAGGGGGCTGGGGCATGCCGAGGCGCCTGTCCTTCACAACCTCGACTTTGCCCCCGGCGCCGGCGTCGAAACCTTACGGCCCTATCTCGACGCCGATATCGAAATTTGCAAGGTTGAAACCGAGGCTTTCGAGCCTGCTGGACGAGGGTTGTATACGTTCGTCAACTCGCTGCACGCGCTTCCACCCGAAAAAGCGCGCGCATACCTGCGGAAAATCGCCGAATCCGGAAATCCCGTAGTGGCGGTCGAGGGCAACAACGACAACTGGTGGCAGGCCGTCGGCATGCTGATATTCGTGCCCCTTTCCGTACTGCTGTCGGCGCCCTTCGTCAGGCCGTTCCGGTTCAGCCGGCTGCTCTTCTCCTGGCTGCTTCCCATCCTGCCCGTCGTGACTTCGGTCGACGGCGCGCTCGCCCTCTTCAAGCTCTACAATCCCAGCGATCTCGACGAGCTCACGGCCGCCATCGACGTACCCGGGTACCGGTGGGAAGCCGGCAAGCGCAACAACGGGCGCGGCGGGGCGATTATCTACCTGCTGGGGTATCGCGAGTAGGGGCGTGCAGTAGGGAAGCCGGCAAGCACCAACGCTGCCTGCTACGTCCTGACGCAGCCTTTTCGACCGTTGACGCTCAGCCGATGCACGGAATCGATTCCCGTCGTATGTAGATATCGTCTTGCAATTCAGTCGGCCATGAAGTAAGGTGTCGGCAAGCGGTACGCCATGGGGTGGAATGTGGGACGAGCGGAATTGCCGAGCGGAGCATGCAGATGCCGAAACATCTTTGGCCGATATTTCTGGTGCTGGGGGCCTGTAGCGCAAGTCCCCTTTCGAGCGTCGATTCGCAGGCGCGGAAAGAGGCCGGGCAGCATGTCGGCGACGTCGTAAGAGCCGTGCCGCAGGTCAAGCTCCTTTCGCCGATGCAGGCGGCGGCCGGCGACACGGTGGTGGCGAAAGGTTCCTTCGAACGGCCGGGTACCGGGCCGGTCGCGGTGCGCTTTCACGACCGGTGGATCGTTCCTGAGGCCGTTTCCGGCGAAGAGGTGTCGTTCAAGGTGCCCGACCTGCCGGGCGGAAAATATTCCGTGCAGATCCTTTCATCCCACTCGCTTTCCGAGCCGGTCGATTTTCAGCTTGCAGCCGGTGTCCGAACCGCGTACTCCTTCGCGCCGCGCGTCGATCACCTGCCGGTAAGCACTCGTTTGCTGCTACTCGAGGGAACGGGCTTTGTTCCCGGGGGCGAAGTTCATATCGGCGATATTCGGCTGCCGGTCATTGAGGACGAGGAGGCCGAACCCACCCGCGTGACGGCAGACTGGCCGCGTGAGCTGCCCCCGGGCACGTATGACGTGCGCTTTGCAGCCGACGGCATCAGCTCGCGGCCCGTGGAAATCGACGTTCGCCCGACCTTGCTGTACTTCTCGCCCGAAAACGTTCGGGGCGGTGAGACCGTGGTCGGACACGGCGCCAATCTCGGCGACGAAGAAAGCGTGTATCTCGGCGTCGACCTGCAGTACGGCTATGAAATAACCGCTCCTGTATCAGGCGCGGAGGTGACCGGCGTTACGTTCAGCGTACCCGTCACGGCGGGCTCGGGAATCGCCTACCGGTGGCGAGACGAAGATTATCATGAACGCGCGCTGACCATCTGGCCGTCCATCGATTCCGTAACTCCAGCCACCGCCGTAACGGGAGAAACGCTTACGATCCGGGGCCGGAACCTGGGCTGGGGGGGCATTACCTTCATTCCCGAAGATCGTTCGGCGTCGATTACCCTGGGGGGAACAGAGTGGCCTTGCCCCTGCGAATGGTACCCCACCGTCATCACGGTGACGGTTCCGGCGACCATGACGCCGGGTGAAAAGAGCATCTGGATGTCGCCCTACGAACGTAGCCCCCTCAGCTACGTGTACGCCGCCACCACGGTTACGATTTCGCCCTGAGCATCCACGCGACCGAGCGAAGAAATCCCCGAATGGAATCGGACTCCCGTTAAGCCCTCTTGGCCATTTCGTGCAACCGTGCTGCAAGTCAATAGCCCGCCGTACGGTGCCCGTACTTCCCGAATCGGTCCATGCCCTTGTAGGCCAGAACCCACGTTGCAATCCAGCACGCCAACGCCGCCGCGACCGTGATCAGTACCGCCGTGGGGTTGCGCTCGGCCAGGGCGATGGCAATGGCCATTCCCCCGAAAAGAACGAAGAGGCCGACCCAGAACAGGGTGCCGGCCAGAAGCAGATAGTTCTCCTGTTTCATGTATCGCCTCCCTGAAAAAACCAGCATAGCACGGCTGCCGGCTGACCGGGAGACCGGTTACGTGCAGCACGGTTGCACGAATGTGACCAGTGGCCTGCGACGGCTTCGTGCAGCGCGGGCGGACGCATTGTTATTGTTTTCCGCTCGAAAGCCCGGTTCGGGGACGGATGAAGCTGTTCCCGAGACTTCCCCCTGAGCTCTTTACCTGCAAATCACCAGGTGCGCAGAGCAGAATCGCCGGGCCTGAATGTGTACACTGTACAGCAAGGAGGAATGCGCAGATGGAAAACGTGCTTGCCTGGCTGCATGCTCACCCGGTTGCAGAACAATTCGCCGGCGTCGGCCTGCTCTTAATCGTCGCCACTCTGGCCCACCTCGTCACCAAAAGAATTCTACTGACCCTGGTCGCTCGCTTCGTCAAAGGCACCGCCTTTACCTGGGACGACGCCCTCGAAGCCCGCGGCGTTTTTCGCATGGGGGCCTGGCTGGCGCCCGCGCTGGTATTCTCGAACGGCGCACGCCTGCTGCCCTTTCACCCGACCCTGCAGACCAGCATCGAACGCATCGCCAGCGCCATCGTGGCCATATCGATTACCCTGGCGTTTACCCGCGCCCTGAGCGCGCTTAACGACGTCTACAACGCAAACCCGCGTTGGCGTTCGCGCCCCATCAAGGGTTATGTGCAGCTCGGGCAGATGTTCGTGTACGTCATGGGGGCGGTCGCGTTCATCTCCGTTCTCTTCGACAAATCGCCCTGGGCCTTCTTGAGCGGCGTCGGCGCCATGACCGCCGTGCTCTTGTTGGTTTTCAAGGACACCATTCTTTCGCTCGTAGCCTCGGTGCAGCTGGCCTCGAACGACATGGTGCGCGTGGGCGATTGGATCGAGATGCCTCAGTACAGCGCCGACGGCGACGTCATCGACGTAGCTCTGCACACCGTCAAGGTACAGAACTGGGACAAGACGGTCAGCACCATTCCCACGTACGCGCTCATTTCCGAAGGCTTCCGCAACTGGCGTACCATGCCCCAATCGGGGGGAAGGCGCATCAAACGCAGCGTCTATATCGACATCGCCACCATCAAGCACCTCGACGAAGACGAGATTCACCAGCTGCACGACTACGACCTGCTGACCGCTTACATGGACAAGAAAATGGCCGAGGTTTCGGAAACCAACCGCCTGCGGGGAGAAAAAATCAGCATTCTCGCCAACAAGCGACGCCTGACCAACATCGGCACCTTTCGCGCGTACATCGACGCCTATCTGCGTAATCACCCCGGCATTCACCAGGAACTGACGCTCATGGTGCGCCACCTGCCGCAGACGCCCGACGGGCTTCCGCTCGAGATTTACTGTTTCGCCAACGACACCCGGTGGGTGCAGTACGAGGGCATTCAGGCCGACATTTTCGACCATATCATGGCGATTGCACCCGAGTTCGACCTGCGCGTGTTCCAGAATCCCTCGGGCGCCGACATACGCTCCATCGGCTCGCAGGTGCGCGACCGGCTTACCGCGTAGGCGCGCGCGCAGCGCCCGGGCGGCGCGCCAAGGCCAAAGGCCCATGA
>JAWLBW010000321.1:0-5127 GCA_041687475.1 bacterium
TCGCAAGCATCGTGCTGCACACGCTGCTCGCCAGAGTCTTTCGCATCGACGTCGACACGTTCATCATTACGTCGACGGCGGCGGTGTTCGGTCCCCCCTTCGTGGGGCCGATTGCCAAGGTGCTCGGCAACCGCGAGCTCATCGTTTCGGGCGTCACGGCCGGCGTGATCGGTCTTGCCATCGGTAACTACGTGGGCATCGGCATGGCCATGTTCGCGAAGTGGTTGGTCGGATAGAGCCGTCGCCCGCCGTCCGTCGTCCGAATAAGTACAGAGCAACGTACCGCACGGGGTAACGGAATGCTTGACACGCCTCGCCGTTGCCGACTAGAATGAGTCCACAAAACTGAGCGGTCGCTCACATTCCCCACAGTGGAGATAAGCGCCATGATGAAGATGCCCGAAAAAGGTCGCTCGCGCGACCAGATTCTTGAAAGCCTGCGCGATTACCGGAAGGCCGATATCGATTGGCGCGAAGGCAAGGTCTTCGGTTACATCTTTCACGTCAACGACGAGGCCGAAAAGCTTGTCGAAGAAGCCGTGAACATGTACCTGTGGGAGAACGCGCTCGACCCCACGCTCTTCAAGAGCCTGCTGCGCATGGAAACCGAGATCGTTTCCATGGCCGCCGCCCACCTGCAGGGCGACGAGAACGTCTCGGGCAGCTTTACCAGCGGCGGCACCGAGAGCGTGATGCTCGCCGTCAAGACGGCCCGTGATTGGGCCCGCAAGGAAAAAGGCATCGCCGAGCCGGAAATGATTCTGCCCATCACGGCGCACCCCTGCTTTCACAAGGCGGCTCACTACTTCGACATCAAGGCCCACATCCTGCCGGTCGACCCGAAGACGTTCAAGCCGCGCATCGAAGACTACCAGAAGGCCATGAACGCCAACACCGCCCTGCTGGTCGGCTCGGCGCCTTCGTACGCCCACGGCGTGGTCGATCCCATTGCCGAAATCGCCGCCCTCGCGCAGGAAAACGGCATTCTCATGCACGTCGACGGCTGCATCGGCGGTTTCATGCTGCCCTACTTCCGCAAGCTGGGCGCCGATGTCACGCCTTTCGATTTCTCGGTGCCGGGCGTCACGTCAATGTCGATGGACCTGCACAAATACGCCTTCGCGGCCAAGGGCGCGTCGGTGGTGCTGTACCGTACGAACGCGCTGCGCAAGCACCAGCTGTTCGCGTGGAGCAACTGGACCGGCTACACCCTCATCAACCCCACGATTCAGAGCTCGAAGTCGGGCGGACCGCTTGCCGGAGCCTGGGCCGTGCTCAACTTCCTGGGCGAAGAAGGCTATCTCGAAGCCGCCCGCAACATGAAGGAAGCCACCGACCAGTACATTGCCGGCATCAACGGCATGAAGGACTTCTACATTCTGGGGGAACCGGAGATGTCGCTCGTAGCGACGGCTTCCGACACCCTCAACATCTTCGAAGTCTGCGACGAGCTCGCCCAGCGCGGCTGGCACGTACAGCCGCAGCCCGGTGTCGATGGTCTGAAGGAAAACTTCCACATCACCATCATGCCCCAGCACGTACCCAACATCGACCAGCTGCTGAAGGATATCGCCGAAGTCGCCGAACTCGTACGCGGACGCCAGCCCTCGGAACTCGTTGCCACGATGAAGGGTATGCTCGGCGCCATGAAGCCCGAAGACCTGACCGATGAAGGCATTCAGAACATGCTCGGTATGGTGGGCGTCGGCGGCGGAAGCGACGGTGCTCCCGACCGTATGGCCGAAGTCAACGAGATTCTCCAGTCGCTTCCCCCCGAAGTGGCCGACAAGCTGCTGACCGGCTTCTACAACGAGCTGAATCGCTATCGCGAGACGAAGTGAACGCTCCCTCCGTTGCTGGGGAGAACCGGTTGGACGGCTGACCGCTTTTCCTGACGATGGGGAGACCCGGCGTTGGGGAGAGGGGGCGAGACGGTTGCACGGTCGTTGTTCCCCTGAAATTTGGCCCCTTCCTCCACTTACGAGGAAGGGGCTTTTTCTTGTGCACATCCTACGTTGACTTAGGCGGATTCCGAAATCATAATGGAACCAAATTGGTGTAGAGGCACACATGGCTACCACGATCACGCTGAAGAATATTCCGAACGAACTCTATGATCGTCTCAGGGCGTCGGCCGAGTCGAACCATCGAAGCCTCAACAGTGAAGTGCTCGCCTGTCTCGAGCAGGTCTTACTACCGACGAAGCTTACGGCCGCTGAGCGCCTGAACCGAATACGCCGCCTGCATGCTCTGCTTGGCGACAGGCATTTCGAACCGGCCGAGATTGAAGAAGCGATTCAACAAGGTCGCCCATGATTGTGGTCGACACGACCATCATCGCCTACCTCTTTCTTCCCGGCCGCCTTTCCACAGACAGCGCAACCTTTGCCCGCTTGATTGACCGCGACGCCGACGCTGGGCCCGATCGCCCTGCAACTTCCCCTTTCTGCGGCGAATTGCCCGGAATGGTATGCTGTCAACAGACACGATTGGCGGAGATTGCCTTTGGCCGAGACCGACTCGAAAAAGCGAGTTCCCAGACACATACGCCTTCTCGTTAAGGCGGTTGGGGCACTTTCCCGCGAACAGCGTGAGACCTTCCTGAACGAACTGCTGGCCGACGAAGACATTCGCCGCGCGTTTGTCGATACCGTGCTCGAGAAGGAGCGTGCGCGTGAAGCCGCCCAGCAGACAGCCGGTCGCTTCGTCTTCGCCGACCCCTTCGCCGGCGCCCGTGATGTCGCCGAGCGGGCGGCCGAGAAGGTGGCCGCGAAATCGTATCCGCGTGTCGTGTCTCTCTCGGCCCGCCTGGTGGCCCTTTCGGGGTGGATGGCCAACTCGTACGTCAAACACGGCTCGCCCACCGACCGTGAGACTCGCGGCAAGCGTTGATTCGACCTCGAATACCCGCGAGAAGCCCGATATAACCGGGATCGGCTTGGGTTGAAATGCCGGATACCCAGGCAACGGAAGCCACGGTTGATACCGCGTTCGACTGGTGACATCCGGCGCATTCCGGCCCCAAAGACATCCCCATTACCGTTACAATGAACTTCTTTCACCAGTTGTCGATGCACGCTTGCGTCTGTCGGCTGGAGAGTTGATTCAACTTCCATTCTCAGCAACCGGGAGGTCATCGTCATGGTAGTCGTCGTTACCGGAGCCAATCGGGGTATCGGCCTCGAACTCGTTCGCCATTATGCCAACCAGGGGGCCGAGGTCATCGGCGTTTGCCGCAAGCCCTCGCCCGAGCTGGAGAAAGCCGCGAGCCGCGTCATTGACGGGGTCGACGTAGGCACCGCCGAGGGCGTCGCAAAATTGGCGAAGGAGCTTGGCGAAACCAAGGTCGACATTCTCATCAACAACGCAGGCATTCTCGAGCGTACGTACCTCGATGAACTGGACTTCGAGAGCATTGAACGACAGTTCCGGGTAAATGCGGTGGGACCGCTGCGCGTCACCCATGCCCTGCTGAAGAACCTGCGCGACGGCTCGAAGATCGGCCTTGTCACGAGCCGCATGGGCTCCATCGCCGACAATGGTTCGGGTTCGAGCTACGGCTACCGCATGTCGAAGACGGCCTTGAACATGGCCGGCGTATCGCTGGCCCTGGACCTGAAGCCCAAAGGCATTCTCGTCGCCATCATTCACCCCGGCTTCGTGCAGACCGACATGGTGGGCGGGGCCGGCGACATACCCCCCAGCGAGGCCGCGCAACGCATTGCCGCCCGTATCGAGGGCCTGAACGAACAGAATACGGGCACCTTCTGGCACTCGAACGGCGACGTACTGCCCTGGTAACCGGCTGTGGGGTTATGAAACCCCGGTCAAGGCGAAGTCACCCCTTCGGAATTCATTTC
Source organism: bacterium (assembly GCA_041687475.1). Lineage (GTDB taxonomy): Bacteria > J088 > JAWLBW01 > JAWLBW01 > JAWLBW01 > JAWLBW01. The sequence goes on from JAWLBW010000321.1 coordinate 3,861, forward strand.
CAGTTTCATGCTGTAGCCCAGGACCTACGTCCCGGGCTACAGCTGCGTCGTCCCATCGAAACGGAAGATGTGCAGGCTCCTCGGCCCGACAGGCGCCTCGTGCAGACGTAGCACTTCTAACCCGAATTTCGGCAGTGCGTACTAGCGAATGAGCTTCCGTAGTTCGAAAACGGCAACCTTCAGGGCGTCGAATTCCTGAATCAGGTCTTCGTCGAGTTTCTTCCCGGGATTTTCCTCAATCCACGCGAGAAGCGCTTTCACCTTGAAGTTGGCGTGCCTGATGAAGCGCCTGTATACCTTGCTCTGCTCTTCGAAACCTAGTTGTTCGTCTGCCGCTTTACCCTGATAGCCGACCAGGGCGGCCACCGCCGGCTGGCTCATGCGCTCGAGATCTGCCGGACGATACGGGGCCAGCGTCTTCGCGCGCTCTTCGGCGGTTTTCATGTAGGTCAAATAGCCCATCTTGGTCACGCCGATGGACTTCCAGTAGTCGACGAAGTTGGCGTCGGCCTTATTCAACTCTGCAATTCCGATGTAGCGGTAGGCGGTTGCCCGGGAAACCGGCAGTCTGTCGTTTACCAGCGTATCGAAGGCCTCGGTTGTCAGCGCACGCATCTCCAGAAGCTTTTCGCCCAGGATGCAAACGGTTTCGACGTCGTCACGTTGTTGCTGACGATGAAGCGTAACGAATTCCTGAACCAATGCCCTCAGTTCCGGACTTTCGCCCTGCGTCCCAGCAGCCTTTTCGGCCACCTCCGACTCATGGCCTTCGCCCACTTCGTCGGTTGTGAGATCCATTTCGGGTGGAAATGGGGTCTCCGGCGACCCTGCCTGGTCAACGTCAGCTGTTCCGGTCTGCAGGGCAGCCACCGACTGCAGTCCTTGCCTTGCCTTCGTGCGTCTTCCGGCTTTCATGCGAGCCTCCTCAAACGGAGAGAGTGTTAAAAACTCGGGCACGCCATCGGCGCTGAACGCCGGATAACGATTGGGAAGCCTATGGTGTGCCGTTCGGCAAGCGCAATATAGATCAGCTCATGTATCGGGTAAATACCATGAATTGGGTATTTTCGTTCTTTTTCGACGAAAAGCCTCAAGTCGTTGGGAAGGCCGATGGATGGTAGCGCCTTACGCGTGTCTCATATTATGAGACAGACATATATCCCCCACACCGAGACGGACGTCACACCCGTATTCCCCGTGGATGTGCTGGCTCGATTTACCAGGTCGGTCGGTCGTTCAGGTGCGTGTCTCATATTATGAGACAGTC
>JAWLBW010000322.1:0-5045 GCA_041687475.1 bacterium
GCGGCAATCGACGGTAAGCATTTCACCGGTCGGCTCCAGACGAATCCACTTGTCGCCGTCGCTGATCTCGATGACCTCGCGGGGCATGAGGTAGGTGCGCGGCGCGGTCAGGTCGCGAATGCCGGCTTCACGAATGAGCTCGACGAACCGGGCCGACGAACCGTCGAAGACCGGCACTTCGGGCCCCGATACCTCGACCAGCACATTGTCGATGCCGAAGGCATAGAGCGCGGCCATGAGATGTTCGGTGGTCGACACGAAGGCCGTGCCGTTGGCGATGGTCGTAGCAAGACGGGTATCGAGAATCGAAGTCGATCGGGCTATAATGGGGGCAGCGTTCTGCAGGTCGCCCCGCAGAAAGCGAACACCCGCCCCGGCCGGAGCCGGGTGAAGGGCCAGATCGACAGGCGCGCCCGTATGAAGGCCGACGCCCTGCGCGTAAACGGTGTGCTTGATGGTAGTCTGGTAGAGTTGCATGGTGCCGGATTATAAAGCAAGAAGCGTACCAACGCCATTCCGGTTACCGGGCGGCCTGTTTCCCAGCCTTTCCCCAAGCGGAAACGCGCTTTCGGCGTGACCCCGGCGTTACAGCTGTGATAGATACGTCACAGGCATTCATGTCACGAAAGCCGATTTGTCAATGGGGGTCTCGGCGATATGATATGGGCTTCCGGAGCAGCGACAACGCAGACGGCAGACGGCAAAGGCTGATTTCAAGCGGCCGATTCCCGATGAATGTCGCCGGTTTGCGTCGCCCCATCGGGTTACGCCTTGCTCGTCGAATCGAACGCCCGCCTTTCCCTGAACGAAAAAAAGGCTCCCCGAAGGGAGCCTTTCGATAGGTTTCGCCGTCGCCTTATTCGGCGGCGACCAGGCCATCCTTGTATTCCTGCGCGAGCGTATCGTTCGTGCGGAATTCGGTGGCCTGCCATTCGAACCGGCCCTTCTCAACCGTGTACACGGCGTACTTCTGAAGGCGGCCGAGCTGCTCGGGCGTGCCCGTAGCCGCATCGCCGTCGGCCCACAGCGCACATTCGCCCACGGCGGCGCCGTTGGACATGCCTGTGGGAAGGTCGCCGTCATTGGCGGCGGCATAGCCGAACTCTTCGACCTCGACATTGAGGCCCTCTTCGACGATCTTCACGCGAAGGCCTTTGTAGTACCATTCATGACGGGTGTTGACCCAGCCGGCCGACTCGTCTTCACACTTACCGGTTTCGACGGCGTCGAGCCTTTTCGTTTCCGGATCGTCGACCGTCTGCGCCGTGTGGAAATCGATGCAGGAGTCGAGCACGCCGCGCTTGGTGGTATCGAACTCGCGGGTGCCGCGCGTTACAATGTGCAGGGCATCGACGGTCGTGTCGCCGACCTTGATCTTCTCGATGGCCACGGCGCCGACAATATTGCCGTCTTCGTTGATCCAGGTGTCGCCCACCTTGACCTTTTCGGGAACGAGCATGTTGTTCCAGACTTCCAGCGGCTCGTCGTCATAGACGTCGTTGTTGCCGAGAATATCCCACGATTCCCACACGAAGCCTTCGGCATTGAAGCGGGCATGCGTCGAATAGTCATCGTCGTAGAACTGCATGTTGCTTACGACGGTCTGCGTGTCGGTGGTGACCGTCTCGGTCATCGCGATGCTGAAGTTTCTCTCGTCTTCGATCAACGCGAGCTCGAGTTCGTACGGCGTCAGGTACATGTCGAGCGCACGCGGGCCGTCTACCCCGGCCTGCGTATCGATCCAGATATCGAGGTTCGGCTTACGGAGGAAGAGCTGGCCGTACGAGAGATCGCCCCATACGTTGACCTCGCTGTCGGCCCAGGCACTGTCGTACGAGTCGGGCAGGAACCAGGCCTTCTGCTTACCGGCGACGCGCGTCTTGCTGGTGAACTCGAAATTTATGTCGAAAACAGTCTGCCGTTCGTCGACGCGAACCTGGCAGGTATCGGAAACCGTGTCGCCGGTGGCAAGCACGTCAAGGCCGTCGACCTGCGTTACCGTGCCGCCGAGATCGACATAGGACTCGACCACGGCCTTGGTCGAACCGGTGCCGGCCACCATGAGGCCGGGCTCAAAGTCGGTCAGAAACGAACGAACGGTGGGTTCGGTTTCTTCCGACGCACAGCCGACCGCAAAAACCAGCGGCAGGCCGAGCAGAAAAGCGCTACTGCGTTTCATGAGGAGTATCCTGATGGAATTGGGTAAAGCCAGAGGCGTTGGGAACGCTGCGTTGCGTGCAGGGCGAAAAGCCCGACGCCGCATACGCACCCGGCGCCCTGTTTAAAAAGAAGGGCTCTCCGAGGGAGAGCCCTTTGAAGTACCAGGGAAACGGCAGCCTTATTCGGCGGCCAGGCTTTCCGTGTATTCCTGCGCGAGCGTGTAGTTCGAGCGAATTTCGCTGGCCGTCCAGCTCCACTTGCCGGACTCGACCTCGTAAATGGCGTACGGCTGGAGACGATCAACCTGCTCGGGGGTACCCGAGGCGTTCTGGCCATTGCGCCAAATGCGGCAATCGCCCGGCGTGCTGGCATTCGCGTTGCCGTAAATGTCGCGGCTACCGGTCGGAATGTCGCCGTTGTCGCCGGCGGCGTAGCCGTACTCGACAAGGTTAATCTCAACGAATTCGACTTCTTCCTTGATCGGAACGCCCTTGTAGTACCAGACGTGCTCGATGTTGACCCAACCGGCCGAATTCGTGTTGCACTTGCGGGTGGTCACGCTGTCGATCTCGACGACGCTCGGATCGTCGACGGTCTCCGAGGTGTAGTAGTCGACGCAGGAGTCGGCAACGCCGGTCTTGGTCACGTCGAACTGGCCGGTGCCGCGCGTCACGATGTGCAGGGCTTCGACATTCTTACCGCCGACGTTGACCTTTTCAATGGCCACGGCGCCGACGATATCGCCGTTCTCGTCGATCCAGGTGTCGCCGACCTTGACGTTGTCGGGAACGATCATGTCGTTCCAGACCCACATGGGTTCGTCGTCATAGGCGTCGTTGTTCTCGACGAAATCCCACGTTTCCCAGACGTAACCGTCAGCCTTGAAACGGGCGAAGACCTCGAAGTCGGTATCGTAATCGTGGTCGGTGGTGACGACGGTCTGCGTGTCGGTGATGACCGTGTTGGTTTCGACCGAGGCGTATTCCATCGACTCTTCGAAGAGCGCGAGTTCGAGCTCGTACAGTTCGAGATACATGTCGAGCGGGCGCGGGCTGTCGGTATTGTCCTGGGTGCTGATCCAGATATCGAGGTTCGGCTTGATGGTGAAGAGCTGACCGTACGAGAGGTCGCCCCAGACGTTTACGTCGTCGTCGGCATAGGCATCGTCATAAGAGCCGGGCAGGTACCAGGCCTTCTGCGTGCCGGCAACGCGAAGCTTGCTGCTGCCGGTGAAGGATTCCTGCGTGACCGTCTGCCGGTCGTCCTGGCGAACCTGGCATACGCCCGAGTTACCATCGGTGGTAGCCAGCGCGTCAAGGCCGTCGATCTGCGTAACCACGCCGTTCAGTTCGACAAAGCGTTTCGTTTCCGAGGTGCCCGCGGCTTCGCCGGCCACCATGAGGCCGGGTTCGTAGCTGGCTGCGAACGAGCGAACGGTCGGTTCGGCTTCGTCGGTCGAGCAACCGACCGCGAAGGCGAGCGGCAAACCGAGAAGAAGTGCACTACTGCGTTTCATGTGAATGTCCTTACAAACAAGGGGTTGAACAGAAAGCGGTTGAAAATCTACCGTAATGACCGATAGTTGTCAAACCTGTGAGCGTCCCGGCAATAATGCCTGCATTTCGGACGCGCATGACCGGAGCGACGGTAAATCAACAGAATGGTATATCACCAAAATGCCGCACTGCGCAACCGGAATGGTCATGACCGCCTGCCGGGCAACCAACCACTCCGGGACAGCTTTCCGCCGACCCTGTCGACCCCCTCCGCTCGGTTCCCGGCGCAGTTGCGCCGGGGAAGCCGAACGTCCACCTCAAGGCCACTCGTGCCGCCCCTGTACAGCACCAGCCGGTTAGCCGATACTGGAAAATGGGCCGCACTGGCACTGCCATTCATGCATGCAATATCCGGGCCAATCCTGCGAGGCGCGGCTGAGCGGCCCCCCGCCCGACCGTGCAGGCGTCACGACTGACAGAGATGTCAGTCTCGATGGCGCGCCGAGCCTTGAAGGTAAGCAGAAAACGCCGGCCGCTTCCCCTGGATAGGCCGGGAAAAGGCCCTTTGCAGCCCGTGCGGAAAGGGTTTCGGGCGCCATGCGCCTGCCTGCCTCATCCCGCGCAATGTCTCTCCTACCCGTCGGCCGGACTTTTTATGCAGCGCCGCGTTTAAGGTAAAAACCAAGGCATCCTACCTGAAGGCGACGCCTTTCCAAGGAACCAACGGGCGACTGGCAGGAATGTCAGGGCACGCGAGGAAACGGGGAACGCGGAACTCGGAACGCCGGAAAAAGGAAAACGGAAAAATGGAAGAAGGAAGATGGAAGAAGGAAGATGGAAGATGGAAGATGAAGAAACGCGGAGCGCGGAGCGAATCCGGTTCCGCTTTGCGATCTGCGATCTGGGATCTGGGATCTCTCCTGCCTCCGGCTAACCGTGCAGGTGTCCCGCCGCGGGCCACGGGCGAACGGAATGTCCGACTTTGAGACTGAGCCCCCGGTTGACGATGCGCCCGATAGGTATGAGGCCGTCGGGTATGCCCTCATCCTGACGCACGGCCACCAGCAGCTCGTAGTCTTCACCGCCGCCGAGCGTCTCGATTCGCTGCCGCTCGTCGACCATGCGCTTCAGCATGGTTCCCGCCGCGCGCGTGCGGGGAATCCGTTCCCACTCGATCTCGACGCCCACGCCCGAGGCGGCGGCCATGCGTCGGGCGTCGAGAAACAGCCCGTCGCTGATGTCCATGGCGGCGGTCACGCGCTCGTCGGCAGCCAGCCGCCGACCGAGGTCGAGCCGGCTGGGCGGCTCGACCCACCTGCGCGCCCGTTTCCGGCGGCCCGCCAACAGGTCGCTCAACTCGAGCGCCGCCTCGCCGATGGGGCCCGATAC
>JAWLBW010000323.1:0-5036 GCA_041687475.1 bacterium
CACGGCAGACCCGATCCGGCTGTGCGCGGAGGGTTTCGATGAGGTTTTCGGCCCAGGAAGAATACGGTCTCCGTTGTCTGCTGCAGATGGCGCGCCACGAAGAAGAGAGCATGACCATTCCCGAGATTGCCCGCCGCGAGGGACTCACGGTGGCCTATGTCGGTAAGCTCATGCGGGTGCTGCGCGAGGAAGGCCTGGTGCACAGCACGAGAGGGCAGCAGGGCGGGTACCAGCTGACCCGGTCGGCCAGTCAGGTAAGCCTGGCCGAGGTGCTCACGGCGCTGGGCGGCAAGCTGTACTCGACCGATTTCTGCGATCGCTTCGCGGGAAACGAGGCAGCCTGCGTGCACATCGGCGACTGTTCGATTCGCTCGGCTTGGTCGAGCCTGTACAGCATCTTCGGGCACCTGCTGAAGCAGATTATGTTGAAGGATCTTGTGCGGTCGGAGAGCTCGATGGCCAAGTGGGTGCAGACCTATGTCGAACCGCCTTCGCCGCAGAGCCTCAAGGTGCTGGGCACATCGAATTCCTGAATTTTTACCCTGAACCGGTTACCATGAATCAATACCTACCTTTTTGTATTGATTCAATGCGGCATGAGCGTTTCGAACGCCGGCCGTGGGAGTCAGCAGATGGCGACTTCGAAAGAGCTTGAACAGTTAGCGAACCAGGAATACAAGTACGGTTTCACGACCGACATCGAAAACGATGCGGTTGCGCCGGGGCTGTCGGAAGACGTCATACGGTTGATTTCCGAAAAGAAACAGGAACCGGCTTTCATGCTCGAGTGGCGGCTCAAGGCCTATCGCCGCTGGTTGGAAATGTCCGAGCCCCATCACTGGGCAAACGTGAACTTCACGCCGGTGAACTACCAGGACATCGTCTATTACTCGGCGCCCAAGCCGCGTAAGCAGCTGGAGAGCCTCGACGAGGTCGACCCCGAGTTGCTCGAGATGTTCAACAAGCTGGGCATTTCGCTCGACGAGCAGAAACGTCTTTCGGGCGTGGCCGTCGACGCCGTAGTCGACAGCGTGTCGGTGGCGACGACCTTCAAGAAGGCTTTGGCCGAAAAGGGCGTCATCTTCTGTTCGTTTTCCGAGGCGGTGCGCGAGCATCCCGATCTCGTACAGAAATACCTGGGCACCGTGGTTCCGTACTCCGATAACTTCTTCGCGGCCCTGAATTCGGCGGTCTTTTCCGACGGATCCTTCTGCTACATACCCAAGGGCGTTCGCTGTCCGATGGAGCTGTCGACCTACTTCCGCATCAACGCTTCGGGCACGGGCCAGTTCGAGCGCACGCTCATCGTGGCCGACGAGGGCAGCTACGTCAGTTACCTCGAAGGTTGCACGGCGCCCCGGCGCGACGAAAACCAGCTGCACGCCGCCGTTGTCGAAATCGTGGCCATGCCCGGCGCGCAGGTCAAGTACTCGACCGTGCAGAACTGGTACCCGGGCGACAAGGAAGGCCGTGGGGGTATTTACAACTTCGTGACCAAGCGCGGCAAGGCCTTCGAAAAGTCCAAGATTTCGTGGACGCAGGTCGAGACCGGTTCGGCCATTACGTGGAAATATCCGAGCGTCATTCTGCAGGGCGACGATTCGGTGGGCGAGTTTTACTCCGTCGCCCTCACGAACAATTTCCAGCAGGCCGACACGGGCACGAAAATGATTCACATCGGCAAGAATACCAAGAGCACCATCATTTCGAAGGGTATCTCGGCCGGAAAGGGAAACCAGTCGTATCGCGGGCTGGTCAAGGTCATGAAGGGGGCCGAGAACGCACGCAATTACACGCAGTGCGACTCGCTGCTGCTCGGCGACAAGTGCGGCGCGCACACCTTTCCCTATATCGAGGTGCGCAACCCCACGGCCAAGGTCGAGCACGAGGCAACCACTTCGAAAATCAGCGACGACCAGCTCTTTTACTGTAGACAGCGCGGCATTTCCGATGAAGACGCCGTATCCATGATTGTGAACGGGTTCTGTAAGGACGTCTTCCGCGAGCTGCCCATGGAGTTCGCCGTCGAGGCCCAGAACCTGCTCAGCGTAAGTCTCGAGGGAAGCGTCGGCTGAGGCGCGCTTCTCCGCATAGTTTCGGGTAACTGCACATGCTATCGATTCGAAATCTGCACGTATCGGCCGACGGAAAGAAAATTCTCAAGGGCCTCAATCTCGATGTGAACGCGGGCGAAGTGCACGCCATCATGGGCCCCAACGGCGCGGGCAAGAGTACGCTCTCGAACGTGCTTGCCGGCCGCGAAGGCTACGAGATTACCGAGGGCGAGGTTGTGTACGACGGTCGCAACCTGCTCGAGATGGCGCCCGAAGAGCGGGCGCGCGAGGGGCTGTTTCTTGCCTTCCAGTACCCGGTCGAAATCGCCGGCGTCGGCAACCTGTATTTTCTCAGGGCCGCCGTCAACGCCATTCGCGCCCACCGGGGCCTTGAAGAACTCGACGCCATGGATTTCCTTTCGCTGGCCAAGGAGCGCATGAAGCTGGTCGAGCTGAAGCAGGAACTGGCCAATCGCTCGGTAAATCAGGGCTTCTCGGGCGGCGAGAAGAAGCGCAACGAAATTTTTCAGATGGCCCTGCTCGAGCCGCGGCTTGCCGTGCTCGACGAAATCGACAGCGGCCTCGACATCGACGCCCTGCGGGTCGTGGCCAACGGCGTGAACGCCTTGCGCAGCGATAAGCGCGCGTTTCTCATGATTACGCACTACCAGCGCCTGCTCGACTACGTAGTGCCCGACCATGTGCACGTTCTGGTCGACGGACGCATCGTCGAATCGGGCGACAAGACGCTGGCGCAGGAGCTCGAGAAGAAGGGTTATCAGGGCATTGAAGTTGCGCCCGGGCAGTAACGGAGTCAGGTTCTTCCGATGATTGACACGATTCAAGAAACCTACCGTTCTTCGTTCGAACACCAGCCCGAGGCGCCTGCCTGGTTGGCCGAGCTGCGACGGCAGGGATTCGCCCGCTTTACCGAACTCGGTTTTCCCACGACGAAGCTTGAAAACTGGCGCTATACCAGTACGGCCGCCCTTGCAAAGGTAGCCTTTCAGCCGGCGCCCGTATCGGCGCCCGATACGAAGGCGATCGTCGACGCGAACCGTCTCGAGGGTGTCGACCTTCAGCTCGTTTTCGTCAACGGGCGCTTCGACGCCGCGGCGTCTACGACCGCCGGTTTACCCGAAGGCGTAGTCGTCGTTTCGCTGGGCGAAGCCCTCGGTTCGCACGAAGCCCTGGTGCGCGAGCATCTCGGTCGGTATGTCGACGCCGAGCAGCAGGCTTTCGCCGCTTTGAACACGGCTTACCTGGGCGAAGGCGTTTTCGTGCATGTGCCCGAAGGCGTGCAGCTGTCGGCGCCGATTCACCTGCTTTTCGTCGCCGCGCCGGGCGCCGATCCGGTCATGATGCATCCGCGCGTACTCGTGGTTGCCGACAAGGGCAGCCGGTTGCAGCTGATCGAGCAGTACGTCGGCACGGCCGGCGCTTCATTGACGAATACCGTGGCCGAGTTCGCGGTGGGCGAAGAGGCCGAAGTGGTGCACTACCGCCTGCAGCGTGAAGGCGCCGAAGCCTTCCACATCGGTACGCTGGCCGCCTCGCAGGCAGCGGGCAGCCGGCTGCGTTCGTTCTCGCTGTCGCTTGGGGCGGCGCTGGCCCGCCACGATTTGGGCACCAACTTGGGCGGAAAGGATGCCTGGGGCGAACTCAACGGTCTGTACCTGGTAAAGGGCACGCAACACGCCGACTTTCACACGACCATCGAGCACACGGTGCCCCACTGCGCGAGCCGCGAGCTGTTCAAGGGCGTGCTCGACGGCAAGGGCCATGGCGTATTCAACGGCCGCATCGTCGTGCCGCGCGACGCGCAGAAGAGCGATTCGGGCATGACCAACCAGAACCTTCTGCTCTCGCGCGACGCAGAGATCGACACCAAGCCCGAACTCGAAATCTACGCCGACGACGTCAAGTGCTCGCACGGCGCCACGGTGGGCCAGCTCGACGAAGAATCGATCTTCTACCTGCGGGCCAGAGGCTTGAGCCTGCAGGAAGCACGGTCGCTGCTGACCCTCGGTTTTGCGCTCGAGCTGTTCGAGCAAATCGATATTCCGGCGGTTCGCAGCCTGCTCGATCGTGAGGTGCTGGCGTGGCTGCCCGGCGGGGGCAAGGAGTAAGCGATATGGGAACCGAACAGACCGCCTTCGACGTCGAAGCCATTCGGCGCGACTTTCCCGCGCTGAACCAACAGGTGCGCGGAAAGCAGCTGGTGTATCTCGATAACGCAGCCACCAGCCAGAAACCGCAGGCCGTCATCGACGCCATCGTGCAGTTTTACGCGAAGGATTGCTCGAACATTCACCGCGGCGTGCATTGCCTGAGCGAACGCTCGACCATGCTTTACGAAGGCGCCCGCGAGAAACTGCGCCGCTTCGTGAACGCCCGCGATACGAAGGAAATCATTTTCCTGCGCGGCTGCACCGAAGCCGTGAACCTGGTGGCGTTTTCGTTCGGCCGCCGTTTCATCGGCGAAGGCGACGAAATCGTCATCTCGGCCATGGAGCACCACTCGAACATCGTGCCCTGGCAGATGCTCTGCGAAGAGAAGGGCTGCGTGCTGCGCGTCGTACCCATCAACGACGCCGGAGAGCTCGATCTCGACGCCTACGAGAAGCTGCTGAACAAGCGTACGAAGCTGGTGGCCGTGACCCACATGTCGAACGCGCTGGGCACGATTAACCCGGTCAAGCGCATGATTGAGGCCGCGCATGCCGTTGGCGCCAAGGTACTGCTCGACGGCGCGCAGGCCACGCCGCACATGAAGGTCGACGTGCAGGACCTCGATTGCGATTTCTACGCGATTTCCGGACATAAGATGTTCGGCCCGACGGGTGTGGGCATTCTGTACGGCAAGGCCGAGCTGCTCGACGCCATGCCCCCCTGGCAGGGCGGCGGCGACATGATTCGCACCGTCACGTTCGAAAAGACCACGTACGCCGAACTTCCGGCCAAGTTTGAAGCGGGCACGCC
>JAWLBW010000324.1:0-5026 GCA_041687475.1 bacterium
TACCCGATCCGTCGGTAAAAGAAAATTGCTATACCCAGGAAAAGCAGGTTCGGCGTCCACGCGGCCAGCAGGGGCGGCAGCAGTCCGTTGCTCCCGAGCGTGAGCACGAAGGAAAAGACCAGCCAGTACGAAAAGCCGGCCGCGATGGCCAGGGCAATGGCGGTCATGGCGCCGCCCCGTCGCGCCGGTCGCGTGGCGAAGGGTACGCCGACAACCGCAAGCAGAACGCTTACCAGCCCGAAGGCCAGGCGCCCGTGCATTTCGGTTTCGTACACCGTGGTGGGCACGCCTTCGCGGCGCATCTTGCCGATGAAATTGCGCAACTCGGCGTAATTCATTTCGTCGGGGCGCTTTTCAAGCACCTCGAGGCTATCGAGTCCGTATTCGAATGGTAACGTGGCGTCGGTTACCATGCGGGGCGTCTCGCCGAATTCGGCGGCGTAAACCTGGTCGAACTTCCAGCCGTTTTCGGTCAGGCGCCCCTCGCGCGAGGCAAGGCGACGGGCCGGTCGGGCGGCGTGGTCGAGCTCGTACAGGGTTATGCCGCGCAGCAGGCTGTCGGTGGGCAGAAACAGATCGATGTGGTAAATGCGGTTGCCGTCCTTGAACCAGACCTGATCCTTCTTGAAAAAGGCCATCTCTTCGGCATCGCCGATTTTAACCGATTCGAGGTAGTGAATGCGCTCGTTTACGTCGGGCAGTACCCATTCGTTCAGGCTCACGACGGCGACGCTCGAGACAAGGCCGCACCAGAAGAGAGGGTGGCCGATACGCCCGAAGCCCACGCCCGCGGCGCGCATGGCAATGAGTTCGCTGTTCTTGTTGAAGATGGCCAGGGTAATGACCGAGGCAAGCAGCGTGGCCACCGGAATGACCAACCCCAGCGCGGGCAGGGTCTTCAGCGCGACCAGCTGCAGTACGTCGGCGGTTGCCGGATCATGGCGAAAGTAGTGACTGAATCGCTCGACGAAGTCGATGACCTGAAAGAGCACCAGAAAGGTCGACAGCGCCAGCAGAAACACCCGCAGGTATTCGCGCAGTATGTAGCGAAAGAGCAGCGTCACCGGCGTATCACCCGCGGAAGCAAGGATTTTCCGGCCGACATGCGACCGTAGAACCAGCCCGACACGATCAACAGCACGAAGTTGGCCGACCAGGCTCCGACCCACACCGGAACGCGTCCGTTCTTGGCGGCGTTCTGTCCCGTCGTCATCAGCATGTAGTAGCCGACAATGACCACGAGCGCGGTCACGAAGCCCTGGGTCTTACCCGAGCGGCGATTGGTCATGGCAAGGGGAATGCCCAGAAAGGGGAACAAAAGGCAGCCTACCGGCAGGGTGAAATTCTTGTGGATTTCCAGCAGCACCGAACGCTGCCGGCGCACGTCGCTCTGTGTGCGCTCCTGCTTGAGCTCTTCCTTGAGCTGCGACAGGTTCATCTCGTTGATGTTGTACCAGGTGCGGCTGCCGACCTGTTCGCTCAGATCGAGGCGCAGGCGAAACCGTTCGAAGTCGATGGCGCGGGTGGTATCACTGACCGCATTGCCGCTGAGAAGACGGCCGCGGTGCAGGTCGAGTTCCAACACGGCTTCGCCTTCGCGGGTGCGCAGTTCACCGCTCTCGGCGAAGATTTCGACATGCTCGGTTTCGGAACGGGTGTCGCTGAGCAGCACGCCCGAGAGCTTGCCCTGATCGACCCGGTCGGCGTACAGCATGACGCCGTCGCCCAGCGTGTTGAAGACGCGCTCTTCAATGCCGACGTTAATCTGGTTGCTGGCCAGCTTGAACACCTCGACGGCGAACTGGTGTTTACCCCAGGGCACGGCCCAGATCGAGAGAATCATGGTGAAGGCGGCCAGCAGCACGCCCGCTTCGAAGGCCGGTCGCGTGAGCGCCCACAAACCCACGCCGCTGGCCCGCATGGCCACGATCTCGCTGTCGGAGCTCAGGCGGCCGTACGCCAGCAGAATGGCGAGAATGAACGCCATGGGTATGGCGTACACCAGGAAGGCCGGCAGCAGGGTCAGCATAAGCGAACCGGCGTACTTCAGCGTCGCGCCCTTGGCGAAGACCAGCTGGAGAATGCGTACCAGCCGGTTGGCGAACAGCCCGAAGAGAAAGACCCCGAGCGCCATGGCAAAGGGGGCCGCCATCTCCCGCTGTACATATCGGGGAATAATACGAACCATGCGAATTCATCATGATAGCCGCCCGTGCTACCCTCCATCAATGTCCGTGCGCTCGGTTGTCCGGCGGCGAGCCTTCCGGCGCCCTCGCAACACGCCTTTGCACCGCCTGTCGCCGGTGCATGGGAGGCCGCCATCTGGTAAGGTGAATGTTTCGCATTTCTGCGCATTCACGGAGTCTACATCGTGCGTGTCGTTCGGGGGCTACCCGGGCCCGAAAACATCGGGGGACCACGTCCGGTGGTCACCATCGGCAACTTCGACGGTGTTCACCAGGGGCACAAGGCGCTGCTGAGCCGCGTCGTGCGCCGGGCGCGCGACATCGACGGAACGGCCGTCGCCATTACCTTCGACCCCCACCCCAAGGCCGTCATCGGCCACGGCTCGCCGCCGCTCATCAACACCGAAGCCCAGAAAATCGAACTCATTGCCGAACTCGGCATCGACGTGCTCGTCGTCATTCCCTTCGACAAGGCCTTTGCCTCGCTCGAGGCCCGCGATTTCGTCGAGCAGGTGCTGTGGAAGGGAACCGGCCTGGTCGAACTGGTCGTCGGTTACGATTTTCGCTTCGGCAAGGGCGGCGTCGGCCACTACGACCTGCTCTTTCAGGAAGGACGCCGCCTCGGTTTCAAGGTCGACCAGGAGGGCGTGACCCAGATCGGGGGACAGGTGGTTTCCAGCTCGCTCATTCGCAAGCTGCTGGAACAGGGCGATCTCGAGGACGTGCGTCTTTACCTCGGCCGCGAGTATTTCATCGATGGTCGCGTGGTGCACGGACACAGCCGCGGCAAGGACCTGGGCTTTCCCACGGCCAACCTCGACCCCGTGAACGAAATCATTCCCCCCGGCGGCATTTACGCGACCTGGGTCGAAATCGAGCCGGGCATTACCGACCGAACCTTTTATTACGGCGCCGCCAACATCGGCTACAACCCGACGTTCGGCGACAATCCGCTCAGCGTTGAGGTATATCTGCTCGACTTCGACGCCGACCTTTACGATCGCTCCGTGCGGCTGAATTTCACCAAGCGCCTGCGCGACGAGTTGAAGTTCGACTCGGTCGACGCCCTGGTGGCGCAGATGCAGCGCGACGTTGCCGAAGTGCGTACGGTCTTTCAACGCGAGAAGGTGCCCCTTGAGCGCCGTCGTTAGCGCCGCCACCCGCCTCTTCGGTGTTGTCGGGCATCCGGTTCGTCACAGCCTGAGCCCCATCATGCAGAATGCCGCGCTTGCCTCCGCGCATGTTGACGGTGTCTACATGGCTTTCGAGGTTGCGCCGGGCAGGCTGGCCGACGCGCTGCGCGGTTTCGAGGCCGCCGGCGTGGTGGGGGTGAACATTACCGTTCCCCATAAGGAAGAAGCCTGGCGCCTCGTCGATGAGCGAACCCCCGAGGCCGAGGCCGCCGGCGCCGTAAACACCATCGCCTTTCGTGGCGGACGCCTTTACGGGCATAACACCGACGGGGCCGGGTTTATTCGCGCCGCCGAAAAGCTCGCGGGTTCCCTGACGGGGAAACGCGTGCTGCTGCTGGGAGCCGGTGGCGCTGCACGCGGCGTGGGGGCTGCCTTGTACGCCGGGGGCGTGCAGCTGGTGTTGGGCAATCGTACCCGCGAGAAGCTTGCCGGCGTGGCGCACGAGTGGCACGCCGACGTGGTCGCCTGGCGCCGGGAGTCGCTGTCGGAAGCCGCCGGCCGGGTCGACCTCGTGGTGAACGCTTCGAGCGCCGGCATGCACGGCAAGGGCGAAATTCCCCTCGATTGGGAGAAGAGCGGCGCGAAACCGGCTGTTATCGATCTTGTTTACGCTCCCCTGGAAACCGAACTGTTGTCGGGTGCGAGAAGGGCCGGGTGTCGGACCCAGGACGGGCTGGCCATGCTGGTCGGGCAGGGCGAGCTGGCCTTTGCCTTCTGGACCGGAAGTCTGCCGCCCGAGGGCGTCATGGATGACGCGCTGCGCCGCTTCCTGAAAGGCTGATCATGCTGCGGGAGCTTGCTTGACAAGCCGTCGGGGCGTGCATAAGATGAATAGTCGCTCGGGGTACGCGTGCTTTGCGTGTCCGGGTAGAACACCCGCAACTTGCGGGTATGATTACGGAATTCCTTCGGCATCGATGAGGTAACTGATGGCACTGCGGCTTGGAGAATTGCTCGTACGTGAAAACATGCTCACGCACGAACAGCTGCGTAAAGCCATGGAAGAGCAGAAGCGCAGCGGCGGCCGTCTCGGCACCCACCTGACCCAGATGGGTTTTATCGGTGACGACGAGCTGACGCAGTTTCTGTCGAAGCAGTACGGCGTGCCGGCCGTTAACCTCAACGACTTCGAAGTCGACAACGAGGTCATCAGGCTGATTCCGCGCGATGTTGCCGAGAAGCACCAGGTGCTGCCCATCAACCGCGCCGGATCGACGCTCATCGTCGCCATGAGCGACCCGTCGAACATTTTCGCGGTCGACGATATCAAGTTCCTGACCGGCTACAACGTCGAGTCGGTGGTGGCCAGCGAAGACTCGATCAAGAAAGCGATCGAGCAGCACTACGGCGCCGCGGCAAAGGAAGCCGAAGATGCCGCCATGGCCGAAGAGGTCGAAGAAAACTTCGAAGATCTTCTGCAGGACTTCAACGAAGACGTCGAGGTCATCGACGAAGACGACGACGTTAACGTGGCCGACCTGGCGCGCGCCGGCGAAGACGCCCCCGTCATCAAGCTCGTGAACCTGATTCTCATGGACGCCATCAAGAAAAAGGCGTCCGATATTCACATTGAGCCCTACGAAAAGACCTTCCGCGTACGCTACCGCATCGACGGCGAACTGTACGAGGTCATGAAGCCGCCCAAAA
>JAWLBW010000325.1:0-4993 GCA_041687475.1 bacterium
GCCTGTTCGAGCAGGCCGGCGCCCTCCCACTCTTCGCTTCCCCACCGCAGGCGCCAGACGACCGGTCGCGACCAGTAGCAAAGCGTGTGTCCGAATGACGCCCATTCAAGCGGCTCGCCGAAGTCCGATGCCGTCAGGGTGGTGGGCTTGCCGCCCAGGTAACCGTCGATGTCGATGGCGGGTGCGTCCCATTTCCAGGCGCCCTTGCCGAGGGCCAGGCCGTCGGGGCGTAGCTCGGGGCGGGTCTGGTCAATGTGGAAGAGAGGGTTGGCGGAGCCTCTGAGGCCCCCCATCCACGCCGACTCGGGCCCGGCCCCGAAGCCCTCGATGGCGGCGATCGGGTAGCCGCGGCGTGCCCTGGCAGGGCGGTAGGCATGCGTCTTTATCCATGCGAAGGGACCCTCGCGAAAGAGGGCGATCGCAAACCAGGCGTTCCAGTATCGCGAAGGCGAGCTCGGGGCCAGTGCTGCCGTCAGGTTCTGCGTCATCAAATTGCCGCTGCCTTGTACCATGGTCTACATTTTAATCCGCTGCCCGAGGGGCATTGGATTATGTTACTGCAAATGGTATATTGTGGCGTCCATGTAGGGGGTCGGGCAAGTCGAGGGCTCGCTTGACAAGCGATCGCATTTTGACTAAAACTTGTACTAACTTATGGCCTTGATAAGCGACAGCCGTGAGCTTCTTCGTCGGATCGATGTCTTCAGCGATCTGCAGGGGGCCGATCTCGAACGCCTGGCAGCCCTGCTGCAGGAAGTATCGTATCGCCGTGAAGAAATCATTCTTCACAAGGAAGATCCGGGCGACAGCCTCTTCATAATTCGCCAGGGAAGGGTTAAAGTCGTTCTATACGGAGACGACGGACGTGAGGTCATTCTGTCCATTCTGCGAGACGGCGACTTTTTCGGCGAAATGAGCCTGCTTGACGGCGAGCCGCGTTCGGCTTTTGTCGTGGCCATGGAAGATTCGTGTGCGTATATTCTCAAGCGCGACGCCTTTCTCGATACCCTCATGGAACGGCCGATGATTGCCCTGAAGATTCTGGGCGAACTCAGTCGCCGCCTGCGTCTTGCCGACGACAAAATCGGCAGCCTGGCCCTGCTTGATGTGTACGGGCGCATTGCCGGCGCACTGCTGCAGCTGGCGCGTACCGAGGGAAAGGTCGAGGGCGATAAGGTCATTATCGACTCGCGACCGACGCAGCAGGAAATTGCCTCGATGGCCGGAGCCAGCCGTGAAACAGTCTCGCGGGTACTCAGCGACCTTGCGAAATCGGGACTGATCAGCATGGAGGGCAAACGGGTCATCATCACGCGTGATCTGCACGAATTACGGGATGTGCATGGTGAACGGGTGAGTACAACGTGAACGGGTCGTACGGAAACGGAGAAGGCGGTCGGTGAGAAGGCTGTCGGTTGACACCCTTTCAGACCGCATGATAATATGTAGAGCTTGACACTCCGGGCCTGTTGCGACCCTAAGTCATCGGGGGTAGGTATGGATGGCTTCAGGGTTACCGACGTCAAGATTCGTGTCGCGCCTAACGGACGCCTCAAGGCTTTTGCGACCATGACGATTTGCGATTGCTTCGTCATTCGGGACGTGAAAATCATCGAGGGCAATGGCGGGCTTTTCGTCGCTATGCCGAGCCGGCGAAAGCCGGACGGCGCACATCGCGACGTGGCGCATCCGCTCAACGGCGAGTGCCGCGAATACATCGAGCGCTGTGTCATCGAGGCATATGAGCGCGAGTTCCCGCCCATGCAGGCTGCGGGGTTGGAAGTAAAGGCCTGAGTTATCGCAAGCATTGGCCTTTTTCTTTCGGGCGGGCCGCCTTTCGGCGGTTCGTTTGTTTTCGGAAGGGAAGAGGCGAGAGAGTTTACTGGGGCGTCGCCAAATTGGCAAGGCACGGGTTTTTGGTACCCGCAATTCCAGGTTCGAGTCCTGGCGCCCCAGCCATTTTTTTTTAGCGTTATCGATTCTTTGTGTTGGATACCATGAGCCAGGACCTCGTGCTGTTCTCGGGAAACTCGAATCCCGAACTCGCCCAATCAATTGCCAAGCACCTCAATCTTCCGTTGGGAAACGCCGTCGTGCGCAATTTTTCCGACGGCGAGATCTGGGTCGAAGTCGAAGAGAACGTGCGCGGGCGAGACTGCTTCATCATTCAAAGCACGAGCCATCCGGTTAACCGGAACATCATGGAACTGCTCATCATGGTCGACGCCCTCAAGCGCGCGTCGGCCCGTCGTATCACGGCGGTCATTCCCTATTACGGCTACGCCCGTCAGGATCGAAAGAGCGCGCCCCGTACACCGATATCGGCGAAGCTCGTCGCCGATATTCTTACCACCGCGGGCACCCAGCGCGTGCTGACCATGGATTTGCATGCGGGGCAGATTCAGGGCTTCTTCAACATACCGGTCGACAACCTGTTTGCCATGCCGGTCATGATCAAGCATTTGCAACCGCTCTGTGATTCAGACACAATTATCGTTTCACCCGACGCCGGCGGTACCGAGCGTGCCCGTGCCTACGCCAAGCGGCTGGACACGGCGCTCGCCATCATCGACAAGCGGCGCACGGGCCCGAACGTGGCCGATGTCATGCACATCATCGGCGACGTCAAGGGCAAGCGGGCCGTCATTGTCGACGACATGGTCGACACCGCCGGCACGCTCACGAAGGGTGTTGAAGCGCTTTTGAAACATGGCGCCCGCTCGGTTATCGCCTGTGCGACGCACGGGGTACTGTCGGGGCCGGCCATTCAACGTATCGAGGAATCGCCCATCGAGTCACTGGTGGTGACCGATTCGATTCCGCTGAGCCCCGAGGCTCAGGCGTGTTCGAAAATCAAAGTTCTCTCCGTCGCCGAGCTTCTGGCAGAAGCCATCAAGCGCATCAGCGAAGAAGCGAGCGTAAGCTCACTCTTCATCTGAGCGGGGCTCGGGCGGCGACCGAAAAGTTCTCCAGGAAGGTTTACGACTATGCAACGGCAAAAGATTCAGGTTGAGGTTCGCACCAGTGCGGGTTCGCGTTCGGCGCGCCGAATGGTTCGCGCGGGTATCCTTCCCGGCGTCGTTTACGGCCCGGGCACCGAGCCCCTTCCCATCAGCGTCAATCTGCGCGAGCTTCGTACCGCCATGCAGGGCAAGCCGGCCAACGCCGTGCTGCTCGAGTTCGACGGCGTCGACCAGCTGAAGGGCAAGATGGCCATTCTGCGTGAAGTGCAGCGCGACCCGGTTACCGATCAGCCCATTCACGTCGACATCATGGCGCTCGAGAAGGGTCACAAGCTGCAGCTGACGGTGCCCGTGCACGTCTCGGGTCGCGCCATCGGCCTGCAGAAGGGCGGTATCTTCGAGCAGCAGCTGCACTCGGTCAACGTCGAAGTGCTGCCGAAGGACATTCCCGAGGCCATCGTCGTCGATATCTCGGCGCTTGACGTGGGCCAGAGCCTGCACGTGCGTGAAATCGCGCTGCCCGAAGGCGTCAAGGTTCTCGGCGACGAAAACCTGCCGGTGGCCACCGTGATTCCGCCGAAGGGCGCAGCCACCACCGAAGGCGAAGAAGCCTGAGTTTCGGGTTCCGGGGCGTACTGCCGTGAAGCTGATTGTCGGCCTGGGAAATCCGGGTTCCAAGTACGAGCAGACGCGCCACAACATCGGAAGCATGGCCCTCGACAGGCTGGCCGCCGAGCTCGGTTGTTCGTTCGATCGGGCCCGGTTCGATGCCCAGACCGCCGAGGCGCGTATCGGCGACGAGCAGGTGCTTCTGCTCAAGCCCGTCACTTTCATGAATCTGAGCGGTCGGTCCGTGGGACCGGCCGTTTCCTTTTTCAAGCTGACGCCTTCCGATGTCATGGTGGTGCACGACGAACTCGACCTGCCGCCGGGCGCCGTGCGCTTCAAGCTGGGCGGTGGTTCGGCGGGCCACAATGGACTGAAGAGCGTGACCCAGTACGTCGGGGCCGATTACGTGCGTCTGCGCCTCGGTATCGGTAAGGCGCCGCCGGGGTGGGATACCGCCGTGTACGTGCTCGGCCGTTTCGGCGCCGACGAGCGTCCGATTGTCGAAGGGCAGCTCGATCTGGCGGTCGAGGGCATTCGCATGTGGGTCGAGCAGGGACTGCAGCCGGCCATGAACGAGATTCATCGCCGTCAGAAAGAATCGCGCTGAGGCCTTGGCCGGGCGCGCAACAGAGATACAGCAATGGGATTGAACATCGGCATCGTCGGTTTGCCCAACGTGGGCAAGTCGACCACTTTCAATGCGCTGACGTCGGCCGGCGCCGTCGCGGCCAACTATCCGTTTGCTACGGTCGAGCCGAACGTCGGCATCGTAAACGTGCCCGACCCCCGGCTTGAGCAGCTGGCGGCCATCGTCAAACCGCAGCGCATTCTGCCGGCCACGATGGAGTTCGTCGACATTGCAGGCCTGGTCAAAGGCGCCTCGAAGGGCGAGGGCCTGGGCAACCAGTTTCTCGGCAACATTCGCTCGGTCGACGCGATTCTCCATGTCGTGCGGGCCTTTGAAGACCCCAACGTCGTGCACGTCGAGGGTGGGGTCGATCCGGTGCGTGACATCGAGATCATCAATCTCGAGTTGATTCTGGCCGACCTCGACACCGTCGAAAAGCGCATTACCCGCACCGAAAAGCTGGCTCGCTCGGGCAACAAGGAAGCGAAGCTTGAAATGGAGCTCTACGAGCGCCTGCGCGACGCCCTGAGCCGCGAGGTTCCCGCCCGCGCCGTCGAGGTGCCCGACGAACTCGAGAATGTTTACCGGCAGCTCTCGCTGCTGACGGCGAAGCCGGTGCTTTACGTCGCCAACGTTTCCGAAGGCGACCTGGCCAACGACGAAGCGCCGCTCGTCAAGAAGGTCGCCGAGTTTGCGGCGCGCGACAAAGCCGAGTTCGTATCCATCTGCGGTCAGATCGAGGCCGAAATTTCCGAATTGCCGCCCGACGAACGCCGTGAATACCTCGAGTCGC
>JAWLBW010000326.1:0-4934 GCA_041687475.1 bacterium
GTGCTGCACGCCTTGAGGATTACGGATCGTGGATGAAGGATTACCGCGCCGCAGGCGCGGATATGGTATGCTCTCCCTTGCACAACCCTCATGCTGCGAGCGGTTACACGATGACTCAGGCGACGCGAACCCACGAAAAGACCATTGAAGCGTTTCTGGCGATGAACCAGCGCCGGCTGAGCGAGCGCCTCGTCAGCGGATACCCCATCACCCCCCACGACCTCGACGATGCCGAGTACAAGGGCATCAGCCTGGGGCTTCCGGCGTTCATCGACAAGCTCGCGTGGAAGACGTTCAAGAAGGTCTTTCACCGCGACCCGCAGACCGGCGTACTTCGCGGGTGGAACATTCGCATGGAGCAGACCGGCATTTACGGCGAATGCGTGCCCAAACAGAAAAAGGGCAAGCCCTTTACCTGGGGCCACTACCAGGTCGTATCCAACGCCGACCGGGCGCAGCCCAAGCCGGTTACCCAGGGTCTCCTGCTCGATTACGGTCTCGGCGGCAACGCACGTCTCGACTTCGTGAACGGCGCCCTGCGCGATCCCCTCGTGGCCGTCGACCAGGGCTCGTCCGATCTGCTGCTGGGATGGAGCTATCTGGAATTCGGCCCCCTGCGCATTCCCACTCCCTCGTACTTCCTGCTCGTGCGCGACTGCGCCCTTACGCACGTGGCGCACCCGCCTCGCGCAGCCAAAGCTTGACCGGAAACCAGGCTGCTTACGGGGAAGTCTGCCGGCTCGTCATCTACGCCTCGCGCCTTGGCCCCTCGGGAGCCTTTTTTCACGGTTTTTGCCTGTGCCGAGCCCCGCTCCAGCCCTGCGCTCCCGATTTCGGGGGTAGTAGCGGCGATTTCCGTGCCTTGAAACGCCGGAAACGCGACCGGTTCGCGCTTTTGCCAATAATGAACGGGTCATTCACTATTGCAGGCGATTTTCGGGCGTGGCACTCCCCTTACCCGCACATCACCCGCCTGGGATGACTCTTCGAACGTTGACTTCCCCACCCACTCAAGCTATAAATGAATGACCCATTCATTTTTGAATCATGCAGTTCCTCAAGGAAGAAGTAAGAGAAAGGATAGTCGAGGCCGCCCTGACGGTCTTCGCCGCCCAGGGTTTTGCCGGTGCATCCATGGCTGGAATCGCCGCGGAGGCAGGCATTTCGGCGGGCAACATCTATCGCTACTTCGGCACGAAGGAGGAGCTCTTCGATGCCGCCGTTCCCGAGGCGTTCGTGCAGAAATTGAGCACGTTCTTCACCCGTCGGATTCATGCCATGGCCGGCGTTCGCGACGTCGGCGACCTGCCCGGGAAGAATGCCTACTCCGGTATTTCCGAAGCCTTCGTAGCCTTTGCGCTGGCAAACCGCAGGCGCGTCATCATTCTGCTCGCCCGCTCCGAGGGAAGTTCGAGACATGCCTTTCCCGACGAACTACTCTCACTGTTGATGGGGTTGGCCCAGAACTACGGCCGCAGTATCGGGCGTGATTTCCGCAGTCGACCGCAGCGGCGCTTTACGCTCCAACTGATATATCAGGCCTTTCTCCAGGCAATGGTTCACCTGCTCGAAACCTACCCCGACGACGATGAGTTCCGCATCGCCCTCGACGACTACCAGCATTTTCATCTCGCGGGCCTGAAAGCCTTCTTTGCCCACGAGTAAACCGGCGTGCCGAAGCACCGACGCCGTATTTGCGCAGGAATAATGAATGACCCATTCATTTTTGGCATTTTCTCCAATCCCGCTCCGAAACAGGGCTGTCGCCGACGGAATCGGCCGGCAAGCCCCCTTCCCCCTGAAACGCATGGGTAACCCAGCCCCATCGACAAGCGGAAAAGCGCCAAAAA
Source organism: bacterium (assembly GCA_041687475.1). Taxonomy (GTDB): domain Bacteria; phylum J088; class JAWLBW01; order JAWLBW01; family JAWLBW01; genus JAWLBW01. The sequence continues at coordinate 1,851 of JAWLBW010000326.1, forward strand.
TTGCCCCCGGTACCTGCCGGGCGCTCGATTCATTGCGGAGTCAACCATGAAAAAGCCCATGCTTCCTGCCCCACGGCAGCTTGTCGACCTGTTGCTGGAGTCTCCCGGTGTGGCCGCGGCGGTACAAAGGCTCGAAGCTCCCGTCTTGCGGCGACTCATCGACAGCGTCGGCCTGGAAGACGCGGGTGATATCGTCGCCCTGGCATCGACCGAGCAGCTGGCCGAGGTATTCGACGAAGACCTCTGGCAGAGTGAGCGTGCCGGAGAAGAGGAAACCTTTTCCGCAGACCGCTTCACCACCTGGCTGGCCGTGATGATGGAGCTCGGCGCCGCGCACGTGGCCTCTCGCCTGACGGCCTTCGAGGAAGAATTCGTCGTCATGGCGCTTTCCAGCCTGGTGTACGTATTCGACCTGCGCCGACTGCACCTGCGCGCACTCGACGACGACGACCCCATCGACGAATACCTCGACAAATTGCTGGAGAGCGCACTGAGTCACGAGTTCGCCGACCACCTGGTCTACGCCCGCGACGAAGCCGCCTGGGACAACGTGCTCGACGTGCTGCTGGCGCTCGACGCCGAACACGAAGACTTCCTGGAACGCCTGATGAACCGTCTCATCGGTATCACCAACGAGATGGCCGAGGAAAGCGGAGGTATGTACGACCTGCTGACTGCCGCCGACGAACTGCACCAGGACGTCGCTTTCGAACGCGAGCAACGCCGTGAACGAAAAGGCTTCGTAGCGCCCCGCACGGCGGCAGGCTTTCTGGAAGCCATCGGCAGACAGACGCCCGAACACCATCGCGACGACACGGCGAAGGACTACGTGACCGAAGGCTACTTCGAGCAGCTTTCCAACGGCGCTGATGCTGTGCGAGAGCACGAAAGCAAACGCGGGACACGCGCATTGGAAACAGGCCAACCAGCCGGGAATGAAATCGCTGAAGACTCGCTCGCCGACGAACATCGCCTGCTCGGCCTGTTACGCGACGCCGAGGTGCTGCGTGACGAACAGCCGCTGCGCTTGACGACCGGCGCGAATGGTACGACGGCCTTTGCCCATGTGCGGAAGGTGCTCGAAATGGCCTCCGACGATCCCCAAAGCTACGCCGCGCGTGCCGGCGAGCTGGCCTACCTGGCGAATGTGCTGGTAGCCGGCTGTTCCTTCGAAGGTCGCCGAATGCGTCCGGTCGAAGCCGCCGAAGCCGCGCTGGCCGTCTGCAACCTGGGCCTCGAGTGGCTTGCCGAAAGACCGTCGCCCGAATCCGGGACTTCGACCATCCTCGTGCGGCCGTTCAAGATCGGCTGGTCGCTTCTTCGCCGCGAAGTTCACGGGCGCGCGGGCGAATCGCTGCAGGCCTGGTTGGCGCATCGACTGCAAGGCGGGCCCGACAGGGAACTCTCGATTCTCTCGGCTTCTCTGCGGAAGGCGCTGCACGAAGGCAAACCGTGGCGTGTCTACGGCAGGCTCGATGCGCTCGGGAATCACCTTCCACCCGAAACGGTCGTGCGACTGAAAGGCCTGTTCGACGAGTGCCCGACCTGGCGCCCGGCCGACGACAGCCTGACCGGAAGGGAATTCGTGGCATCGTTGGCCCGGCTGCAAGACATCGGTGCATTCTGCGATAGCCTTGTCGACGAAAATGCATAACCGATCCGCAGAACAGGTGTTCACTCATCATCGCCTTGAAGTACGCCCCTGCGTACCGTACCGGAACCGGGCTTCATGTTTACCGGCAGCCGGCCTGCAGGCGGCAGGGTAACCGGTTCGCACGAGCCGAGCGTCATCGACACAGGCCCCTGAAACGGGTACAGTAAGCAGGCAGCCACCTTCCTTTCGCTCGGTCATCCATGCGTATACTTGCTTTTGCCGCCGTCCTGTTCTCGGTCACCGTTCTGTGGGCGCCGCGAGCCGCCGACGCCTTTCACTACCTCGAGCACAGCTATTTTACCGACAAAGCGTGCGGAACGGCCCAACGCATTCTCGGTGAACGATTGCTCACTGAACCGGACAACGATGCGCTCGCAAGCCGGTATCTCGCGCTGGCCGTGGTCTGCCCGAATACGTGGACGCCGCCCTACTGCGACGGTGGGTGGAAACGGGTCGAAGCCAATGTGAACCGCCTGCCGTCCGACGACCGCGACGACGTAGCCATTACGCTTGGCGACTTTGCCGCGCTGCCCGACCACATATCGAATTACGGCCCGGTGTCGGGATTGCCGGGCGCGGCCAAACAGCGGGTCGGGTTGGTCGAGCGAGTGTTTGCCTGGGTGTCGTCCGAGCCGCGGGGCGCCGGCGGCATCATCGGCGATGTCGCCGAAGATGCCTGCGAAACCGATCCGCCGGTCGACTGGAACCGGATCGAGACCCGGTTGAACGATTACCTGGCGAAGGCCGTGGCGGGCGAAAGTCCCCGTGCGGTGCCGCAGAGCCGATTGAGTCCGCTCTCGCGGGCGCCGGTGAATCAGGGTCCCCAGGATCCGTCGGGCCCCTACTCCTTCGACAATCCGCACTTTCTCGATCTGGTGCTGCGCGACAACCACCATTTCGGCGATCATGCCTACGGCGCCTGGCTGGGCTTTCATACCACCGCCGCCGAAGTCGCCGCCCGCAGCTGCGAGGCCAATTTCGCTTTCGACGCCGACTTCATGGAAGAGGCTGCCGCCGAACTTCCCGCGTGGAAAGACGTGGCCTGGGATGAACTCGCTCCGTCTGCGCTTGCCGGACAGGGATGCGCCGTGCTGCGCGAGCGCGTGCGTGCCCGGCTTGTCGAATGGCGCGACCGCACGCCGGTTAAACGCTGGGAACCGGTTCGCCACCGTCTTGCACGGTTTGCCGACCCACGGCAGGCCGAACACACGGTCGAAGAAATCAATGCCGTCGTTTCGGCGGTCATGGCACTGGCGCTCGAGGGTAGCGGCCTTCACTTTCTGCAGGACGGCCTGGCAAGCGGACACATGCGCGCCATTACCAGCCGCCGTCCATTGGGCGATCGCCGCTTCGATCACGACTACGACAGCCGTGAGGGCGTGGTAGCCGTTGTCGAAACCAGCGCCGGACACTTTCCCACCGTGGCCTTC
>JAWLBW010000327.1:0-4913 GCA_041687475.1 bacterium
ATGCTCAACTAATAAGTCCATTGAAACAAGTGGGCTAACTAAAACACTGGTACCTATGTTTTGGCATAAAACTGGTACCCATGTCTTGTCCTTACCCGGACGACCGACGTCCGCCGACCGACGACCACCGTGCAGCCGTGCAGCACGCGCTGACTCCTCGCCGGGCGCACTTTCACCGGGCTCCTTACCTCACTTCGTTTCGGCACATGCTTCGCAAGAGGAGCACCCCGGTACGACGGTGCGCTTCGGATGATCGTGCAGCACGTTCTCCCTCACCGGCTACAGGGAGAACATACTCCCCGGGGGAAGTGGGCCCGGTCTTCCGTCACCACGTCCTTCGTGCAAGCCGGGAAACGAGCACCGAAGGTGCGAGCCGCCATATTCACCGGCCCACCGTCATTCCGAGCGTAGGCGGCCGTAGGCCGTCGTAGCGAGGAACCTCCCGGAATACACGGTCTGCCGGAGAACCCCATGAACCCGTGCAGGAACCGTTCAGCCGTGCAGCAAGCACCGACGTCCGACGTCCAGAGCCTGCACTGAGCAAAGCGAACGTGTCCGCCGCCCCCCCGTGCAGCAAGCACCGACGTCCGACGACCGACGTCCGCCGCCCCCCCGTGGAGCCGTGCAGCACGTGAAGGGCTTCGACCAGCTCAGCCCGTACGGTATGAGACCGTCTGCTCGTGCAGCAAGCACCGACGTCCGACGTCCAGAGCCTGCACTGAGCAAAGCGAACGTGTCCGCCGCCCCCCCGTGGAGCCGTGCAGCACGTATAATGGGGGCATGTTCTCCCTCGAATACGCTCTGCTCGTCGGTACCCTGCTGGTCATGCTCTCCATCGGTCTGTCCCGGTGGTTGGGCAACCTGGGCGTTCCCACCCTGATCGTTTTCATGGGGGTGGGCATGCTCGCCGGTGTCGAAGGACCGGGCGGTATCGACTTCAACGATGCCCGGCTGGCGCAGTCGGTCGGTATCATCTCGCTCATCTTCATTCTGTTTTCGGGCGGACTCGATACCCACTGGAAGTCGGTACGGTCAGAGGTGCGTCCGGCGCTGGGGCTCGCCACCCTGGGGGTGCTCGTGACGGCCGCGGTCGTGGGGGTGCCCGCCGCCTGGCTGCTCGACATTCCCCTGGTCGAAGGGCTGCTGCTCGGCGCCATCATCTCGTCGACCGACGCCGCCGCAGTCTTTTCGGTGCTGCGCTCGAAGAGCCTGCGCCTGAAGCCGCGCATGCAGGCCCTGCTCGAACTCGAGTCGGGCAGCAACGATCCCATGGCGGTGTTTCTGACCATAGGCCTGCTCGAGCTGTTTCTTAACCCCGACGCCTCATGGGGAAGTCTGCTGTTGCGCTTTCCCCTGCAGATGGGCTTCGGGGCGGTGTTCGGTTACGGCGCGGGACGCGCGCTTGTCTTTCTGCTGAATCGGCTGCAGGCCTCGTACGAGGGCCTGTATCCGGTGTTTGCGCTGGCTTTCTGCGGGCTGGCCTATGCGGGCACCACCCTGCTGGGGGGAAGCGGGTTTCTCGCCGTGTACGTGGCCGGCCTGGTGGCCGGTAATGCCGAGTTCGTCTTCAAGCGCAGCCTGCATCGCTTCTTCGACGGCTTTGCCTGGCTGGGGCAGATTCTCATGTTTCTCACCCTGGGGCTGCTTGTCGTACCCAGCGGCCTTGCGACCGTGGCGACCGAAGGTATCCTGCTTTCCCTGTTGTTGATGCTGGTGGCGCGTCCCCTCGCCGTGTTTGCGACCTTGTCGCGCTCGACGTTCGGGTGGAACGAGAAAACGTTCGCCGCCTGGGTCGGCTTGCGCGGGGCCGTGCCCATCGTGCTCGCGACTTTCCCCCTGCTGGCGGGGCTGGACGATGCCGGTCTTCTCTTCCACCAGGTGTTCTTCATCGTGCTCACGTCGGCGTTGCTGCAGGGCTGGTCGATACCCTGGGTGGCGGCGAAATTGAAGGTAGACCTGCCCGCCGAAAAAGCGCGGAAATATCCCCTCGCGTTCGATTCGGTTGCCCCCCAGGAGAATGTGGCGCTGGTCGAGTACCTGATACCCTTTCATTCGGCGGCGGTCGGGCGGCCGCTTGTCGAGCTGCGCCTGCCCGAAGACGCCCTGGTGGTGCTCGTATTCCGCGACGAGGCGTTCTTCGTGCCCAGCGGCGGCACAGTGCTGCAGGAGGGCGACGCCATACTCGTGCTCATGGACAAGTCGCGCTCGGCCGACGTGGCCGCCGTCATCAATCGGCCGCGAAGCGACTAGTAGTAGTCGCTTTCGAAGAGCAGGTCGAGAGTCACCGTGGCGTCGGTACCCTCGGCGCCGAAACGCATGTCGGCCCAGACCCCTTTCTGGGGAAGCGGATCGAAGGTTACCCCGATGCTGTCGGGCGTGACTCCAGACAACCGTTCGAACAGAAGGACGTCGTCTGCGCCCTGAACGAACCAATTTGCGGCGCTTCCGCAGGCATCTTCGAGCCGCAATGTGGTGCTCGGGGCTTGGGGACTTAGATACCAGGTGTCGGGCTTGACCTGAAGTATCGGATATTCGGAACTCGTCACGGTAACGGTTTGCGGGAAGAATTCCGAAGTCCAAGTGGGGAACGGAATGGCGAGCGATGTCTCGAATCTTGCACAAGTCGGAAGTACGACATTGCCGATGAATGCATTGCCCTGTGCCGAGAGTGTTGCCTTACCCTGGTGTAACCCGGATTGATCGTGATAACTGAACCGCAGCGTTTCGGGGCCGACGCCTACCGTCGTAATGCGCACGGGATACGGTCTGCCGGCCTTCGGCTCGGCGGGCAGCCACTGTTCGGCGAAGGCTTCGAATACGTGCAGGTGCTGGTGCATGTCGGTTACGCCGAAAGCGGTGTGCACGGTCACGGCATGGCGATAGCTACCGACGCCGAGTGCTTCGGTCGTATTGATTCCGATGTGCCGGCCGGTCGTTGCTTCGATGGTCTCACCGGTAATTGTTTGCCAGGAACCGTCCCGCCACTTTCTGGATGTCGCCAGAAAGCCGGGTGAAGTGGTGACCGTTACGTCGCGTTGTATGCCGTCACAAGAACGTACGTGCAGTCCCGACGCCACATCGCCCGCCGACAACGGCAGCGTCCACAACTGTGGTACGAAGTCTGCGGGTTGTACGGGGGTCGTGAATGCAAGGTCGTAGGAGGTCGCCGAGGACGGGCTGTTGTCGAAGCCCGAGCGCACGTCCAGACGGGCTCTTGCGGGCTCTGCGGCGCAGATTGCTTCGTAGGAAAGGGACATGTCCAGTTGTCCGCTTCCGTTGAGGGTCGTAGTGGTCACTTCGTGTGTTGCCCACCAGTTGTAACCGGGATATTCTTCACGTGCCAGCGTCACCGAAAGAGGCAGATCGACGGCGTTCCGGTATTCGACGACCAGGTCGAGGGGCTGCCCGGTCAGCATCGCTCCCTCGGACGGCGAGACCGATGCCAGGCGCGCCCATGCGCCTGCAGAGCGATAGTAGGTGTAAACATGTTGCGACGGCGGTCTGCCGAGGTGATAGATGTTGGCGATAAGTGCGAAAATATCGCCACGCACCTGCGTGGTATCGACTGTGAATGCCAGGTCGGCCACCGAACAGGAAGTGTCAAGCGCCCCGTCGTATTGGTAGAAGACGGATACGACGGGTTCGGTGGTGCCCACGGCGGCGGCTACCACGGAGAATGAGTCCGATGAGCCGGCAAGCTCTACCGAGAAGGTCTGGAGGCCCTCGGCCAGCAATTCGCCGACCGCCGGTCGTACGACCAACACGTCGGCTCCGGTGGTCGAGCAATCGGCGTAGGTTGCCTGGGCTTCAAGGAACTCGGTCGTCGTGGTCAGGCCTGCGTCTCCACCCGGCGCTACCTGCGTAACGCTGTATTCGTATTCGGAGTCGTCGAGGTCGTCGTCTTCGGTATAAGGCGCAGTCGCCCGCGCCCACCCCTTGTACGGCTCATAAGCGGGAATGTCGACCTGAATGGCCTGCGACACCGGCCCCCGCCCCTCGTCATTCACGCCCACGATCTGGTAGCGGTAGCTGCGCCCCCGGGTCGTTGTGTTATCGGTGAAGGCAGGGGTCGGGCTCACGCCGATAAGCGCGCCGCCGATGGGCTCGTCCGATGCGAGACGTATGAAGGGCTTTTTTCGGGTGGAAAAGAAGGGGGCAGCCGCCGCGGCGTTCTCGGCCCGGTACACCGCATAGCGGTTCGCCTTCTCGGCTGCGCTCCACGACAGGTGTACCGTCTTTCCTTCCAGCTCGGCCTGCAGCCCGGAAACCTCGCCCGGAAGAAGCGGATTGACGGCCGGCTTGTCGTCTTTCTTGTCGTCGGGCCCGCCGCTCGTCGGAACCTCGACGGTCTCCTGCAGGTCGGAGGGCGCAGGGCAGGCAGAAAGGGCGAACGCGAAGAGCATCGGGAACAGCATTCGAAATGACGACATGTCTCCTCCGGGCAATATTGCAGAGAGCGGTGCCTGTAGCCTACTTCTCGGAGGGGGAACTGTCAAGGGCGTCGTCGTCTCCCGTTGGCGCGTGTGTCGGTCGTGGAGAGCGTAAGCGACGGTCTACTGAGGGGGAGACTTACGCGAAGCCTGCCCCTGCCGAAGTCAATCACGATGACCGAGCGGCAGCCTGCACCTCTTCGCGTTGCTCTCAAAGCAGACACTTGATCTCGCCGTCGCGACCTGATATCCTTTCTTTTTTACAACGGTTCCGTTCCGGCATAGCTCAACGGCAGAGTCCGCCGCAGGCGGATTAACCGGGATGTTGAGCCGGTTGTAAACAGATTTTTTGGTTCCGATCCGGCATAGCTCAACGGCAGAGCACCCGGCTGTTAACCGGGATGTTGTAGGTTCGAATCCTACTGCCGGAGCCATTTTTGAAGGCGATGCGTTACTGACGTGTCGCCTTTTTTGTATGGCCAC
>JAWLBW010000328.1:0-4896 GCA_041687475.1 bacterium
GCCCGAAGCGGGCCTCGAGCTGCTCGATGGGCAGGCGCGTCAGATCGCCCATGGTGTGCAGGCCGAGTACGCGGCACGATTCCTGGAAGACGGCCGACACCGGCAGCAGGTGCAGGGGAAGCCGACTGAGGGCGGCGCGATCCTGCCCGGGCGGCACCACGTGCATGGGGTTGAGAAAGGTGGTCGCCCAGGAGGCGAACCGGCTGCCCGCCAGCGCGACGCGGGCGTGGTACCGTTCGGCCTGCAGCGCGAACTGCAGGCGTGAAAGGTACTCGCGTTGGCTCGCGTACAACCGGCCCATGCCGTGGGCGTCGAGGTAGAAGAGCCCATCGCCGGCCAGCTCGACATGGGGCGAGTAACGGCCGAGCAGCCGCGCCAGCCGTTCCCACTCGATCCGTTCTTCGGGGAAATTGCTTGCCGTGAAGACCGTGTCCGTGCAGACGGCCTCGGCCTGCCGGCGTGTCATGCCGACGGTCATGCCTGCCGCGGCGGCCGCGCGGGATACGGCCTGCACGATGGCCTTGTCGTCGATCAGGGCGACCGGCCGGCCCGTCCACTCGGGATGCTCGCGGAAGCGCACCGCCAGCGAGGGCACGGGTATGCGCACGCAGGCAATGCGTCTCATGTCGCCACCGTGGTGGAAAGGGGTATGCGGATGCGGCGTCCGGGACTCGCGAGTTTGTTCTTCTCGACGGTGACTTCCAGCGAGCGTCCGCCCGCCGTAAGCCGGCGCCGGACGCCGAGGCGGAGGGTTACCAGGCCGCCCAGCGACCGAGCGGGGCAGTCGTGCAGCAGGAGCACGGTGGCCCGCGTGCCGCGCAGGGCGCCGGTCAGCCGCTTCAGCCGTTCCTGGGTCAGGGCGCGGTAGTGGCCGGTCGCGTCGATGACGATGAGATCCCATTCGCGACCGGTCACGAGAATGTCGGCCGCCCGCAGGGCGGCCTCGGCTTCGCGCGGCCGGAGTACCAGCAGGTTTTCGAGCGTATCGGCCGGCGCCAGATCGGCCGGGTAAAAGGTGCCCGGTAAGTCGACCCACGCGCAGCGCCGGCCGCCCGTGAGGGCCGCGCCCACGGCATGCTGGGCCACGGTAAGTTTGCCGCTCATCATCGGCCCCCGCAATTCGGTCAGCCGACCCCGCGGAAAGCCCCCGTTGGGCAGGGCTTCGTCGAGGGGCGCAAGGCCGCTCGACAGGGCGGCGACGCGGTGCAGGTCGCTTCCCCGGTGCAGGTGGGGGGTGAGGGAGAGGAGACGGGATACCGGGTTGCAGGGAGCGCGCGACGATCCCAGATCGCAGATCGCAGATCCCAGAGAAGACGGGGAAGATCCCAGATCCCAGATCGCAGATCGCAAATCAGAAATGTGATGCGGCTCCCCTCCGCCTCCAACCCGCGCTTGCGTGTCATCACGCGACTGCCCCTGGCGCGTGCGTATGGAGGTAGGAGGGGAAGATCGTACGGCAACGCAATCCGGAAGGAAGGGGAGGAAGAGGCGATCCCGGTCTCCAGACGTGGCTTCCGTGCACCCGGCTTGGGGATTACGGATTAGGGATTGTGGATTTCCGGTTTCCCCTGCTTCACCGTAGCGCTTGGTTGTGGTGGAATGTTGCATGATGGCCGTTCCCTTTCTTCCACTCTGGCTTGGGGTCGGGACAGAGGCTGTCGGCGTTGTGGGATATGCTGAGGTCATCGTTGCTTCCTGTTGCTTCTTCCACCTGAAGGTTTTTGCGCCTTCCTTCGTCTTCCCCCCGGTCTTTTCTCTTCCGCCTGGCTTCTCCTTTTGAGGCTCGACGCTCTGGTCGGCGGAGCGCTCGACTGGGACGAAAATAGAACACCGTTGGCCCAAAAAAGAGCGTGCCGTGGGGTCACGCTCTGGAATCGTTTCCCCCCGCGTCAGTCGAACTGGCGAATGACCCCCGTGACCTTGCCCTGGACCTGCACGGCGTCGACAAACAGCGGTTGCAGGGCTTCGTTGGCCGGCTGCAGGCGAATGCGTCCGCTTTCGCGCCCGGTCGTTTCACGAAAGATGCGTTTCAGGGTGGCCGAGCCGTCGTCGAGCAGGGCTACGGCGATGGTGCCGTTGTCGACGGTCTGGCATTTCTGAATGACCACGAAGTCGCCGTCGAGAATGGCGTCGTCTTTCATGGAATCGCCGCGCACGCGCAGGATGTAGGATTCGCCGCGCACCCAGGCTTCGGGCACGGTCAGGAACTGCTCGTGCGACTCGATGGCTTCGATGGGCCGGCCGGCTGCAATCGTGCCCACCACGGGCAGGCGAATGCCGCCGCTGCCTTCGGGCAGGTTGGGGCCGACCATGGGGGCCGGGCGTTGTTTGATGCGCAGGCCGTGGGCCGAGCCGTCGTGGTCGAGCACGCCCTTGTTCTGCAGCGAGGTCAGGTGAAAGTGCGTGGTGGTCACGCCCAGGTCGAGCTTTTCGGCCAGCTCGCGCACGCTGGGCATGTAGCCGTTGTCGCGGGCGAATTCTTCGATGGCGGTCAGCACTTCCCGCTGTTTGCGCGTCAGATTCATCGCTTCCCTTTCGCTCGGGGTTCGTTCTATTTTTATTCTATCGAACGAAAGCCGTACAGATCAAGGGGGCTCCGGAAAACCGGTCGGAATGTTTGCCTTGCGATATCTTGAGTGGTAGGATAGCCTCGGCCAAGGCGAATTGAAGATTACAGATTACAGATGGCAGAGAACGGCACGTTGACCCGGAAACGAAACGCCGCCACGCTCGAAAGCTGGGCGTATGCCTATGATGAATTCGGCAATCTGCTGGCCGCTTCGGGCACCGACAAGCAGATAGCCTACGAAGTCGACGGCCTGCGCCGTCGTGTCGGCAAGTACGTGAACGGCACGTTTGCAGAGGGCTACCTGTGGCGGAACGAGCTGCAGCTCATTGCCGACGTCGATGCAAACGGTCAACTTCGCAACCGCTTTGTCTATGCGAGTGGGGGCCGCATGCCCGACTACTTTGAGCGCGACGGAGAAATCTACCGCCTGATTACCGACCATCTCGGGTCGGTGCGCCTGGTCGTGAACGCCACGACCGGCGATGTGGAGCAGCGCATGGATTACGACGAATTCGGACAGGTGCTCTTCGACAGCAACCCCGGCTTTCAACCGTTCGGCTTTGCGGGTGGGCTGTACGATGGGGACACGGTCTCGTCCGCTTCGGGGCACGGGATTATGACCCGTATACGGGGCGTTGGACGGCGAAGGATCCCATACTGTTTGAGGGTGGGGATACGAACCTGTACGGGTATGTGCTGAATGATCCGATTAACTTGATAGACCCGGAAGGCCTTTCGCCGCACGCTAAATTTATTGAGCAGGTAGCAAAGTACGCAGATAAGTCATTAAAGAAAGCAATTCGAACTTTCCAGAAAAGAATCGCAAAACACGAAGAGGCGGTGTTGGACCCTGCGCAGGCAGCTGCAAAACAACACCACGAACATGAATTGAGGGTATTCAAGGAACAACTCAGTATCGTTGAGAAAGAAGCCGCGAAGCGAGGGCTTCCGGCAGTCGGTGCGGCAACTGCGTTTGAGGAGGATATATCTGAAGAAGAAGCGGAAAAACGAACAAGTAGCTGGTTCGATTGGTTAGACCCATTTTTTAGTCCAGGTTATGCATATTGATACGAAAACTCTTGTTAGAGATACCATAAAGACATGGAATGCGATTCTTGAACAAAAAAGTATTGAGTTAAGACGAGACTTGACTGAAGAAGAAGTAAGCGCCTTGGCCGCATGCTTAGGAGATTCGATTGATTCGTTTGTTGAGATAATCCTGGCTCTACAAAAGATCGCCAATCTAGATAACCTCACAACCGACGAAGTCCATGACGAGGTTGCCGAAATTTACTGGAGCCTCCAACACATAAAAGACCATTTTGTTGATGCTGAAAAGCCTTTCTTGAAACTCATTGAGTTGCTTGCAAAGTAAAGATGCAAAAAGACTTGTGCGCCTCAAGCAATTCATAAATAGAGCGATCATATGGGGGCTGATATTGGCGCTTGCGACTATCAGCGTGTTTTACACTGCAGTTCGGACGAGTGGTTCGTATGACGAGGCCGAAAAATTTCTTCGTGCCAGCCATGCTGTAAAGGAGCGGGTGGGCGAGCTTCAAGGGCTATCGCTTAAGCTCTTCTCATCTGAAATCTCCTTTCGTAGTTCGCGTAGTACGGCGGAACTCTTCTTTGCTTTGTCTGGGAAGCGGGGCGCTGGGGAAGCGATGGTATTTCTTCTGAAAAAGAAGGGGAAGTCTTGGACTGTATGTTATGCGACGCTCACAGTGGAGGGGAGAAAGCAGACGCTTCCCCGTTCTAATCCAGGTGACGGTTCGTGCGACGAATTGTAGGAACACCAGCTGACCAGACTGATCGCCGACGTCGATGCAAACGGTCAACTTCGCAACCGCTTTGTCTATGCGAGTGGGGGCCGCATGCCCGACTACTTTGAGCGCGACGGAGAAATCTACCGCCTGATTACCGACCATCTCGGGTCGGTGCGCCTGGTCGTGAACGCCACGACCGGCGATGTGGTGCAACGCATGGATTACGACGAATTCGGACAGGTGCTCTTCGACAGCAACCCCGGCTTCCAACCCTTCGGCTTTGCGGGCGGTCTGTACGATGGGGATACCGGTCTCGTCCGCTTCGGTGCGAGAGACTATGACCCGTACCCGGGGCGTTGGACGGCGAAGGATCCGATTCTGTTCGAGGGTGGGGACACGAACCTTTATGGGTACGTGTTGAATGATCCGATTAATCTAGTTGACCCTGAAGGTACGAACCCGCTAGTGGATCGTGCGGTTAATTCGTGACTTATTAAGCGGTTAATGCTACTATGAAGAATGCCTAAGGTAGCAAGACCTCTCAGTGTAAGTGATACCGAT
>JAWLBW010000329.1:0-4880 GCA_041687475.1 bacterium
ACCAGAACTTCCTGCAGCTTCAGTCGCAGCTCGAGGGCACCGAAAACCGCATTGCCGTCGAGCGTCGCCGCTTCAACGAGGCGGTGCAGGGCTTCAACACCCGCATTCGCCAGTTTCCGGCCAACATGATTGCCGGCGGCATGGGGCTTGAACGCCGGGCCTACTTCGAGGCCGCGCCCGAGGCCGCCGAAGCACCCAGCGTGAATTTCCAATGAGCGATCTGCTGCGCCTCGGCCTGGCCGGTCTGCTGCTTCTTCTTTCGGGGGGAAGCGCTTTCGCGCTGGAAATTCCCGCGCGCACCGATCGCTACGTCAACGACTACGCCGACATCATTCCGGCAGGCGAAGAGCGTCGCCTCGAAGGCGAGCTGGCGCGGTTCGACCGGGAGACCTCGAATCAGATTCTCGTCGTAACGCTGGCATCGCTCGACGGGCTGCCCGTCGAAGAAGTGACCCTGGCGTTTGCCGAGAAGTGGAAGCCGGGACAGAAAGGACGCGACAACGGCGTCATCGTCGGCGTGTTTCCCAACGACAGACAGGCGCGCATTGAGGTCGGCTACGGTCTCGAACCGGTCATTACCGACGCCCTGGCCGCGGGCATTCTGCAGAACGAAATGATACCCGCCTTCCGGCAGGGCACCTGGGCGGCCGGGGTTTCGGCCGGTGTGGCCGCGCTGATGAAAGCGGCGGTGGGCGAATATTCGGCCCCCGTTCGCCGCGACGGCAACCGGCAGGTAGGCCTGGGCGACGTGCTGTGGATTGCCATTCTCCTGTTCGGCGTGTTCGGGTGGATTCTGGTGTCGGTTGCCCAGGCGCGCCACCGCAGCGGCTTCTACGGTTCAAGCGGATATCGCCGCGGCGGCTACATGGGCGGCCCGTGGGGCGGCGGCGGTTTCGGCGGTCGACGTGGCGGAGGCGGATTCGGTGGCTTCGGCGGCGGTGGCGGCGGTTTCGGCGGCGGCGGATCGTCGGGATCTTGGTAGTCGGGCCACGGCTTGCCGTGGCCGCAAAGATCACCGGATCACCGGTCGGGCCACGGCATGCCGTGGCCGCAAAGATCACAGGATCACCGGTCGGGCCACGGCATGCCGTGGCGAACAGGAGCAGAATGATGTTCAACGAATTCGAAAATCAGGAACTTGTTCACGCCATTGCTGCCGCCGAACGGGGCAGCACGGGCGAGCTGCGCGTGCTCATCGTGAACCGATGTCGGGGCGATGTGATGGACAAGGCCCGGCGTGCCTTCGAAGAACTCGGCCTGACCGAAACGCAGGGCCGCACGGGCGTGCTCCTGTACTTCTGCGCCCGCGATCACAAACTGGCCATTCTGGGCGATGTGGGCATTCACGAAAAGGTGGGCCAGGCGTTCTGGAATCAGATCATCGAGCGCGCGATCGCTTTCTGTCGCGAAGGCGAATACCTGCGCGCGCTGTTGCTGGCCGTCGACGAAATCGGCCATGCCTTTCGCCGCCACCTACCGCCCGAGCAGGGCGAAGGCAATGAGCTGCCCGATCATCCGGTGTACCGGTAACGGCGGCGCCGCCGCCGATGCTCACCCCGTATCCACTATTCCGAAGGGGAAGACCGGTGCTTCCGTAATTTCGAAATGGTTCTTTTCCGCGTTCCCGTTCCCCATTTTCCGTTTTTGCGATCCGCGATCCGCGTTCCGCGTTCCGCGTTTCTTTCAGGGGCTGAGCCGTGGATGTGGTGATCTTCGCAGGCTTGCAGGGGGCCGGTAAAAGCACGTTCTACCGGCAGCGGTTTGCCGACTCGCACGCCTACGTCAGTCGCGACGAATTCCGGCGTTCACGAAATCAGCTGGCGCGACAGCAGGCGCTCATTCGCACGGCGCTCGAGGCCGGCCGTTCGGTGGTGGTCGACAACACCAGCCCCACCCGCGAGGTGCGCGTCCCCATCATTGCGCTGGCCCGCGAATTCGGGGCGCGTGTCATCGGCTACGATTTCGTGACCCCGGTAATCGAATGTGTGCGCCGCAACCGTCTGCGCGAGGGAAAGGAGCGGGTACCCGATGTCGCCATATACGCCACCGCGAAAAAACGCGAGCCGCTCTCGCTTACGGAAGGCTTCGACGAACTTTACCGGGTTGAACTGACGCCGGGGGGAGCGTTCCGGACGACTACGATCGCAGATCCCAGTCAACATGGCGCCGGGCGGCACCCGTAAACCCGTGAAACTCCCCCTTGGCACCGTAGGGTCGGCCCAAGACCTGACTCCCCCTGCCCCCGGTTTGTGGATTAAGGATTGGGGATTGTGGATTTTCGTAGAAGATCCCAAATGGCGAGAAAGATGATGGAGGGTACGGATGAACGGTAGCCGTTCCGCAATTTGCGATCTGCGATCTGGGATCTGGTATTCGGTAACCGGCTTTCAGCCGGTTACCGAGCATACGCTCGTGGCCTGCATACCGTATACGAGTCCGGTTATCATGACTCGATAGAAAGAGAGCCCGACCTGGATAAAAGGAGGAAACCAGATCGGGCTCGGGAAGCGACGGGTCGAAGGGAGGGAACTCCTTGAACGGCCCGTCTGATGTCATCGTGAGGCGTTCTTACAGTTCGCGGAACTGGGCGCGACGGTTCTTCGACCAGGCGTCTTCGTTCGACTCGTTTTGAAGCGGCTGTTCCGAACCGTAGCTGACGGTATCCATGCGGCCGACGTCGATACCCAGCAGCTTGAGATAATTGCGAACGGCTTTGGCGCGCTTCTCTCCAAGCGCGAGGTTGTAGTCGGCGGTGCCGCGTTCGTCGGTGTGCCCTTCAATAACGATACGGGCATTGGGGTTGCGGCGCAGGAACTCGGCATTGCGCTTCAGAACTTCCTGGCTCTCGGCGCTCAACTCGGCGCTGTCGAACGGAAAGTGAACCCGAAGCAGCTCGAGGGCCTCGCTGTCGCCGAACATATCGGTCTCGGCGGGCTGCTGGGCGCTGAGCGGCGTGGTCTGCTTTTCAGCCTGCTGCTCGGCGCTTTCGGCGGGGGCCTCGGTACCGCGCGCAGCGGCGTCACTGTCGCGAACCTCCTGGCGGCTGCCCGAGCAGGCAGCGAAAGCGACGGAGGCTGCGAGGACGGCGAAAACGTGCAGTTTCATGATCTTTTTCCTCCAAAGGGGTGACTCGGCTCTGCTGGTGAAAAAACATAGCAAGTTCCGTGCCCGCCACTATCCGGCCGCTTTCAGCATGGCCGCATGGCGTTCGGCATGGAATTCACATGCCAATGCAGAGAACGTGCCACTCTTGTTCATGTTTATTTTTATTATGGTAACCTCTTCTGTCTAGGGGGAACCAGTTTAATACCGCACTCCGACCCGCCATGGTGCCCCGGGGTAACGGCGAAAACGGTGACCCGAAGGGCCCGCGCAGGC
Organism: bacterium; assembly: GCA_041687475.1. Classification (GTDB taxonomy): domain Bacteria; phylum J088; class JAWLBW01; order JAWLBW01; family JAWLBW01; genus JAWLBW01. Next base: position 3,379 of record JAWLBW010000329.1, read on the forward strand.
TTCGGGTAACGGGTGGAGAAGGCTAAGACACGTGTTGCAGGAAACCACACCGCACAAGAACGACGCACAGACCGCACCGGCCCGAAGTACGCTCATCGAGCGCGGCTGGCGGCGTCTGCCCATGCGTCTGGGCACGCGTATCAGTATTTACCTGACGATTGTGCTGGTCATCATTCTGTCGATTTACGGGCTCGACATGCTGAGCAAGCGACGCATGAGCCTCGTGCAGCAGATGCAGGACGAGACCATAACCGTGGCCACCGCCCTGGCCGTTCCGCTCGAAGAGGCCTTGCGCGACCGTGAGTTTGCCCGGTTGCAGCGCCTGCTTGACGCTTCGGAGCAGATTGGTGAAATTTACGGCCTTTACCTGGCCGACGCCCGCGGCAACGTACGCATGCAGACCCGCGGCGCCCGCGACATCGTGAACGAGCAGTTGGTGCGTGAAGCCCTCGTGCACGATCGGAATGAATACGAGTTTCTCGCCCTTGGCGAGATGCCGGCCTACGCCCTGTACGTACCGTTGCACTTCAATGAACACGAAGTGGCCGGGGTCATGGTGCTGGCGCGCGGCCTCGGCGCCCTGCAACTCGAGCTTGAAGACCTGCAGCGTTCGACGCTTACGGCCGTGCTCGTGCTGCTGGCCCTTCTCCTGTTCGGCACGGTTTTTCTCGTGCGCCAGTCGGTAACCCAGCCGGTCAACGCCCTTGTGCACACCGTATCGGTCATCGGGGCGGGCAACTTTCGCTACAAGGCGCCCATTTCACGGGGGGCCGGTAGTGAAATCGTCGAACTGGCCCGCGCCATTGAACATATGGGCCGGCGGCTCGAAGACGAGCACCGGCAACTCGAAACCGAGACGGCGCGCCGGGTCGAACTCGAAGCCCGGCTGCGGCAGGCCGACAAACTTGCGACCCTGGGGCAGGTGGCGGCCGGGCTGGCCCATGAAATCGGTACGCCGCTCAACATCATCGGCGGACGTGCCGATATGGCCCTGCGACGCATCGACGATAAGGAGAAGGCTTCGGAGCACCTTCGCACCATACAGAACCAGGTCGACCGCATTGCCGATACGGTGCAGCGGTTGCTGAACGTTGCCCGGCGACACGAGCGCACGCGGGCGCCGGTGAACCTGGTCGAACTCTTGAGCGAGGCGGTGCGGCTGCTCGACCCCACGGCGCAACGGGCCGGGGTTTACCTTCGCTTTCTCGCCCGTTCCGACGGCGAGGTCATGGGCGATGCCGAGCTGCTGCAGCAGGTCTTTACAAACCTGATTGTGAACGCCATTCAGGCCACGCCGCGGGGCAGCAACGTAGAGATCATGCTGCAGCCGGTTACGACGGCCCCGCAGGGGGTCGATCTGTTGACGCGCCCCTATCTCGAAATATCCGTTTCCGACCAGGGAACGGGCGTGCCCGAAGAGGCGCGCAGGAAAGTATTCGAACCCTTCTACACCACAAGAAGTCGGGCGAGGGCACGGGCCTCGGGCTTGCCATCAGCGCCGG
>JAWLBW010000330.1:0-2201 GCA_041687475.1 bacterium
CTTCGACCGGGGCGGGCAGGGCGCCCGAACGCAGGGCAATGGCCAGGTCGCGCGCTTCATCCATGGTGAAGGCGCCGGTAATCTGGGCCCGGCCGCCGCCGATACGTTCGTTGATGCGGGGCGCGCTCTTGACGACGTTGTCGAGCACGATGGCCATCTGGCGTCCGGTGTTGTCGGCGGTCACGCGCTCGAACTGGTCGGCGCCCTCGGCGTTGAATTCGATACCCACGTTGGGCTGGTTGAACTGGGTGTCGAGCTGCACGCGGGCGTCGGTAATCGACTCGCCGGTCATGAGCGGGCGCGCCTGTACCACCACCGGTACGTACTGGCCGTTGTTGCGGCTGAACAGTATCTGCATGCCTGTCGGAAGGCGATCGACCAGCATGGCGTTGAGCCGCTGAATGTTGTCGTCGGAGGCAGGCGCCGTCTGCAACGTCGGGTTCTGCGCGTAGGCGCTTTCGACCAGCTGTTCGAGCTGGAACTGCGACACCGAAGTGTCGACCAGCTTGAATTCGAGCTGGGCCGTGTTCTGAATCAGCTCGAGGGCACGGTCGGGATCCTGAATGCCGGGCAGCTGAATGACGATGCGGTCTTCGCCCTTGCGAACCACGTCGGCTTCGCGCACGCCGAACTGGTCAATGCGGTTGCGAATGGTTTCAATGGCCTGGCGCACCGCCATGTCGCTGACTTCGCGTTCGGCCGCATTCGTGTAGGCGAACGTGGCGGTACCCGAGGCGCCTTCGACCGATTCGATGTCGAAAAACTCGTCGTCGACGAGCTCGTTGATGCGCTTGGCCTGGTCGCCGGTAGCCTGGAAGACGAGACGGCCGTCGGCGACCCTGAAGTCCTGCAGCTGCACGTTCTCTTCGCGCAGCTGTCGAACGACCGACTCGCCGATGCTGTTCAGGCGGTTTGTCAGCGCCGCGTCGATGCCGACCTCGAGGTCGACGTGCATGCCGCCCTGAAGGTCGAGACCCAGGTTAAGCGTGCTCGAGGGCAGTACGCCCTTCCACCACGAAGGCAGGTCGGGGTTGCCGAACTGGTCCTTCGGGGCGAAGGTAGGTACGAGAAATACGATTGCGAGGACGGTCAAAGCGCCGGTTATGACCCAGCGCCACACTTTCCAGTCCAACATGTTGGTTACCCTTATTTGCCTTGCTCGGCTGCACCGCCGACCACCGCCTGGATGGACGACTTCTGAATCTTGATCTTGACGTTGGGATTGTCCGAGATCTGTACCGTGACCACGTCATCGGCAATGGCCGAAACCTTGCCGTATACGCCACCCGACGTGACGACATCGTCGCCCCGTTGCAGGTTGCCGAGCATGGTCTGGTGTTCCTTCATCTTCTTCTGCTGCGGCCTGATGAGCAGGAAGTAGAAAATGATGAAGATGAGAATGATGGGTACGAAACCGGCTAGCGGATTCTGGCCGCCTTCTGCCCCCTGGGGAGGCGCCATCTGCACCAGCGTCTGCACAATCTGCGTGGAAGTCACCAATTTTCTCCTGGCTTACGCCGCTCGATTCGGCGGATGAGATAAAACGCACATTATAGCCGAAGGTTTTCAGGCCCTGCAAACGCTCGCTTGACCTCTTTCGACACCTCGTTCACACTCTAGGAATGCAACTGGCCGATTACGATTACGAACTTCCGGAAGAGTTGATTGCCGCGTATCCCGCGCAGCAGCGCGACGAGAGCCGCCTGCTGGTGGTCGATCGGCAAGCCGGAAACTGGCGTCACGCCCGCTTTCGCGACCTTCCCGAAATACTCGATGCCGACGATCTTCTCGTGGTGAACAATACCCGTGTCTTACCGGGCCGGGTGTTCGGGCAGAAGGCGACGGGGGGCCGGGTCGAATTTCTGTTTGTGCGACCTCACCCCGCCGGCGGCTGGCTTGCGCTCGCCAGGGGAAAAAATCTGCGCCCCGGCACCGAGGTGCTGCTCGATGGGCTGACCGTGCGGCTCGTGGCGCGCGAGGGCGACGGCTGGCGGGTCGAAACCGGCGCCGAGCTTGCTGGTGTGCTCGAACGCAGCGGCCGGCTGCCGCTGCCGCCGTATATCGTGCAGCGGCGGCGCGAGTTGGGCGAAAACGAAACCTGGGAGGCCGATGCCGAACGCTATCAGACCGTCTTTGCCAGGCACAGCGGGGCGGTCGCGGCTCCCACGGCCGGCCTGCACTTTACGCCGGGCGTGCTGCAG
>JAWLBW010000330.1:2211-4859 GCA_041687475.1 bacterium
GAGTCACGCTCTTCGGGCTCCACCGAGCCTTCGGGGACCAGGTCGTCCGGATAGGCGAGCGCGGTGTCCATCACGCGGTGCCAGCGCTTGCCGGGCGGGGCGTCGTTACCCGCGAGGTAACGTTGCACGTGGGCATGGGTACCTTCATGCCCATTCGGGGCGACAATGTGACCGAGCATCGCATGCACGCCGAAGAGATCGAGGTTTCACCGGAAACGGCCGAATATATTAATGACCACCGTTTGCGGGGGGGCAGGGTAACCGCCGTTGGTACCACGGTGGTACGCACCCTCGAGGGTACCGTGCGCGAACGTGGGCGTCTCGAGGCTTTTCGCGGCGAAACCGACATATTCATCGCGCCCGGGTATGAGTTCAGGCTGGTCGACCGGCTTATTACGAACTTCCATCTGCCGCGCTCGACGCTGCTGCTGCTCGTGGCGGCCTTTGCCGGGCGTGAACTCATGCTTGAAGCCTATCGCGATGCGGTGCGCGAAAAATATCGCTTCTATTCCTACGGCGACGCCATGCTTATTGTCTGAGTGGCGTGTGGCGTGGCGCAGGCTTCACGGTCTGAGCGTATGCTTGTTTTTTTCGTTGTCGGAGATGCCTGGACCTGCCGTTCGACCCTGACGGTAACGACCGCGAACCTTTCTTTGTCCTGACTCGCAAAACTTCTTTCAGCGCAGGGTGCTCGATTGCCGAGCAGGCTTATTTGGGCGATTTTTGCCCCGTGTTTGCATTAACCGACCGGTTAGTTGCCGTCGGGTGCCCGAATTGCCCTTGCAGCGGTGTGTTCGGGGTGTTATGCTGATGCCGTGTTACAAATGGGTAACGCCTCCCGGGCGGTCTTCAAGCAACCCGGGTTTATTGTTGGGTGATACTTGTTGAAAGAACCACCGGACATTCGGAAATTCGAGCGGGCGCCGCTGGAAACCAGGGTTAACTGCCTGGGACCCGGAACTTTCTTTTCCGACTTCACGATCAACATCAGTGAAGGCGGTATGATGCTCCAGGCCATCAGCGAAGTCGAGCCGGGTACCGATCTGGATATCCAGTTCACCATTCCCGGCAACGGGCGCATCATCAAGGTGACCGGCGAGGTCGTGTGGACGAAGCGCAACCCCGGCGGCAACGATCGCATCGGCGTCGGCCTGGGCATACGCTTCAAGCGCATTGACCGGCAGGAAGCCTCGCTCATTCGTGATTTCGTCGGCGGGCTGCGCAAGCAGAACGAACCCGACTGAACGTCGCGCCTTCCCTTATACCTTGCGCATTCCTGTGTGGGGTCTCTTTCTTTTTTCGTTTTGCCACTGAGCGAAAACGCATCGGCCAGGCCGGTTTCACCTGTCCCGGGTTGCAGGCATACGGCCTATGGGTGATGGCCGAACGCGGCGACTCAGTTGGTTCGTGGGGGCTGTCGGCGCGTCAGCAGCGGCGCCGGCGGAATAGAGCCCCAGAATACTTCCTGGCCGGCAATCTTTCCGTCGCGCACGGTAAAGATTTCGAGGTAGGTCATCATGCCCTCGGCATACTCGACGATGATCTGGCTTCCGCTTTCCCACCAGCGCTTTACCTCGATGACCGGTGGCGCGGGCATGTTCGAAAACGACTGGTAGAAGTACTGAAGAATGGCGGTAATGCCGTGGGCGGTCAGGTCGTCCTGGCCGAGCAGAAAGCCGATGGCCGGGTCGCGAAGCTTCGCATCCTCGGCATAAAGCGACTGAATCGTATCCATGTCGCCGCGTTGAAAGGCTTCATAGAAACTGCGAACGGGCTGGGGCAATGACTGTAGGCTCATGAGGTGTGTCGGGCTGCGGGGTAAACCCATATTGTACACGTAGAGTCCGTCAGGGTGCACGATTCGTTGCGCGTACTGTCCGGGTGGCTCCGCGGCAGGGTAGCCGACTGTGGGGGGGCGATGTCAGAGCGCCAGTACGCTGTTGCGGTTGCCGAACCCGTCGTCGACCTGGGTGGCGGCGCGTGGGTCGGGCACCCAGTCGTTGCCGTCGACCACGAACTGGTACTGGTACACGCCCGGCGGCAGCTTGAGCCGGGCAATCCATTCGCCGTCGCCCACGGGTACGAGAGGCGTGCGGTCGGGTATCCATCCGTTGAAGTCGCCGACAACGCTCACGCTGCCGGCGTGAGGCAGATCGAAACGCAGTTCGACGCTTACTTCGCGGGGCAGGGTCTCGATAATCGAGGGAACAGGTTCGAACAGGGGCGCCCAGCCGAAGAACAGCATGAGCGATATGCCGGTACCGAGCACGAGGCTGGCCGGTCGTACGCGTACGTTCAGCGGCGCGAACAGGGCCTGCCTGAGTCGGGCGAGCGGGCGCCTGCGGTGTTCGTCCAGCCGCTTGAGTACCCGCGCGGTGAACCAGGGGTCGGGCTCGAGGTCATCGGCTACCCGGCGGGGCTTTTCCAGTGCCAGCAGTGCCCGGTAGGATGAAGGGTGATCGGCTTCCAGCTCGCGCAGAAATCCGGCCCTTTCTTCGGGAGACATGGTCCCTTCGAGGTAGCGTTCCATGCGTTGTGAAAGGCTTTCGCTCATCGCTCTCTCTCCAGCAACCTCGACAATCGCGCCAGCAGCATCTCGCGTCCTCGCGCGATGCGCATCTTGATGGCGCTGACCGAGGTGTTTTCGA
>JAWLBW010000331.1:0-4784 GCA_041687475.1 bacterium
CGAGGGACAGGCGTCACAGAACGCCCCCTTCCGGTCGATGGTCGACTTGCAGGATCTGCTCGGGCCCGTTCTTTCATCGGTCGAAGGCGCGCTGGCGGGTATCGACCGGCACGGTTACGTTCTCGCCGGCATGGAATCGCCCCGCCTAGAACTCGAAGCCTTTCCCCTGACCGGCGATCCGACGTTCCTGCTGCGGCTGCTTGGCGGAAACAATGCCGACACCGAAATCAGGCTCAAGGGCGACACCGTCACCCTCGATCTGTCAGGCACCTGGGACAAAACCGAAGTCCTGGTCATTGCCGCTCTCGCCAACACCCTGCAGGCCGCCATCGACTACGTCATGGCCCACAACCTCGAAATTGCGAAGCTCGAGTGGCCCGCCGACCTGCACGGGGGCCTCGCTGCCTACCTGAAAGCCAACCCGCATATCGGGCTGCTCGCCGACGATGCGTCATCGAAAGCTCGCTTGCGGGGAAACGGAGACGACCGCAAAGGCGTTCGTAACGGCCTCATTGCCGCCGTATCGTATCTCGGCGGTCGAATGCATGAGTTGCAGGGTGTCGCTCCGAAGAACGACGGACTGCTTGCCGCCATCAGGCATTCTGCCGCGTCAAGAGACGAGCGCCGCGTTCTGTCGTGGAGCGACGACGACGGCGACGGCCGCCCCGAAAGCCTGACCGTTCCGGCCATCGGCCGCCTGGCCGAACAGGTCGAGATTACCACGAAAGGCAAACCCGTCGCGCTCTCTTCGACCTTCACGCAACCTCTCGCCGACGAAACGTGGGGCGTGCTGGAAGAACTCGGCGCCGCCGTACTCGACAATCTCGAAAACGACGGACCGGCGGTGCGTGTGGGGCCAGGCATTCAGGCCGTCATCGACGAAATCGCGCGACGCGACGAAGGCCTCTTCCACAAAGCCTACGTCAGCCGCCTGACCAACGGCGGCCGAACGGTGCCCGATGTCATCGCCCTCGACCTCGACGCCTTTTTCAAGACGGAAAAGGGGCTGCGCGACTACCTTCCTCATGTTTACGAGTACACGCGTCCGGGTATCGACGGTTCCCGATTCGCTTTCGCCTGGGAATACGAGTACTGGTACGTACCGGGTGAAAGCCGCTGGCTTCTGAAGCTGCAGCAGCTCTTTCGCCTGGAAGGAGACGATACCGCGCACTTCGAATACCCCGACGGGCTTGTCGAATACGACTTCTTCGACAACGGGGGGCCAATTCCCGATATCGCGCTGCCCGAAGACGGTCTCATCGTGACGGCCGAAGCACCCATGCTCGCTTATGTGGCTTTACGTGACGCCGCGTTCGGCGGCCTGCTTCGCCTCGACCTCAGCCACTTCGGCGGCCCCACCGAGGCGACGGCGACGCCCACGAGCTTCAACACGACGCTGAACCGCCTGATTCACCATTACTGCCTCGATTTGAACCTGTGGCTATACGAGGGGCTGAGTCCCTTCAACAACGAATACTACGAAAACCGAACCTGTAACCCATGATTTCGACACGCCCGCATGCATGGTGCGTGCGGGCGCACCTTCCTACACCTTGCCCGGTGTGCGATTAGAGGTCGAGCCATGCAACACATCTGGCCACTCCGGCAAGTTATCCTTGTTGAAGCCATTCTTTTCGGATAGGCTGAGACAAGCCCCTCACGGAGCGAATGTGAATCTGGTCAGCATCACCCATCTCATTTCCACCCGTTCCGGTCATGGCCCGTTCCCGCATAGACTTCGAGCAACTCTTCAACGCCTCGCCCAACCCGTACATGCTACTCGACCGCGACCTGCGATACGTTGCGGCCAACGAGGCGTACCTGAAAGTAACGGGCGCCAGACTTGACGAGCTGTTGGGCCGCTGCCTGTTCGACGTCTTTCCCGGAGCGCCGACCGACCTGAAAGACTCGCCGGCCGAGCTCCTGCGCGCCTCCTTCCTCAAGGTGCTGGAAACGGGTCAGGTCGATCACCTTGCGCTCATTCCCTATACCATGCCCGTCAAGGAGCCCGATGGTTCGGTACGGCATACCCTGCGCTACTGGAGCGCCACCCACACGCCGATTACCGATGCCCAGGGGCAGGTTGCGTTCATACTGCAGCATACGAACGACGTTACCGACCTTCATCAGATGAAGCAGGCAACCTTGCCGATGAAAACCGGCTCGGTGGCCCGTTCTCCTCTTCAGCTTGAAGAATACGTTTTCAAACGTGCCCAGAAGGTTCAGGAAGCCAATCGAACGCTCACGGCCGAGCGGGCCCGGCTTCGCACGCTTTTCGAGCAGGCCCCCGGTTTCATGGCCATTCTTCGAGGCCCCGAGCATGTCTTCGAGCTGGCCAACCACGCCTACTCGCAGCTCGTAGGGCACCGCAATCTGATCGGTAAACGGGTCATCGATGCCATTCCCGAGGTGGCGTCGCAGGGTTTCATTCGGCTTCTGGACGACGTTTTTTCCACCGGTAAACCCTATGTCGGACGCAGCGTGAAGCTTCACCTGCAACGCAACCCCGGCGCAGCCCCTGATGTGGTATATCTCGATTTTCTCTATCAGCCCGTGGTCGAAGCCGACGGTTCGGTCTCGGCCATTTTCGTCGAAGGGCATGACATTACCGAGCAGAAACGCGCCGAAGAGCAATTGCAAACCTACCGCGAACACCTCGAAGAGCTGGTAAGAGAGCGCACCAGAGCCCTTGAGGAAAGCCAGGCCGCCCTTCGCCAGGCGCAGAAAATGGAAGCGGTGGGTCAGCTCACGGGCGGCGTGGCCCACGACTTCAACAACCTGCTGCAGGTCATCGGCGCCAATCTGCAGTTGATGCAGAAGAACCTGAGCCGGCAGAACGACAAGTCTGCACAGCGTCTCGCGACCGCCATGTCGGCCGTAGAACGAGGTGCCAAGGTCGCCAACCAGCTTCTGGCTTTCGCCAGGCGCCAGCCTCTCGAGCCGCGAGCCATCGACCTGCGGGAACTGCTCGCGGGCGTCAACGAACTGCTCCAACGCGCGCTGGGTGAAGGGATCCGGCTCGATATCGACATTCGTGCGCAGTCGCCCACCACCTTCGCAGACCCGCACCAGCTCGAAAACGTCATTCTCAACCTGGCCTTCAACGCCCGTGACGCCATGAACGGAGAGGGCACCTTGCGCATCGGTGTCGAGAATACGGCCGACACCCGGTTGCGATCAGGCGAAACCCTGCATGGCCGCTGGCTCCGTGTTGCGATTACCGATACCGGCTGCGGCATTCCTCCCGAGCTCGTCGACCGCGTGTTCGAGCCTTTCTTCAGCACGAAACCCGAAGGACGCGGTACGGGCCTGGGCCTGAGCATGGCCTACGGCGTCATCAAACAGAGCGGCGGCTACATCGGCATCGACAGCGAACCCGGCCGTGGAACGACCATTCACTTTCACCTGCCTGCGGTCTCGGCGCCAACACAGACGGCCTCTGCCGAACCTTCTACCTGGGTGCCCGACGTCGAGTTTCCGAGCGGTCAGGGTATAGTCGTTCTCGTCGTCGAAGACGACCCCGAGGTACGGGCAACCGCCGTCGATATGCTGAGCGACCTCGGCTATCGGGTACACGAAGCCGCCAACGCGCACCAGGCCCTCGAGCAACTTCGCGCGGGCCTGCGAATCGATCTTCTCTTCACCGACGTAGTCATGCCCGGCCCCGTGCGCAGCGTCGAGCTGGCCCGCGAAACCAGAAAGCTGATTCCGCATGCCGGTGTGGTTTTTACCTCGGGTTATGCCGAAACCGACATCGTTGAAGGGGGCAGGCTGACTCCCGGCGTCATTCTGCTGCGAAAACCCTACAGTCGACTCGACCTGGCGCGAAAGCTGCAACACGCCCTCCGCAGAAATTCCATCTTACCCACGGAGTCGCCCAGCGGCCCCCCTGCCGAAACCGCCATTTCGGCTCCTGCGCAGGAAACCCATGCTTTGTCCCCCACGACCCAGCCGACGACCCGGGTCCTTCTCGTCGAAGATGATTTCGATATTCAGGAGTCGGTCTGCGAGCTGCTCGAAGACTCGGGCCATGCCGTTACCGCGGTCGACGACGCCGAGGCTGCGGTTACCGCCCTGAAGCAACAGTCTTTCAATGTTCTGCTTACCGACCTGACGCTGCCCGGCATGAGCGGCCTCGAGCTTGCCCGACTGGTCGCCCGCGAATACGCGTCGATGAAGATTATATTTGCCACGGGAAGAGCGCGCCCCACCGCAGATGAGCTTGGCGACGACCTGTCCGACGCTCTTTTTCTGCAGAAGCCCTTCTCCATCGATACCCTCGAGTCCGTGCTGAACGAAGCGGCAGCCGCCAATGCGGGCTCCGACGGCTCGGAGAATCACCGGCACGCCTGAGCCACCGTCTTTGCGTGCATCGGCGCAGGACGCTTGCGTGACGCAGGGTAGAGACGCCCTCTGCAAGGGGGGCGGGTGTGCGTCGGCGAATCGCGGCTTTCTCTCGGTCACCCCACCGGGTACAATGCCGGTAACACCTTGACGGGCGCATCTGTCTTCCGCCCCGTCGCCGGTCTTCTTCCTCCAAGGATTAGCCATGCCCGGACTGAAGTATCTTCGTCTTGCCCTTGCCCTGCTCCTGGTCGCCTGCACCGGAACCGAACCGGTCAACGTCAAGATCGACACCGACACCGGCCTGAGCCCCGAACCGCCGACCGTCATCGGCGGCGACAGACCGGCCAAGGTCGTTATTCCCGCAGATTACGATATCGAAAAAGCATATCCCGTGATCTTTCTCCTTCACGGATACGGCGCTGCGGCCGATCTTCAGG
>JAWLBW010000332.1:0-4782 GCA_041687475.1 bacterium
GAGGTTCCTCACTACGGCGGCTTGCCGCCGCCTCCGCTCGGAATGACGTGGGGGCGGTTATTTCGTGGGGGCTCGCACCTTGTCGCGCCGCTGGCGCGCAAAGAGCGACGACCTGGTCGGCCCATGCCGTGACAGCATGGTTGCACGGTCGTCGTCAGACGTCGGTCGCGCGAAAAGAAATCGCTTGACCTTGTGACACCTTTGGTACTAAAGTCGAGCGCAGAAGACCCTATTGCTATGCCCGATTTTCAAGACGAGGGCAAAGACAATAACGACCGGTGGGAGAACGATGACTGCACCCGACAGAGCGTTTCCTTCCCTGCAGGAGCTGTGGCTGAAGCTGCCCGAAGACACGCGGATCATCGCGTGCACGGCCTTCTGGACCGGGCCGACGAAGCAGACGTTCGTGAATGATGCCGTCCGGCGGCTCGCGAAAACCAGACGATTCCGTGAGCGGTTTGTGCGCAACCAGCCGGTTTCGTGGAAGGCGCCCGCCCTCGCGCACCTGGTCGAGGTGCTGCCGCGCCTTCGCCGAGAGTGCGTGCGCATCTACCTCATCGAGCATTGTGCCGAGATGGTTTGCGCCATTCTCGATGCCGAGGGCACCCCACGCGATGGGTACGATATTCCCGAAGGTACCGAGCCCGTTACGGTGGCCGCGCTCACACGGGGGCTTGCCGGCGTTCGCGACCGATACCCCCCGTTCGACATTCTCCTCTACTACGCCTACCAGCTCGAGCACGATCACGACCACTGGGTGAAGCTGCCCGAGGCGGTGGCCGAACGGCCCTTCCAGCTCTTTCTCTGTCATGTGCTCGAAGTGTCGAAGGAAGAGACGCAATCTCCGGGTGAAAACGAAGACGCAGACTCGCTCGAATTCACCGATGGAGATGAGGCCGAAGACAGCGAGGCCTTCACGACGCTTGATCGCATTCTCATTCGCACGGCGGTGGCGGCGGCCATCGGGAATGAAGGCGCGCCCACGCCCGACGCCCTCGAAGACATGATTCACGAGGTCATCGACCTCAGTCACGACCGGCTGCAGAGCTACTTTCACCTGGGTTTTGTCGACGCCCTCCTGGGCCGCGAGCTGCGGCATCACATTCAGGGCGCAAACGCGGCACGAAGGGCATGGAACCTTACCGGATATCTTCTGGGAAAGCTCCGGGCGGGCGGCGAAGACCTGCCCCTGTTGATTGACCGATACCGCCAGGCGTGGAGCGAATGTCTGCGCGGGGGGCCGCCCGGTGCCCGGCAGATGCTGGTCGAATCCCTGCTCCAACCCCTTCTCGCGGCAGGTGCTCTGACGCCGGCCATGGCGCTGTTTTCCAGTGCGCCGCTGCCGCGGAATCCACGTCAGGCCGAACGCATTCTCAATGCCGTATACGAAAAGGGCGCCGGCCTCGTGCGCGAAGGCGACGCGGCACGGGCGGTCAGTGTTTTGGAAGCGCTGCTCAAGAAGGTGCCCCCACCGTCGTTCGACGTGCAACTCAACGAGCGCATGATTCCGCGGGTCACGCGAAAACTCGGGCAGGCCCACCTGCGCAACGGAAAATTCGAACTCGCCAAGTCCTTTTTTCAGGAGGCGCTCGATGCCGGTCGATTCCGCGAAGAGGCCAACACCTGGGCCGATCTCGCCCTTGCCGAGGCGGGGTTCCGGTCGCTGGAATCGGTGCTTCCGAATACCGACGAAGAGGGCTTTGCCACGACCGTGCGCGCGTTGGAAGCCCAGCTGCCGAAGATTCAGCATGCGTTTGCGTGTGAGGGCATGGCCACGAACGCCGCCTTCATCATGGGCCTGCTGTCGTTGCACCGCCGCGAGAGCCGCGACGCCGAATGCTACCTGAGCGCATCGCTTTGCGGAATGCAGGAGAAGGAGAGTGCGTATCGCAGTATTCGCCTTATGGAGTGGACCGAGTTTCTCGTCGCCATTTCCCTTGCCGAGGCCTGCGATCCCAGCCGGTTGAGCGAGGTGCGCCGTCGCGTCGAAACGGCCCTGCAAACCGACCTCCGCTTCCCCCTGTGGTTGTGGAAGCGGCTAACCAACGCGTTGGCGCTCTATGACGACGTTTCGCTGGTCGAAAAGGTGGCGCAGTATCTGATTTCGACCCGAAAAGACAAATCCTTTCTTCTGCTCGGCGATACCGCGCTCTTGCGGAAGAACGAGACCATCCGGCGCCAATATCTCGCCCTGCTCACGGCCCGCCACCTTCCCCCGACCCAGGTGGCCGAGGGGCTGGAAAAGCTCTTCGCCATTGCCGCCGACCACCGGGCCTACGACGAAGTCGAGGCCGTGCTCGACCACATGGAGGCCCTTGCCGGGCGCGACTCGACCTACGGGGCACGCCTGCTCGCCTTTCTTACCGCGCACCGCGACGAGGTGCTGGCCGTTTGGGATGAGACCGACCTGCTGTACCAGCAGGCCTGGCTGCACGAACGCGAAGGGCACCTTTCCGCGGCCCGCGAACTGCTGACCAAAGTCTTCTACCTCGCCCGGTCCGACGCCGACCAGCCGGAAATGGAGGCCGTGCTTGAGAAGCTAATGGGGTTGGGAACGCCGGCCGAAGACCTCACGCGCCTGCGAGAAGACCTTCCCACCACCGAACCCACGCCCGGCCCCGCCATGCTGCCCCCCACGCGCGTACTCTATGTCGGGGGGAATGAAGTGCAGGAGCGTTATGAGGAACCCCTGCGGGAAATGCTTGCCAAAGAACATCCCCAAGTCGAAGCGACTTTCTGCTTTCCCGGGTGGAGTTCGAACTGGAATCACACGCTTGAAAAGCTAAAGGCCCATCTGGGGGAATACGACGTGGTGGTCATAAGTCGCTTCGTGCGCACTACGTTCGGCCGCAACCTCCGCGCCGCCTGCGGCGGAGAGACGCCCTGGTATCCGTGTACCGGGCATGGGCGCGACTCGCTCTACCGGGCGATTACACGGGCGGCGTCGTGGCGAGCCTCGCGTGCGACACGGATGGAGGTCTGATGGGGCGGCCGCGCCTTGGGGCGCGGAATGCCCAATGCCCTGTCCGCGCCTTGGGGCGCGGAATGCCCAATGCCCTGTCCGCGCCTTGGGGCGCGGAATGCCCAATGCCCGATGGTCAATGGCAAATAACGTGCCGCAGGCATGCGACTTTGCCTGGTCCTGTCATCCCGAACCCCTTCGACACGCATTGCACGGTTCGCCGGTGGGGTGAGGGGGCCCTGGTGGCCGGCGACGTGCCGGTCGGGGGATCGCAGCCGTCCGGCTGCTCCGGGCGTGGGGGAACAGATGGCATGCGTACACAAGCCGGAGCGGTTAGAATATGGACGTATTGCATAGCTCTATGGCTGAGAATGGTTTTCGACTGGAAACAGCAGCTTCAGTTCTACGCAGACTGGTACAACCGCGAACACGATCGCAGTGATCAAATTACCGCCAGTCTCGCGATTCCCGTTTCTTTGCTCACGGCACTTGGTGCGGGAATCGCCTACCTTTTGAATAACCGGCCGGGTTTTTCGTTTGCGCCGCTTAATGTCCTGGCCGTGTATCTCTTGCTTCTGCTGACTGCTCTATTCCTTGGCTTGGCCGGATGGTTTCTTTACCGGGCGCTTTTCCCGAGGGACGCGAGCTTTAAGAGCTATAAGTTTTTCCCGCTGCCGCATGAAATCCGCATTCTGCGAGAGCAAATCGAGTTGCGCGTTCAAAGTAAGGACGGAGAAGGGGAGCCTGGTGATCTTACGGAACTCCGACGGGCCGCAGATGAATTCTATTATCGTGAACTTATCAGGCGGTTCGAGGAGTGCATCGATCACAACGCTGTCGTAAATCAAGTTCGCTCCCGTGCACGATACAGGGGGCTACAGATGACCATTCTGGCTGCCGGTTTCCTGGCGCTTTCGAGTTTGCCGTTTTTCCTGTGAAATCAGGGGGTGGGGCGAAATCAAACAAGCACATGATAAAATGAAAGACGTGAAGGAAAACCAACACATCGACAAGAAATCGTTGTTTGAGGGGCTTGAGAAGTTGGCGCCGGTTCGTGAAATCCAGTTGGGCGAGTACCCACCTGAGTACGAGCAATTCAAGAAAGAATCGGCAAAAAAGCGTTCTTCGGCCATCGACCCTGCCGGCGAACGGGCAGGGAGTTAGCGTCGACTTTTTCTTCGGGGAACCTGAACGTTTTTCTCCCCCTCCCCCGATACTTTCCCGCTGCCGCAGAACCAGGCTTCTCCCTTCGCACGTACTTCTCGGGGGCGAAGCCCCGCCAATGAGTTACGTGCAGCCCGTCATCCCGACGGAGTACGCCGCAGGCGTACGTAGGAGGGACCTCTCGTGCAGCCGGTCCGCGCCTGCGGCGCGGAATGCCCGATGACCGATGGCCAAGACGTGCTGTACGGCAGTGACTGTGCTTGGTTCTGTCACCCCGAGCCTCGTCGACACAGGCTGCAGGGTTCGCCTTTGGGGTGAGGGATCCCTGGTGGCCGGCGACGTGCCGGTCGGGGTATCGCAGCCTTCGGGCCCTCTCCGATTGCAGGCCCGGCCGGACCTTCACGGGTTCCCGTCGCTTTCCGGCCAGCCGGGGCTCTCCGTTCGCACGTGCAGACCGGGAGGTTCCTCGCTTCGACGGCCTTCGGCCGCCTCCGCTCGGAATGACGGGGGGCGGTGATTGCGTGGGGCTCGCACCTGTCCGCGCCTTGGGCGCGGAATGCCCGATGAGCGATGGTCAATGGCCAATAACGTGCCGCAGGGCTGCAATCTCGCTTTCCGGCCAGCCGGGGCTCTCCGTTCGCACGTGCAACCCGGGA
>JAWLBW010000333.1:0-4781 GCA_041687475.1 bacterium
CCGAAAGCCTGTTCAAGGTACAGGCATTGCCGGGCGCCCGGCGCTATTTCACCATGGTGCGCGCCAACGATCCCAACGGCCGCTTTGCCTCGTCGGCGGGTGCGCGGTTGACCGAGCTGGCGGCCATGGACGAAGAGCTGGAAACGGCCGGCCGCCATTTCGCCGATATTGCCCAGACCGGCGACGAGCGCAGCCGAGCGGCCTATACCCTTGGGCGGGCCTGGCTCGGCGCTTCGTCTACGCGGGCAGCCGCCTATCTGCAGGAAGTCGAACCCGGCAGTCGTTTTTACGCCGAGGCACGCTTTCACATGGGAGCCCTTGCGGCCACTTCACCTACGTCGTATGCGCAGGCGGTAACCTATTTCGAGCAGGTGCGCAAGGCGCTGCCCGAAGAAGCCGCCACCGGCCCCACGGCCGATCCCGACGAACCCGTTCGCATCGCCCGCTTGCGTGAGCTGACCGGCCTGTCTCTGGCCCGACTGCACGCCGAGGCCGGACGGTTCGACGAAGCACTTGATGAGTATGCGTCGGTGCCCGACGACGGCAAGTATCTCGACGCGGCGCTGCTCGAGAGCGCGTGGGTGCTTCTGCAGCAGGACCAGGTTCTGCCGGCCCTGCAGAATGTGCAGATTCTGCTGCGCGAGCGTCCCGAAAGCCCGAAGGTGCTCGAGGCCTCGTTGCTGGTCGGGTACCTGACCATCGAGCAGGGCAAATTCAACCAGGCGTACGGTCATTTCGAAGATACGCGCGTGCTGCTCGAACAGCTGCAGGGACAGTTGTCGAAGTATGCGTCGACGGTGTCCGATCCGGTCGTTTTCTTCGAGCGACTTTCGGCAAAGCCGGCTGCGGCCGAGGTTACGCTGCCGGCGCAGATCGGGCTCTGGGTCGGCCAGGGCGCCGACGTGCGGGAGTCGGGCGAATTGCTGGCCGCGATCGAAGAGGTCGAAGAGCAGATTCGCGATCTGTATCGACAGCTCGACGAAGTCGAAGTACTGGCGGCCGGCCCCCGCGGGGGACCCGCCGATCCGGCCGGGCTCGAAAACCTGATTCGTCTCGAACTCTCCGACAGTCTTTATCACATTCAGGCCCGCATTCTCGAATTGCGCCTCCGGCCTTTCATCAGGGCCGCCACGGAGCCCGAACTCGACCTCCTGCGCACCATTCGACGGGTACGCACCGATCTCGAAGCCATTCGCTATCTGCCGGCCGACGTAAACCAGGCCAGCGCCATGCGCCAGTCGCTGCTCGGGCAGATTGCCGACTACCTGTTGCAGATTCACCCCGAAATCGGGCTCGACACCAACAAGCGCGTCGGCTCGAATCAGATTGCCGAAGTCGACGATCCGTTGGCTGCCGACGACTTTCTGCGCGAAGCGCGCAGCCATCTTGCCGAATTGTCGCGCGAGGTCAGTCTCGACGACCAGTGGATTGACGCGGCGCTCGAATACACGGTTTACCTCGAAGACCGGCTGCACGGAGCGGTGTTCCGTCGTCTGCGCGTCGACCAGCGCTACGGATTCTACCGCCGCGCCACGGTGCTCTTCCGGCAATCGGCCGAATTGCAGCGCTCGCTTCGCTCGCTCGGCACGACCTTGGCCGATATTCAGGAACATCTTCTGCTCGACACCCGCGCCCGCGTCGAAGGCGAGCGCAGGGTGCTCGCTCGTTACCAGGAATCGGCGCGCACCCTGTCGCGCCTCGGCGTTTACCGGCGTGGTCTGTACGCCCGACAGGAGTTCGATCGCGTGCTCGGCAACGTCGGCGACACGGCCATCAGGGCCGATCTGGGCGCTCTCGATACCGGTTGGCGCGTGAAGGAGCTCGAAGACCGGAAGGTGCGCGAGCTCTTGTCGGAAAAACAGGAGCGGCTGGCACGCCTCGACGGATACTACGCCGACATTCTCAAAACCGACAGCGAGCAGGAAACCTACCCCGGCGTCGAAGATCTCAAGCCCGAAGATCTGGCCAGCGCCACAGGCAGCGTCGACAGTCCCTACGGGCGCGAGCTGTTGACCCTCGGCAACGAGGTCGTGGGCCTTGCGCGCGCCCTGTATAACGCGCAGCTTCAGCTCGAACAGCTCGAGGCCGGCGCCGAATCTGCCATTCTGTCGCCTGAGGAACAGGCCGGCGCGCGCAGCAGTGTTCCCTCGGAAGGACGCGTGCTGCGCATCGACACGCCCCCGCAGCCCGACGGAGCGAAGGGCGCGAACATTCAGCCCGAGGAGCGGCCGTGATGCGTGTTCTGCTCCCGCTGATATGCCTGTTTGTTCTGCTCGTGGTGCCCGCGCGCGCCGCTGAAGTGTTGCCGCCGTACCTCGAGGGGGCCCGCGTCGAGGCCATTCGCCTTCGTATCGAAACCTTCGATCGTCGAATCCGTGAAAAACGCGCCGCCATTCAGGCGGTGATCGAGCAGAAGAAGAAGATCGAGGAAACCCGCATCGAAGACGGTTATCAGAAGGTCGTCGATGCGCTGAACGAAAAGGAACGCAAGCGCCGTGCCGCCCTCATCGAGCGCATGGAGCTGTTTCTTTCGCGGCACCCTGACAGCGGTCTGATTGCCGAAACCATGCTGCGCCTCGGCGAGCTCTATTTCGAGCGCGCCAACGACGAGTTCATGCAGGCCATGGCCGATTTCGAGCGCAAGTACGACGCCCATGCCAGGGGCGAGCTTGCCGAAGAGCCCGTTTTTCCCCGGATCGACTTCGATGCGTCGATTGAGCTGTATCGGCGGTTCGTCGAGCGTTTTTCGACGCACCCGAAGCTCGAAGAGGCCCTGTATCTTCTGGGCTACACGTTGAATGAAGACGATCGCGGCGACGAGGCCATCGACTACTACCTGCGCCTGCTGCGTGACCGCCCCGATTCGAAGTTCGCGCCCGAAGTCACCTTCCGGGTGGGCGAATTCTGGTTCGAAATCGGCGAATATCAACGGGCCATCGACCAGTACAAGGCCACGCTGGAATTCGACGATCCGATGCTGCACGACAAGGCGCTGTACAAGCTGGGGTGGGCGCACTACCGCCTGAACGAGATGGCGCCGGCCAACCGGTACTTCGTGGCCGTCATCGATTACGGCGAGAAGCACCAGAATCGCGAAACCGCCATGCGCCGCGAGGCCATCAAGTACATCGGCATCAGCTTTTCCGACGAGGGGGGCGTAGACGCCCTCGAGCGCTTCCTCGAAGAAATCGGCGGCCGGGCCTACGCCATCGAACTTTACCTCGGGCTGGGCGACGTGCTGTTCGACCAGACCCGTTATGCAGAGGCCATCGAGGTTTACACGCGTACGACCGAGCGGTTTCCGCTCTACCGCGAGAACCCGGCCATTCTGGTCAAGGTCATGGAAACGCACCAGCGCCTGACCGAATTGGAAGAGGCCTTCAGTGTTCGCGAACGTATCGTGACCGGCTTCGGTCCCGGCTCAGACTGGTACCGGTACTATGCCGGCAGCGCCACCGAGGCGGCGCGAGACCCGCAGCTTGCCGCCGAAACCCGCGAGCTGGCCGAGAAACTGCTGTATGAGTACGCCAAGTACTGGCATGCCCGTGCCCAGGCCATGGAAAACGACGGCAACGACTCGGCCGAGGCCGCTGCCCGGGCCGCAGGCGCCGCCCCCGCAGCCGACGAAGCGGCGAAGAAAACGACGAAGGCCAAGCGTACGCCCGCGCGAGCCCGCGACGCAGAGACCGATGCCGCCGTGGCCGCACGTTACTACGACCACGCCGCCGAAAGTTACGCCCGCTTCGTACGCAGCTTTCCCGAAAGCAAACGCGGCGCCGAGGCAGGCTTTCTGCTGGCCGAAATTCTCTTTGCCAAGGGCCGTTGGGAAGACGCCGGCGCCCGCTATCGCGGCGTGACCAAGGATCTCGTCAACCCCAACAACAAATATTTCGGCGACGCCGCGTGGAACATGGTTCTGGCGTACCGCAACTGGCTTGAAGAGTTCGAAAAATCTTACGAAGGCGCCCGCGCGGTAGGCTATTTCGAAGCCCTCATGGAGCGGGGGGGCGAACCGGTTACCGACGCCACCGAACAGGCGGCCATGGGGCCGCGTCCCGACTTTCCGGTGCAGGCCGAACGGCTCATCGAAGCCACCCGGTATTACCGCGAACTCTTTCCCCAGAGCGAGCGCAACGCGGTGCTGCTGTACACCGATGGGCAGCTTTACCTGAAGTTCGGCGAGAACGCACGGGCCCGCGAAGTGTTTCTTGCGTTTCTCGACATGTATCCGGGACACGAGCTTACCTTCGAGGCGCTCAAGAGCATCGTGCTTACCTATACGCTCGAGCAACAGTACGGCGAGTTGAACAAGTTCGCCTACGAAGTGCTCGAAGGCAACCTGGGCCTGCGCGACGACGTCAAGGGGTACCTGGGCGGCATTCTGTCGGGCTCCATCTTCAAGGACGCCCGGGTGCAGGAAGAAAAGGGCAACCGCCTGCAGGCCGCCCTCGTGTATCAGGATATGGTGGCCCGTTTTCCCGAATCGGAATTTGCCGACGACGCCCTCTTCAACGCGGCGCTCAACTATGAGCGCGAAGGCCGGTATTACGAAGCCATTTCCGTGTACGAACGCCTGCTGAAGGAATACCCCGACAGCGATTACGTTCCGAAGGCCGTGTTTTCCATGGCCCGCGACAACGAAAAGGTGCTCAACTACATCGGCGCGGTCAAGTATTACCTCAAGCTGGCCCGCGAATTCCCCGCAGAGAAGGAAGGGCCCGACGCCGTGTACAACTCGGCCCTGCTGCTCGAGAAAACCGGCGACCTGCGGCGCGCGGCCG
>JAWLBW010000334.1:0-4752 GCA_041687475.1 bacterium
TTCGATTCGGCAGCAGGCGAAGAAGGTAGGCGACGCCGTGAGGGCCGAGCCCTGTCTCTTCGTGAAAAGCCTGCATCATCAGTATCCAGGCGATGTCACCGTTGGAATAGAGCCTGTGACCTGAACGCGTACGCCTGGGCAGCAGCAGACCCATCGTCTCGTACTTCCGGATGGCCGAAGCCGAAAGCCCGGTCTGTCGCGACACGTCGCCGATGCGGAGCACGGCGATATCGTCGTCGTGATGCGAGGAAGGCCCGCCGGGAGGCCGCCGCTCGAGTTCCCGGTCGGGAAAGAATTTCATAGGTATGTCGCCGGAACGCCAGGGCATAGACTACCCGGCTGATCGTAGCAAAGCTTTTCGTCATGTCCGGTGTGGGAGGCGAGGCTCGCGAGGCGGTCGTTAATACAAAGCCCGCATAATAGTACATCTCTATTGGGCCTCTTCAACCCTTGAATCGTCTACTGCGCTGATTCAAGGCTCTCGTCGGCATGGCCGCGTACCGGTAATGTGGTTCCGAGGACCCGATTGAGGGAGGGCGTGCTTGCTGAAGACTCCGTCGAGCTCGCCAGCCCATACCGCAACGGCTCCGGCCCGAACCTCGGGGCCTGCGTATGAAAGAGCAGTTTCGAGCCGCGTACAGGATAGCCGGAAGGCGCGCTTTTCCGGAAGAGACGGGGCAGGGAGCTCTCAAGGCGAGTCATTCCATAGCCGATTACACAGGAAGCGCTCTGGCACGCCACGCGGCGAACACGGATGACGGACGCATGCCGGCCGAAGCGTTCAGGGGGCAGGAAAGATTTGCAGATCGCAGTCCCGAGAGCCTTATCGGAATACCAGCGGCTTCCCTTCCGGTCGTTTCTCGCTCTCGAACCGCATCAACCCCAACCGGGCAAGCGCCGGCACGAGGAAGAGGTTGGCCAGGAGGGCCATGACGAGGGTCATGGGCAGCAGGGTTCCCATGATGAACAGCGTGTGGTAATCGCTCAGCGCGAGCGGTGCGAAGCCGATGACCAGAATGATCGACGTAATGACGATGGCCCGCCCGGCGAAGTGAAAAGTCTCGCGCACGGCTACGGCGTGATCGTCGGTACGCTCCGACGCGAGTTTGTAGCGCATGAGAAAGTGAATGGTGTCGTCGACGCCGATGCCGATGGCGATCATGGCCACGATAAGGCTGTCGGAGTCGGCCTTCTCCCACAGCAGCGCCAGCACGGCGCCCAGCACGAGAAGGGGAATCAGGTTGGGAGCCATGCTCCACGCGCCCACCTTCAGCGAGCGCAGGCCGAGCATCATCATGATCGTGATGGCGAGAATCGAAAAGCCGAGGCCCTGTTTCTGGCCATCGATGATTTCGTCGAGCCAGCGGCCGAGGAAAAACAGCAGGCCGCCCGGTTCAACCGATACGCCCGTGCCCAGATGTTCGGCGCCGAGGCGGCGTACCTCCTGACCGAGGGCGAAGGTTTCGCGAAAGCTGCTCGTTTCGAGGCGCAGGGTCAATTGCATTTCCCTTCGGTCTGAAGAAAGCGAGCGGTCGAGCATGTCGGCGCCGGCCAGTTCGAACAGCATGAGATAGCCGCCGACCTGGGCACGGCTGGCAGGCAATTCGGACGTATCGCCCGGCTCACGCATTTCCTGATGCGTGTTCACGATGAGGTCGACCGGCGACAGCACGTGGTTCACGTGCGGCAGCGCCGACACCGCCCGCTGAAAGTCGACCAGGGCCGCGAATCGCTCGGGGCCGAGCAGATCGTGGTCGTCCTCGCTTTCCACAAAGACGCTCAGCGTGCTGGTTCCCCCGAAATGTTCGCCGATATACCGGGCGTCCCTGCGCACGATATTGTCGCTGGAAAGGCGTTCGAGCAGTGAGGCGTCGATGTGAAGGTTCATGGCCCCCGCAATGGAAAGGGCGAACAGAAGGGTGAAAACCGCCACGACACTTCTGGGGCGTTCGATGGTCGCCCGCTCGGCAAAGTCGAGCACGGCCGAAATCCAGTCGCTGCGCTTGACCGCAGCCTCGCGCGGAATGGGCGGCTCCTTCATGATGCTGAAGACCACGGGGGCCAGCGTCATGGCGATGAGCAGGGTTGCCGCCACGCCGAAACCGAGCACGACGCCCGTGTGCTGCATGACCGGCGAAGGTACGAAGGCCAGCGAAATGAAACCGATGAACGTGGTGATCGACGTAAACAGGCAGGCCGTGCCCACATCGGCGCCGGTGGCGATGATGGCTTCTTCCTTCGACTTACCCGCGCCCAACTCCAGAAGATAGGCGCTGCATAGGTGTATTACGTCGGAGAAGCTGATGACCAGAATGATGGCCGGCACCACCGACATGAACAGGTTGACCTTCGGGTCGAGCAGCAGGGCGAAGCCCGACGTCCAGATGACGGCCGTGAAGGCCACCACGATGGTAATGAGCACCGGCCACAGTTGGCGGAACATGAGGAAGCCGGTAATGAACAGGGCGATGACGACGATGGGAAAGATGAAGGTCAGATTGCGGTAAATCTGGTTGAACATCTCGGCCGTGACGGCCGATGGACCGCCCAGGTGCACGTTCTTGCGGTCGTAGCCGGCCTCGGCGAACACGGCGTAGACTTCATCGACGAATTCGCGTTCGGCCTCGGCCTCGCGAGACGGATCGGGAACGGCTTCGACAATCAGCGCCGTGTGGCGGCCGTCTTCGGAAAGAATCGTGCGCCCCCACAGCGGGTCGGCCTGAATGCGGGCGATGAGTTCGGCCGCCTGTTCCGGCGTTTCGCGGGCCTGTTCGGCGTAGCGCAGGAAATCGAGGTTTTCGCCGTCGTCGAGCAGTTTACCCGCGTCGAGCAGACTGGTTACCCGCCGCACTTCCGATAGGTCTTCAAGTCCTTCAACCGCCCGCTCGAGCCTGTCGAGAGCTTCGGGGGAAAGCGGTTCGTTCTCGGTAAGGCCGATGATGAGACCGTGGTCGTTGGTCATGTCCTTCGTGCGCTGCTGATAGCGATCGAATGCCGCATCGCGCGAGAAGAACATTTCGGCGAAATTGGTCGCGATGATGGCGCGCGGCAACACCGACGCGAAGCCGGCGGTAATCAAAACGAGCAGGCCGAGCACCGCGTAGCGGTAACGAAGGAGAAGGGCGACAAAGCGCTGCATGGGTAACACTCCGGAAGGTTACTCATTATAGCGGTCGGGGCCACGTGCTGCACGGCGCGAAGGGGCGGCGGCGAGACGGGGCGAGCTGAAGATGGTCGACCGGGTAGCCGTCGCCTCGGAAAGTCTGCTTCTTATTCGTTAGCTAAGCGTTCGGGGTGAGCGTGCCGAAGCCCGCACCGAATCGGGTAACCGTATCGGCCTACCGAGGGTCACCTATCGACAAGCTCAATGTGACCGGAACCTGTCATCAATGAGCCCGATACGGGAAGCCCCGAGAACGGATGACGGGAATGCGAGAGAAAAAATGGGCGACTGGATGCAGGGTGCATTCAGTCGCCGTTGCGTTCAGTCGTGCGGCACGCCGCGCCCCTTCTCCCCATCGCAAGCTCTCCCCTTCAACAGGGAAACCGTGCAGCACGCAACGCTCTCCCCATCAACGGGAAACCGTGCGGCACGTCAGTGCTTGATCGGCTTCCAACCGGGATGGTCGAAGAGCTTGCCATAGGCGTTCAGACCGTTCAGCATGCGTACCATGCCTTTCACCCGCTTACCGTCGGCCTGTACGATCTTCGTGCCTTCCATGAGATCGTGCAGCACTTCGTCGTGCAGAACCTGGTCGGCCTCGGGCGTAAGCTTGCAGTTGGCGAACAGATAGGCAATCTGTTCGTTGACCTGCTTGCCCAGTTTTTCGTAGCCGGCCTTGTCGAGTTTGCCCTCGTGGGCGGCCGGCAGGTTCGTCGCCACCAACTCGCGAATCTGCGTCATGCCTTTGCGCAGCGGCTCGTCTGTGGGGTAGCGCTTGCCTTCTTCAAGCTTTACGGCCTTCTTGTTCGACGTATCGCCGTGGTGATGGTGGTGGTCGTCTTCGGCGAAAGCCTGGGGCGCTGCAAGAACCGCGAAAGCCAGGGCAAGGCCGGGTATCATCTTTCTGTTCATGTGGAAGCCTCCTTGGTAGCTGTTTACGTTCCCGCTGCAATCGCTGCCTGCATCTTGCATTTATCCGGCGGGGGTTGCTTTTACCGTACCGTCGCAGTCTTAACGCCACCTTAAGAAGGTAACGTGTTGCTGAAGGGGCGACGGGAATCGAAAACTCAGGGCTTGCGCTTGTTTTTGAGCAGCGCGGCGAAGGGTTGCCAGGTGGCCGGCTCGGCTGCGTCACGGTCGGAAGCGGGATGCGCACCGCCGTTTGCCGCGGCCTCTTCATAGCGCTGGTGTTCGTTGTCGTGGCAGTACACGCAGAGGTTTTCCCAGTTGCTTCCGTCGGGGGGATTGTTGTCGTGGTTGTGATCCTTGTGGTGCACGGTCAGCAGGTGCAGGTTCTTACGCGTGAACTCCTTTCCGCACCGGGCGCACACCCACGGGTGAATGCGCAGCGACTGCTCGCGGTACCCACGGTTGCGTTCGTCGCGTGCCCGTCGGGCTTCGGCAACGACTTTCCGGCTGTGTTCGTCGTCATCGTACATGATTGGCACTCTGAACCATCTGCGCATCAGTTTGCCAGCGTTATCGCCCCCGGGCAATCCGGAGCGTGCTCTGAGACCGTACGAAAGTAGAACGCGGCGTGCTCTGTCCCGCGTCAATGGGCTTACGTTTTACCGGGGCGGTCTTTCCGG
>JAWLBW010000335.1:0-4736 GCA_041687475.1 bacterium
CGCTTGAAAAAAGGATAACCGGGCTTGTTCGCCGTACAACCCGGCGACGAGTAAATACGTGTCTCTCGTCAGCACCTTCGCTACTCTTTTTCTGCCCTGGCTGAGGCTCCGCGCATCGAATCGCGTCAGCACTCGCTAAGGTCCGCAGAAGTTGACGTCCTGGCGACAAGGCGCACCACCAGCCGAGTTCCCGGGGTTGGGCTGAGACGCCAGTGCTCCGGCCGGAAGGAAGAAGGCGAAGAGCCTGATTGTGGCCGGCGCAGTCTTGCCCGCTTGGAGAATTTGCTTGTACCAAAAGGAAAGACGGGCCTCGCATGGCTGCGAGACCCGTCTTTGAATGTTGATCTGGAACGGTGGTCAGCTGCGGCGGCGTAGGCGTCGCACACCGAACCACAGGGCCGGGCCGACCAACCAGCCAAGTCCGGCAGCCGCGGGCGCCGAATTACAACCGCCCGACTCCGAGCCGGTCAGCCCATTGCGGGGTACCGTAGTGCCCGGCGTGCCTGTAGCAGGCGTGTCGGTGTCGTTGCCGTCGGGTGACGGCAGACCGTCGACCGGCTTCGGATCACCGGCGCCGCCCCCGATATCGCTTCCGGCTTCCGCCTTGTCGCCGGGAACTTCGGCCAGCTTCCACCGCAGGCTCATGCCGTTCTGCAGGTTCGGTTCGTTGTAGCTGTAGAGCTGACCCTGCTTCCACGTGCTGCTGACCGACAGACCGACGGTGGCCGATGCGCCGTTGTTGCAGCTGGCGGTGCCGTAGTCGACGTCGCCGTAGTTGAACAGTACGTCGCTGCCGTTCTCGAAGAATACGACCTGGAACGTGGCGGCGTTTCCGCACGATTCATGGCCGACATTACGCCATTCGACCACAAACTCGCGATCGGGTGCCGAGCCCAGCGTGGCGTAGCGAACCTCGCCGGCACGATGGGCATCCCACATGGGGGCTACGATGGCTTCGATGTCCTGCTCGCCGATTGCCTTATTCTGATTCAGCGTCTTGTCGTAGATGCGGTTCTCGAAGAGCCGGTCGGCCATGGCGAAGGCCACAAAACCGTAACGTGAGACCACCAGCGATTCCTGCCCCTTCGTACGCGATCCGTAACGAATGGGGAAGGGCGTGTTAACCCAGTTCATGGTGCGCTGGCTGAAGTCGAGGGCCTGGCCGCCGATCGATCGCCACTCCTTTTCACCCGCCACGGCTGTTTCGTAGTTGTCGAGTACGTGCACCGTGAAGGGATCGTCGTTTTCGGCCTGAACCTTGTAGCTGTCGGCCGAGCCGGGGCTCCACAGCAGCGAGTATACGCCGTCGCCCTGATATTCGTCGCCGTTCTGGCCTTCATCGCGCATCTCTTCGGCGCCGCCCGGTTCAAACGCAACGGGTACGTTACCGTTGGGCGATTCGCAGTTCACATGTACGGCCGTCACGTTCAACGCGCCTTCGCGGGGTACGTAGGTTTCACCCTTGATGTCGTGCGGAAGGGTTCGCGCAAAGGCAACCTTGTTGTCGCAGGTCAGCGCGCCGCTGCCGTCTTCGTCCCAGGCGCGTACGCGGCTGCCCGTGCCGACTTTGTTCTTCAGGCCCGCCACCGGAGTGGCGCCGGCAAGAATGCGGTTCTTGATGCCCACCCAGTCGAGCTCGGGGTTCCAGGCGGCCGTGAGCGCCATCAGGCCGGCCACGTGCGGAGTAGCCATCGAGGTTCCGCTACCGACGGCGTACTTGTTGCCGGGGTAGGTACTGACGATGTTGGTGCCCGGCGCGCCGACATGAATCGTACGCTTACCGTAGTTCGAGAAACCGGCCAGGGCATCGCCTTCGTCGCTGGCGGCGACTGAAATCTGATTCGGAACCCCGTACCCCGAAGGAGCGGTGAATTTCGGATCGGCGAACATGCTGTCGTTGCCGGCCGCCGTGGCGGCCAGAATACCGGCCTGCATATTGCCGCGGAAAGCCTCTTCGAGGGCGTGCGAATACGAAGAGCCGCGCCACGAGTGGTTGGTCGCCACGACGTTGACGCCGTGGTTGACCTTCAGGTCGTAGACATAGTCGAGGCAGGTCGCCACGGCCGAGGGATAGATCGAGCCGTTGGCGTCGCCCGAGCGGCACGAAATGATTTTCGTGTTCGGGGCAATGCCGGCGATGCCCTGGCCGTTGTTGATGGTGGCGGCGATGGTGCCGGCTACGTGCGTTCCGTGCCCCTGCACGTCGTTCGCATCGCTGCGCCCGGTCACGCCGTCAATACCGTAGATATCGTCGACATAGCCGTTGCCGTCGTCATCAATGCCGTTACCGGCGATTTCACCGGGGTTTTTCCACATGGACGCCTGAAGGTCGGGATGGTTGTAGTCGACGCCGGTGTCGATGACTGCTACCACGACTTCATGGCCGTTCATGTGCGGCCAGGCCGTGGGCACGTTCATTCTGGGCAGATCCCACTGTTCACCGTAACGCGGATCGTTCGTCACCGCCTCGACCTTTGCCGGCGTGTCTGATTCGACATACTTGACGAGGGGGTGCTTGCGGTAGGCGACGACTGCCTCAGTGAGCTTGCTACCCTCGGGCACGCTGACCACGTGCATGTACGTATTGCTGGCCATGGCGCGCAGCTTTGTGGTGCCCACGGCGGCGTGCAGTGCGTCCATCTCTTCGGGCGAAGTTCCGTCGCGGAAGCGGACGATCAGGCGGGGGGCGATTTTATCCTGCCCATTTACGCCTTCCGTTTCGCGTAGCCCCGTCTGCGGCGTGAAGCTCGGCGATGTCGCGTCATGCGCGCCGTTGGTGTCATCGAGCACACGCAGTTCGACGAAGCCGGCGTCTGCGCCGGTGTTCGTTCCGGTAGCGGCCACCGCCGCGACGGGTATGAGAAAGGTGCTGAAGGCCAACGCGGCCACGGTGTGTTTCTTCATTTCGAGTTATCCCCGATTTTTTTGTTGGTCTCTTGTGAGTAAGATTCAGGGCCATCGCTGGCGACAGGTAGCGTCAGGACGGCTTTCAACAACATCGGGCCCTGAATGGAATCCGGCTGCATGTGCCGGTCTTGAGTGCAAGGAAACGAGTTTATCGGGTTCGGCATGAGAAAACAGGCCACGGCCGGTTACGGCAATGGCTGCGGCGGGGTTTCGGCCTGCACGGCGACCGCCGAGGCGGGGAGGAAGCTTCAGGGGCGACATGGTATGCTGAAGTACTTTCGTATGAGCCCCGCAACAGCATGGGAAACGGCCGAACGGTATGTAGAAGTTGCCGTGGCCGTGCCTCTTCCCGGAACATTTACGTATCGTTTACCACCGTCCTGGGGCGAACTTCTGCCCGGGCAACGGCTGCTCGTGCCTTTCGGCCCGCGCCGCCTCACGGCGTTCGTGCTGGCCGTGCACGACGAGCCGCCCGAAGGCGTGCCGGTCGAGCGTTTACGCGAACCCGTCGACGTGCTCGAAGACGAATCGTTTTTCGATGAAAAGATGCTGGAACTGCTGCGATGGGTCTCGACGTACTACCGCTGGCCGTTGGGCGAAGTCATGGCCGGGGCCCTGCCGGGCGACAGCAATGTGGCGTCGCGAAAGACCTTCATACTCACCGACGAAGGCCGCGAGGCGGCCGCGCGCGAGCCGGAAGAGTGGCTACGCGATGCACTGTTCTTCATCGGTGAAAAGAAAAAGGGCGTGACGGAAAGGCAGGTGTTGAATCGGTTTCCCGCTGTGAAGGCCTCGACGCTTGCCTCGTGGGAACGCCGCTGCTGGCTTGAAGCCTACCAGGCCGATACGGGCGGCAAAAAAATTCCGAAGGAAAAAGTTTACCGCCTCGATCCGCGTAATGTAGACGGAGCCGTCGACACGCTTTCGCCCAAGGCCCGAAAAGTACTTGGCTATGTCATGGCGAAGGGCGAGGCCAGCGTCGGCGAACTCAAGGTCGAATACGGTTCGGTTGCCTCGAGCCTGAAAACACTGGAGGCAAGAGGCCTGCTGGTACCGGGAACCCGTGAAAAAGCCGTGGCCGGGCTGGCCGAACTTCCCGAACTCGCGGGCACCGGCGGCGCGGGGGCGGCCGATTTCGTGCTCAACACCGACCAGGCGTTGGCCGTAGAACGCATTGCTCTTTCGATTGACGAAGGTGTCTTCGCGCCGGCATTGCTGCAGGGCGTGACCGGAAGCGGTAAGACCGAAGTCTACATTCGCCTTGCGCAACACGCCCTTGCAAGGGGAAAAAGCGTACTCGTACTCGTGCCCGAGATTGCGCTTACCCCGCAGCTGATCAGCCGATTCGCGAGACTCGACGTCGAAATTGCGGTTCTACACTCGGCCCTCGCGTCGACCCAGCGTTTCGACATGTTCCGTAAGGCGGCGCGCGGCGAGGCACGCCTGGTTATCGGCGCTCGCTCTGCGGTGTTCGCGCCGCTGCGCGATCTCGGCCTCATTGTGGTCGACGAAGAGCACGAGACCTCCTACAAGCAGGAAGAAGCACCCCGGTATCATGCCCGCGATACCGCGCTCATGCGCGGAAAACTCAGCTCCTGTCCCGTGGTGCTCGGTTCGGCCACGCCCAGCCTCGAAACGCGCTACAACACCGACCGCGGTCGCTACAGCCGCTACTTTCTGCCCAAGCGCGCAACATCGGCCTCCATGGCGGCCGTGAAAATCGTCGACCTCAAGGCCGCTCCATTCGTAGATGAGGGACGCGTCATCAGCGAGCCCCTTCACCAGGCAATTCTCGACACCCTCGCGCGTAGACAGCAGGTCATCATATA
>JAWLBW010000336.1:0-4733 GCA_041687475.1 bacterium
CGCCCTCGCCTTCGTGGTGCAGGGTTACGACCGTGCGCAGGTCACGCTGCGATCGGCGCAGGCTGCCGTTGACCTGGTCTTCAAGGTGCTTCCACCCGTATTGAACTTCGGGTACCCAGGTCGTAACCTGCTGCAGGCTCTCGACCTTGTCGCCGTTTTCTTCGTACACCAGTCGCTGGCGACGAGCCGGGCCGTCCTTGCCCGAAACCCGGTCGGCCGCCACAAGCCCCGGGTACCAGCCGCGCATCTGCTCGAGCGAGGTCAACACGGCAAACAGGCGCTCGGGCGAAGCCGCCGTCGAGCCGTCGACACGCAGGCTGCGCGTTCGCGGCAGAAATAGCGTTACCACGAGGGGCAACACCAGTACGAGCAGGGGAACTAACCAGACCAGGGTATCCATGGGGCCTCCGCGAATCGGCGAATCGACGCTACACAGTAGAGGTCGTCATGAGTCGCCGGTGAGGCAGACTCGAAAACTGCATTTTACCCCGCCTGCCGCGACGCGTCATCCCCTTTGGCTCACGTCGACTACCTCGTTGTCGGGCACCAGCGCCGGAAGCAGGCGTTCGACCACGGCGTCGGCAACCGCCATGCCCTCGGGCGTCAGCGTGAGCCTGGCGCCTTCCACCCGAAGCAGTCCGTTCTTTTCGAGACCGGCAAGAAGCGTGCGCGCCGTCTCGGTCGCCCCACCGGGAAACGATTCGAATGCGACACCTTCGCAGCGTCGCAGCCCCAGGTACAGCCGCTCGGTTTGCCGCGACGACTCATCAAGCACCTCTTCCTCTTCGAGGGGAAGGTGGCCTGCCTCGACCGCGCTCATCCACTTATCCAACGATCGTACATTCCAATAACGTCGGAATCCGAGGGGGTCGTAGGAGTGGGCCGAGGGACCGAAGCCGCGGTAGGCGCCGCCGGTCCAGTATATTTCGTTGTGCGCCGAGCGGTGCCCGGGCAGGGCGTAATTGCTGATCTCGTAATGTTCGAGGCCCCTTTCACCCAGAAAGTCGTGCAGGGCCAGGAATTGCGCGCGCTCGGCGTCGTCGCTGCTCGGCCGGAAGCTTCCCCGTTTCATGTCGCGGGCCAGCAGCGTGCCCTCGTGCACGGTCAGCCCGTAGGCCGATATGTGCCGGGCGCCCGCCTGCAGCAGGTCGTGGGCATCGGCCAGCAGCTCGTCGACCGTCATGCCCGGTACACCGAAGATCAGATCGGCGTTGACCGAGGGAAACAGCGCGGCCGCCCGTTCGACCGCCCGCAGCGCCTCGGCCCGCGTGTGCATGCGTCCGAGCGCTTTCAGGTGCCGATCGTGCAGCGACTGGGTACCCAGCGAAATGCGGTCGAAGCCAAGCTCGGCGAGTTCGTCGAAGCGCGCGATGTCTTCGGGGTTGGCTTCGATGGTACGCACGGCATTTTCGGCAAGGGGAATGCGCGCGAGAATCTGCCTAAGTTGAGGGCCGGGCAGCAGGCTGGGCGTTCCCCCGCCAAGGTAAAGCGAATCGGCCGCCGCGGGCGCCGCCATGGCGATCTCGCGACGGAGCGCATCGGCAAACCGGGCAAACGGGGGCGTCTTGCGCACGACGAAGGCAAAATCGCAGTACGGGCAACGCCGCCGGCAGAAAGGAATGTGAAGGTAAATGCCGAACACCTACTCATGATCGCAGATCGCAGTCAACTTGCCGAGGGCGGCACCCGTAAACGTGCCAAACTTACCCAAGGGCACCGTAGAGTCGGACCAAGACCTGACCTGCCCTGCACCCGGCTTGTGGATTAAGGATTGGAGATTGTGGATTTGCGTAGCAGCCGGCTCTCTTTTGTTTCACGGCCCGTTCACCTGATTGCCCGACTTTGCCTCGTCCTCCGACAACCAGCAACCGGCAACCGGCAACCAGTACCCGGCGACCCGTTAAGCTGTTGAAACCGTTGACACTTAATTGACGGGGTGACACGAGTCTGCTAGACTTACGATTAGCACTCTCAGGCTTGAAGTGCTAATTCGGGAGGTTCCCGGGTATGGAAGAGCTGGGCGAACGTCGAAAACAGATTCTCAAGGCCGTCATTTCCGAGTATGTGACGTCGGCCGAGCCGGTGGGGTCGCGCACGATCAGTAAGCGCTACCGCATCGACCTCAGTCCGGCCACGAT
Source organism: bacterium (assembly GCA_041687475.1). Classification (GTDB taxonomy): domain Bacteria; phylum J088; class JAWLBW01; order JAWLBW01; family JAWLBW01; genus JAWLBW01. The sequence goes on from JAWLBW010000336.1 coordinate 2,139, forward strand.
TCGGAACGTCATGGCCGATCTCGAGGAAATGGGCTACTTCGTGCAGCCCCATACGTCGAGCGGTCGCGTGCCGACCACCAAGGCCTTTCGCTTCTTCATTGACGAACTGGCCCAGTTCAACCGGCCCGACCCCAACGCCGAGCGAATGATTCGCGAGCGCACTCGCGAGGGTTCGTCGCTTGAGACCCTCATTTCGCACACGTCACGGGCGTTGTCGGAGTTTACGCACTACGCCGCCGTCGGCTTTGCCGCGCGCGAGAAAGCGTCGACCTTTCGGCATATTCAGCTCCTGCGCGTGGCGCCGCGCCAGATTCTGGTGGTTTACGTGACCGACACCAACCTGGTGCGCAATCGCATGATCGCCGTCGAGCGCGACCAGCGGCAGGCCGACCTCGAGCGCATGAGCAATTATTTGAATTCCCTGCTCGGGGGTCTTACATTGAAGGAGTGCCGCGAGCGTCTCATCGAAGAAATGAGAAGCGACCGGGCACACTACGACGCGCTGCTGCGGCAGGTCGTCGAAATAAGCCAGGCGGCGCTTTCGGAGTCGGACGACCAGATCGTCATCGAAGGCAGCAGCAACATTCTCGATGCGCCGGAGTTCGGCACCATCGAGCGCATGCGCGCCCTGGTCAAGGCATTTGAAGAAAAGCACCTGCTCGTAAGCATTCTCGATAAAACCATCGAGTCGCCGGGCGTGCACATCTTCATGGGCAACGAATCGGAAGATCAATCGCTCGAAAACTGCGCGCTGGTTTCGGGTACGTACGGCGCCGGCGGTAAGGCGTGGGGGGCCATCGGCATCATCGGGCCGATGCGCATGGATTATACCCGGGTCGTTCCGCTGATCGAAATGACCTCGAAACTCATCAGCAGCCAGATTGAGCGCTTTCATCAGAAATTCACGGGAGACAGCAAATGAGCGACGCAGATAACGCGGGTCGTGAACAGGAAGCGAAGAAGGCGTCACAGGAAGAAGAACGCGAGCATTCCTTTCAGGTCGAAATCGACGACGATACCCTGCAGGAAGCGCTGCGCGCCGTCGAGCGCTCGAAGGGCCCTTCGGCGGAAGAGCGCGTAAAGGAACTCGAGGCCGAAGTCGAAGCCAAGGCGCGTGAAGCCGCCGACTGGCGCGACAAGGCGCTGCGCGCGGCAGCCGATCTCGAAAACTTTCGCCGCCGCGCCCTGAAGGAAAAAGACGAGGCCCGCACCTACGGCGCCGAAAACCTGCTGCGCGACCTGCTCGTCATTCTCGACAACATGGATCTGGCCCTTGCCGCCAAGGGCGACGCCGAGCAGATCAAGCAAGGCGTCAAGATGACTCACGATCAGTTCAAGCAAGTGCTCAAACAGCACGGCGTCGAAGTCATCGAAGCCACGGGCAGCCCCTTCGACCCCCATCACCACGAAGCCGTGGCGCACGTGCCTTCGGAAGAACATCCGGCCGGCGTCGTGACCGAAGAGCACCGCCGCGGTTACCGCTTTCGCGAGCGCCTGCTGCGCGCCTCCATGGTTTCGGTGTCGAAGGGTTCCGACGAAGTTTCCGCGCAGGAAGCTCCTTCCGCCGACGAAGGCGAAGAATCGACCAGCTGAGTTTCTTCCGAGAGAATGCAAGCTCTTCAAGGGCTTGCATTTACATCTCACCCCGACTATGCTGAACAACCGGATCAGGGTCGGAGCGTACGCTTATGTCAAAAATCATCGGAATCGATCTCGGAACCACCAACTCCTGCGTTTCGGTCATGGAAAACGGCGAACCCGTCGTTATTCCCAACTCGGAAGGCAGTCGAACCACGCCTTCCATGGTTGCTTTCACCGAGGGCAATGACCGCCTGGTGGGTCAAATCGCGAAACGGCAGGCCGTAACCAACGCCAACAGCACGATTTTCGGCATCAAGCGGCTTGTCGGGCGAAAGTTCAAATCGCCCGAGGTGCAACGCGACAAGGGCCGTCTTCCCTTCAAGGTGGTCGAGGCCGACAACGGCGACGCCCGCGTCGACATTCAGGGTAAGGTGCACTCGCCGAGCGAAATTTCGGCCATGGTGCTCACCCGCATGAAGGAAATCGCCGAAGACTATCTCGGCACCGAAGTAACCGACGCCGTCATTACGGTTCCGGCCTACTTCAACGACATGCAGCGCCAGGCGACCAAGGACGCCGGCCGCATCGCCGGCCTGAACGTGCTGCGCATCATCAACGAGCCCACGGCGGCGGCCCTTGCCTACGGCCTCGACCGCAACAAGGGCGAGAGCATCGAGCGTATTGCCGTGTACGACTTCGGCGGCGGCACCTTCGATATCTCGATTCTCGAACTGTCCGACGGCGTTTTCGAAGTACTATCGACCAACGGCGACACGTATCTCGGGGGCGACGACTTCGATCTGGCTATCGTCATGCACCTCATCGAGGTGTTTACCGAGCAGTCGAGCGTCGACCTTTCGGGCGATAAGATGGCGCTGCAGCGCCTCAAGGAAGCGGCAGAGCGCGCCAAGCACGAATTGTCGACCGCCAGGGAAACCGACATTAACCTGCCCTTCATTTCGGCCAACGAAAACGGTCCGCTTCACCTGAACGTTACCCTGACGCGCGCGCAGC
>JAWLBW010000337.1:0-1561 GCA_041687475.1 bacterium
CCGCAACGGCCGTACCTGCCGGCAATGTCAGCGAGTGGATCTGCCCGATGTGCCCCGAGGTGCACGAGAAGGAGCCGGTACCCTGCCCGACCTGCGGCATGGCGTTGGAACCCTCGTCGCCGTTTCTTCCCACCAAGGTGGAATATACCTGCCCCATGCACCCCGAGATCGTGCGCGACGAACCGGGCGAATGCCCCATCTGCGGCATGGCACTGGAGCCGCGCACCGTTACGGTCGAAGAAGCGCCGAATCCCGAATACGTCGACATGAAGCGGCGCTTCATCGTGAGCGCCGTGCTTTCGCTGCCGCTTTTGTTCGTGGCCATGGCCGACATGCTGCCTGGGCGGCCCTTTACCGGCTTTCTCTCTTCTTCACTGGTGCACTGGCTGCAGTTCGTGCTGGCGACGCCCGTGGTGCTCTGGGGCGGAAAGCCCTTCTTCGAACGGGGCTGGCGCTCCATCGTCAACCGCGCCTTCAACATGTTTACCCTCATCGCCATCGGCACGGGCGCGGCCTACGCCTACAGCCTCGTCGCGTTGTTTGCGCCGGGTTTGTTTCCCGACTCCTTCCGCATGGAAGGGGGCATGGTGGCTCTGTATTTCGAGGCGGCGGCCGTCATCATAACCCTCGTGCTGCTCGGGCAGGTGCTCGAGTTGCGCGCGCGGGCACAGACCAGCGGCGCCATCAAGGCATTGCTCGGCCTCGCGCCCAAGACCGCGCGTCGCGTAAATGCCGATGGTACGGAAGAAGACGTAGCGCTCGAAAAGGTGCAGGTGGGCGACAAGCTGCGCGTGCGCCCAGGCGAGAAAGTGCCGGTCGACGGCGTGGTGGTCGAGGGTACGAGCTCGGTCGATGAGTCGATGCTGACCGGAGAACCGATTCCGGTCGAAAAGACGCCGGGCGTCGAAGTGACCGGCGCCACGGTCAACGGCACCGGCTCGTTCATCATGAAGGCCGAGCGCGTCGGCGGCGATACGCTGCTGACGCAGATCGTGAAAATGGTGTCCGAGGCCCAGCGCAGCCGCGCCCCCATCCAACGCCTGGCCGACAAGGTCTCGGGGTACTTCGTGCCCGCCGTGGTCGGCATTTCCGTCATCACCTTCGTCGTCTGGGCGCTCGTGGGGCCCGAACCGGCCATGGCCTACGCCATCGTCAACGCCGTGGCGGTGCTCATCATCGCCTGCCCCTGCGCTCTGGGCCTGGCCACGCCCATGTCGGTCATGGTGGGCGTGGGCCGGTCGGCACGGGCGGGCGTGCTGGTCAAGAACGCCGAATCCATCGAAGTCATGGAGAAGATCGACACGGTGGTCGTCGACAAGACCGGCACGCTTACCGAAGGCAAGCCGGCGCTCACGTCGCTGGTCGATCTCATCGACTTCGGCGAAGACAAGCTGCTGTACTTCGCCGCCAGCCTCGAGCGCGGATCCGAGCATCCCCTGGCGTCGGCCATCGTGGGGGGCGCCGAAGCCCGCGGCGTTACCGTGGGCCGCCACGCCGACTTCGAGTCTGTTACCGGCAAGGGCGTGCGCGGCACGGTCGACGGCACGCAGGTCGAGCTGGG
>JAWLBW010000337.1:1571-4706 GCA_041687475.1 bacterium
CTGATGGAAGAAGCCGGACGGCTGACCGACGAGGCCCGCGGCAAGGCAGAAGACATGCGCGCCGACGGGCAGACGGTCATGTACCTGGCTATCGACGGACGGCTGGCCGGTCTCATCGGCGTGTCGGACCCCATCAAGGCCAGCACGGCCGAAGCCATACGCGACCTGCACAAGGAAGGCGTACGGATTGTCATGCTCACCGGCGACAGCCGCACGACGGCCCAGGCCGTAGCGCGCAAGCTGGGCATTGACGAGGTCGAGGCCGAGGTGCTTCCGCACCAGAAGAACGAGGTCATTCAGCGCCTCCAGAAAGAAGGACGCATGGTGGCCATGGCCGGCGACGGCATCAACGACGCCCCGGCGCTTGCGCAGGCCCACGTGGGCATTGCCATGGGCTCGGGCACCGACGTGGCCATGGAAAGCGCTGGTATTACCCTGCTGCGGGGAGATTTGCGTGGCATTGCCCGTGCCCGCCGGGTCAGCCGGGCCACCATGAAGAACATCAGGCAGAACCTGTTCTTCGCCTTCATCTACAATTCGCTGGGCGTGCCCATTGCGGCCGGCGTCTTGTATCCGGTGTTCGGGCTGCTCTTGAGCCCCATCATCGCGGCCACGGCCATGAGCTTCAGCTCGGTCTCTGTCATTACGAACGCCCTGCGGCTGCGCAGCATCCGGCTGTGAGCGCAGCGCATGCTGCGCGATGGCCAATGGCCGATGGTCAATGGTCAATGCGTGGTGCACGGTTATCTCTCCCCCTCCGCCCCCGAAGGGGGCACCGGTGTCGGAGCCTTAGGAGGAGATCCGCCTACGGCGGTATGGCAGCGGGAGAGTACGGATTCAACCGCTTAGCTTCCCGACTTCGCGTCCCGAAGTTCGACCAATGGCTCGCCCTCTTCCAGCAAGGTCTTCGCCTTACGCAGGGTAGCGCCGAGAACTTCCTTCATTCGTGCGGTCGAGGTGTTTCCCAGCGTCACCCATAGCACCTGCGGCGGCGGCCCATGGAGCTCCAGTAATCGAATGAAATCACTGTCCTTTGTCATCATGGTTGCGCCGGCTTCGCGCGCAGCCTTGAAGATATCTTCGTCCCGCGCAGATTGATACCCGAGGTACTTCACTGAAAAGGCCTGTATGCCGAAGTGCTCCGATATCCAGGGAGCCAGCGATGGCGAGAGCTGCGCGTCAAGCCAGATGATCATGCCGCAAGAGTGGGATGATCGATGCGCCGGGATGCATACTTGAGGGCAGCGGTAATGTCTTCCGGTTCCAGATCCGGAAGCTCTTGGAGGATTTCTTCCCGGGTAAGGCCGGAAGCAAGCAGGTCAAGGATATCGACCACCCGAATGCGCATGCCTCGGATGCAGGGTCGCCCCCCACATTGGTCCGGACTGACGGTAATTCTATCAAGTAGCTTGGTCATTCTTTTCCTAGATTACCACCCGACTTCGCCCGTAACAACGCGCCCCACCGCATGCTTCTCCGGGACTGTCATACCCTTACGGAGAAAAAGTAGTCGATTTCGTTCAAGCTCTCTCTTCGGGCTACTACCGCCCTTTCGACTTCTTCCGGGCGGCGCGCCTCTTCCCCCTTCAAGGTAGCAGGTCGGGGCGGAATTCGACGCCCAGGTAGTAGGGCCAGATGATCAAGGCAAGCACGCCCTTCCAGAACGTCAGGTCAAGATAGCCGATGGTGAACAGCCACGCGGCGAACCAGAACAGGCCGGCCGATCCGTGTTCTTCGATCTGTATGCGAGAGCCTTTGTCCTTGTCCATGGCGCATTCTCCTCCTGCTCGTCAGACTAGCGCACCGAGGGCCGGGTGGCCAGTGGGTACTGGTTGTCTGTGGTCGGTTGCTGGTTGTCGGTTGTCGGTTCCCGTTGCCGGCGAAGTGGAGAGGGACCGGTCAGACGGCCTCAACGGGGTGAACGAAGTGGACGGGGTGGACCGAGCGGAGAGCATCGGTAAGCCGGCCGCCCGATGCGAGGCTGCTTCGACCGTCGAATCCGAATAGTCGCCCCCCAACCCCCTTCCTATGCCCCGAAAATGCGCCTGGGAGATTTCCATGGGTGGCACCCATGGCGGCCATCGGTCGCACCCATGTTTTTTCGCCAGGCGCAAATTTTGTCCGACAGCGGAGTTTCGCGGGGTATATTGACTGTAACCTGGTGAAAGCCGCCTGATTTCACTCGGCGGTTACCCGAAATGGATACGCGACTTCTCGCGGGGTTATCGATTGGCCGTCGACGTCGCAGCGGAAGCGCGCGCGTAAGGTTGTCGAATATGTACCGGGAGGAAGGGACTCAATCGGCTCCAGCTCTTCGCGGAACAAGCCTTGAATGACAACAGTACCGACCTGCATTCCCGTCGCCAACTCGAAGGGAACGAGGGCCTGGGTAAACATCAGTCCGCGGGTTGAAGAGGCGATTTCCCGTTCGCCACTGGAAAGGTGAATGGAGGTTCGCGGCCCACCGTCGAAGGTATGGCATGAAGCCGGAGGACCGTCGTTGCGTATGGTTACCCTTGCCGGAATCGTCACGTCGGCCGGAAACATGCTTGCTGCCTTCCCTTCCGCGTCGAGAAGCTCGATAGAGATGGAGACCGGACCTTGCTCTTCGCTCGACTCCAGCGCCGGCGCCGCCCGCTCGTCCGATTCCGCTAGTGACGTATAGTCGTCCCTGGCACAGCCGTAGGAAACGGCGAGCGACATACAGACCACGAGTAATTTGGCGTTCATGAATGCACCTCTTTCGGGGTGACAGGACCACTACCGGCCCAGGCTCTACGGCTGCTACCCGTCGATTCCCTACTCAAGCGGAACCGGATCTTGTATTGCCTGGGTAGCCTATGGGCAATGCTTGACGAACACCATACCGGGTGAACGCTCGCCGGGCAAGGCCAAAGGCCTGGCGTTGTCGGTTGTCGGTGGCTGGTTGTCGGCTATCGGTTGTCCGTTGCCGGCGAAGTGGAGCGGAACCGGTCAGACGGCCTCTCGCCCGGATTATCGGTCCTGGACGGGGTAGACGAAGTGGACGGGCTGGACCACGCACGATCGGTGGACGCCGGGTCAGGCCGCCCCCCGCTTCGAGGACGCTTCGATGCTCGCCCCCCCCCCCAACACCCGCCCGAACCTCTACGGATC
>JAWLBW010000338.1:0-4686 GCA_041687475.1 bacterium
CTGCGTCTTTGAGTCTCGGTGTATCCCCATAAACGACACGCCCAACAAACCGATGGTCAGCCGTGAAACCCCTCGGCGCCCTTCAGAAAAAGCTCGGTCACGCCGTACATGACCGCTTCCAGGTCGGCCTGCTCGGTGCCCGCCCAGGTAATGAGACCTGCCAGGGCATTCAACAGAAAGATATCGGCCAGCATCTGCCCGGGCAGCAGCGAGCGCAATTCACCCCGGGCAATCGCACTGTCGACGAGTTCTCCCAAGGCATGGCGCACCGGTTCGCGGGCCCGTTCCTCACTGCTGGCTGCAATGTTACGCAACGCAACCCCGCCGGCAAAGGGCAGCAGGTCACGGTCGTCGCGCCAGTAGCCCGCCATTTCCGTGGTCACGTATTGCAGCGCCTCACGCAATCTGGACTCGGGAGCCAGACGGCGCAGTCCCGCTTCCATGCGCTGTTCGCCCCGGCGCAAGAGCTCGAGAAGCACGTCTTCCTTGGTGGGAAAGTGAAAGTAGAAGGTGCCCCGCGCCACGCCTGAGGCCCGCACGATGTCTTCAACCTTCACCTCGGCGAAACCGCGCTCGCGAAACAGGCGCAGAGATTCTTCGAACAGATGCTCACGCGTCTGTTCCTTGCGGCGGGCACGGGTAGGCTTTTCTTCCATCGATCGGCGTCGTCTACGTAGGTAACTGGGGCAAGCAGAGTGCTGCTCGGTATGCTTACCCGCTCATTCGATCACTATACCGAACCTCGGCCCCCTTTGCCCTTCATCACAGGAGCCGACCTTATCAAGGGGACACCCGAATTTTTCTCCGGCACTCATTGACAAACGTCAATGACATTTGTCAGAATCGATATAAGGGGAGCGGCGAGTCCACTGCCGCCCCCGGCTCAACCATTCCATGCCATGAGGAACACGAAATGAGCGCCGTATTCTCACCCCTTCCCCCAGAAGAGCGTCTTTCCCAGCAACAGGCCTATCTCGCCTGGTTACGCACAAGAGACGGCCGCCCCGCCGTCGCCAACCTGCAGCTCTCGCACCGCGAGGCCTATTTCGAAGCCATCGACGCAACGCCCCTTCACTGGCAAGGCCATGTTCCCCATGACGAATTCAACGCCGTCATGAAAGATGCCGCCGCCCTGCCCTCTGCCTCGCCCATGGCGGTGTGGATGGCCACGGTCGCCCAGGTCAACGAAGGCGAGCAATTCGGCGTGCGCAAAGGCATGGAGCGATACGCAAAGGAAGGCCCGAAAGACGACGACCCCATGGTGTTCGTCGAGCTCGAAGAGTTTTATCACACCCGCATTCTCGTCGATACCCTGCGTACCCTTGGCGCCGAGGTCTCCATTCCCAACCCCAGGGGCGCGTTCCTCATGTTGCTGCTCGTGCTCTCGACCCTTCCCCGGTTCATTTCCGACATATTCGTACTGGTCGCCGAAGTCATGGGCACACTCATCTTCACCGAGTTGCGACGCCAGGCCCGCACGCTTTTCGGTACCGAGAGCGAAGCCGCCCGCCGCATTCACTCGCTGCTCGACGAAATTCTCATCGACGAGGTCGGTCATGTCTCCTACGTGCGTTCGAAGCTGAACCCCTTTCAGATGTTCCTGTCGCGCGCGGTCGTGCTTGTTCTCGCACCCGTCTTTCTACGCATGGTGCCGCCGGCGCGGTATCTGACCGATTCCAAAGCGTTGATTCGCAAGGCACGCACCATGGACTGGTCGTACATACCCGCCGACATTCGCGCACGGGCCTTCGTTCCCCACGATGGACAGCCGCATGATCTCAAGGGGAAAGAAGCCCACGCCGGTCTCAATGCAGCCTGAGGTCGCGACAGTGAACCGCAACAACTACACCCCGCGGGGGGAAGCCCACGCTACCCACCCCCACAACGACTCGGGCGACAACCCGGGGCCCGTTCGGCCACCGACAGAACGCCGATTGCACGCAGGGAAAAGGCAGATGCGCTCGACCACAACCAAACACAGACGAACAATGCGCGCGGCTACCATACCAATCCTGTTTTCCCTCTTGCTTCTGGGAATACCGATGGCTGCTTCGGCCTCGGCTCCCCCGTCGGGCGATGAACCGGCCGGTCTGCATGCACGGCTTCGCAACATGCTTACCCAGGTAAAAGGCGCAAGCTGGCACCAGTCAGTCTGGCTGACGAACGGCAAGGAAAGTGAAGAACTCGAGGCCGACTGTCTCTGGGCCGGACCCGACCGCGTGCGGCTCGACGTGCGCGAGGGTCGGGGCGCCGGCTTTCGCATCGAGCTCGAGTCGGACAAGGTTACGGTGTACAAGCCGGGCGTCTTCTCCTTCGCCCGCTTCAAATACCATGTCGGCGACGACGAGGTACGCTCGCTTCGCGGCGGCGACCTGCGCGACACCGGCTTTCTCGACGACCTGCGGCACGCCGTCGAAAATTGGGATGCCGTCGAAATCGATGCGGGGTTCGCGGGTCTGGTTTCCCTGCGCTTTCCCGGCCGCGATGGGCTTACCACCCGGCTCGAGCTCGACGAACAGAACCTTACCGTGCGCGCCCTCGAATTCGTCGATGGCGACACGGTGGTCGAAAAGCACCGCTACGCCGACGTGCGGTACCTCGACGACCGACCGCTATGACACAAGGGGAACCCTGTAAAACGGGTGGCCGGTTGTGGCCTGTGGCCGGTGGCCGGTTACGCCATGCACGGTCCGTATTCAACTTACCGGGCGCTCCCTGCTGCACCCAGAATGAAAAAGAAAAACATCAGGGGGAAGTCGCGCCGCGGTTATGAGCACCGCCCTCTGCGCACCCTGCGATCTCCTGTAAAACGCCTTTCACGAACAAATGGCCGCGAAGCGCACCGCTGCCATTACGTGCAACCCGGTTGCAAGGTTCCGTGGCCGGTCAGCTGCCGCACGTTGCGCATCCTTCATCGCAGTCAGCTCACTGGGTTACATGAGCCGACAAAACAAGAAAAGAATTCGGGGGGAAGCACCGCAGCCTCCGGTATCAAGTACCACCCCTCTGCGCTCCCCGCGATCTCCTGTAAAACGCACTTCACGAACAAATGCCCGCGAAGCGCACCGATGCGCCATGGTAAAATAGCCGGTCATGGCGTCACCGCTTTCCATTACTGCCCTGCGTGATAGCCTTCTCGGCGTTCTGACCGGATTGCTTACCGGCGTCATCGTTCTCCTGGCCATCGTCGTCTGGCAGGCCGACAGGCTGACCCTATTCAACCCGAACGGGTGGATGACCGCACGTGACCTCGGCAGCACCGAAACCGACCCGCTGACCAAGGCCTTCATCGCCCGTATCGGCCTGTTCGCCAACAGCGCCGAAGAGGCCCTGTACCTGCAGGCCATCGACGGAGAACCGCTCGGCATTGCCGGACTGCTTCGCGGCAGGCCTGCACGCCGCCTCCAGGGTGGTGTTCGTTACCGCATCGTCGGAGCCGGCGATATTCCGTCTGCCTGGTACAGCCTTACGTTGTACGATGCCGACGAATATCTCTATCCGAACGCCGAGAGTCGGTGGGCCTTCCGCGATGAGGAGCTCATACGCGGCGTCGACGGCTCGTGGGCAGTCGACGTGGCGCCCGAGCGGCCCGCCGACGCCCGGAACTGGCTGCCGGCGCCCCATGAGGGCGAGTTTTCGGTAACCCTGCGCATTTACCAACCCGACCCGTTGGTGTACGCCGACCTGACGTCCTACGACCTTCCGCGGGTCTTTCGCGTAGAGGGGCCATGAAATCAAGGAAGCGATTTCTGATGATTTCGGGAGTGACGGCGCTGGTGGTGCTGCTTAGTGCCGCAGCGCTCGTCGGCGGCTACCCCCACAGGCAGATGGCGATGGCTACCGAAGGCATGGGCGAGCGGGCCGGCGGTCCCAACCGGTTTTACCATGAGGTATTGCCCGATGCCTCATGGCGTACGATTGTACGGCCCAGTCCCGACCTGGTCTACAGCGCACTGGCCTACGACCTGCGCACGGGCCCTCTCGTCATCGAGCTACCCGGCCATGACGACTACTGGGTGCTGCAGTTCGTGGCCGACAACACCGACTCCTGGGCCTATGTCGGCTCGCGCACGCACGGCCGTGCGCCGGTTCACATTGCCCTTGCCCACGGCGATCAGGCATTGCCCGCCGGCATGGACGGTTACCGCAGCCCCAGCCCCACCGGGGCGTTAATTCTGCGCTATCTCGTTCGAGGAAAAGACGAGTTCAGGGAAATCGATCGGAAACGACGGACCATCAAGGTGGTCGGGGCGGTCGAGTAAAAACGTCGGGCGAGTGCTCTCACATTCCGACAGTCGGACAGTCGGATAGTCAGACGGCCTGACGCTCGGCTTGCCCACCGCGTTCGCCGTCGAAAACCTCCATCGCATAAAACACCCGGTCTTCGGGCGAAGCGAAGGGGCGGTCGAGTCCTTCGACAAGGCGCAGGCGCGGCTCCAGGCCCATTCCGTTGGCCACCTGAATCGAGAGACCGGGCCGTGCGTTCAACTCGAGCAGCAGAGGCCCGCGATGCTTGTCGAGCACCAGGTCGACGCCGATGTAGCCGAGCCCGGTCATTTCGTAAGAGCGCGAAGCCAGGGTCAACAGGCGCTCCCAGTCGGGAATCTCGATGTCGAAAAGCGCCTTACCCGTATCGGGATGCCTGTCGAGGGGAACCGCGTACTGCACGGCTTTCAGGCAGCGTCC
>JAWLBW010000339.1:0-4665 GCA_041687475.1 bacterium
CGGCACGCCGAGGGGCCCGTACAGCCGTGCATCCGGAAACGGCAGGCAAGGTTGCAAGGTCCCATGACGGATAACCGGAGACGTGCAACCGTCGGTAGCCCCTCGGCATGCCGAGGGGCCCGTACACCCGTGCAATCGAAGACCGGCAGGCAAGGTTGCAAGGTCCCATGACGGATAACCGGAGACGTGCAACCGTCGGTAGCCCCTCGGCACGCCGAGGGGCCCGTACAGCCGTGCAATCGAAGACCGGCAGGCAAGGTTGCAAGGTCTCATGACGGATAACCGAACACGTGCAGCACGGTTGGACGGCGGACGGCGGCCGCTAGCGGGGATGGTGCGCCTCGGGGGCGGCGGCGCGCGAGGCTTGCACCTTCTCGTGGGTCGGCAGCGGCGCGCGCCACGGCCAGCGTACCCTGACGGTGGTTCCCCTGCCTACTTCCGAATCGACGTCGATTTCGCCGCGCCAACGCCGCACAATCGACTGCACGAGAAAGAGCCCCAGCCCGAACCCCTGCGCCGTCGCCCGGCCGGCGGCGTTTTTTCCCCGATAGAAGCGCTCGAAGAGCCGAGGCAGGTCGGCGGCGTCGATACCCGTACCCCTGTCGGTAACCGCCAGTTCGAGCGTGCGCACGCGTAACCGCAGGCTGATGTCGACGGGTTGGTCGGGCTCACTGAATTGCAGGGCGTTGTAGGCCAGGTCGCGCACCACCTGTTCGAGTCTGTCGGGATCGATGACGGTGGCCACCGGGTCGACCTCGAGCCTGATTTCGCGTTCGGGAAAAGTGCTGCGTATGCGATCGACCACCGCCTCGAGATGTTCCTTCAGCGACACCGGCTCGGGATTGTTCTTGAGCCGACCGGCGCTCATGCGCCCGACATCGAGAATCTGGTTGACCAGGTGCACCAGGCGGTCGGTCTGGCTCACGATTCGATCGGCAACCTGATCGGGCAGCGGTCGCCCGCTGCGGGTATAGATGGCCAGCAGCTCGGCATAGCCTTTGATGGCCGTGACCGGGGTCTTGAGCTCGTGGGCGGCCTTGTCGAGAAAGACAGCCTCGTCGTAGCCCTCTTCGAGCACGTCGGTCACGTCGCGCAGAATGTTCAGAATCAACCGGCGGCCCATGCCCTGAAAGGGCACCGCCGTCCACTCGAGAACGCGGTTGTCGTCGGTGCGTACGTTGCGCATGGCCCGCACGCTGCCCTGCTCGACCGCCATGGCCGGACAAAGCGCCGTGCGAAAATCATACGGCGCTACCTGCGCGCACCAGTCGTCCCAGTTCTCGGCCAGGGGCGCATAGGCCATTTCGCGGTTCCAGGCCGTGTTGCGAAAGACAATGCGGCCTTTTTCACTGAGTGCGACGGGCTCGGGAAACGCATTCAGCATGTCGATGCGGGCGGCCACGGTCGACTCGACCACCGACCGTCCGCCCCGCAGCAGGTGAAGCACCAGGCACACGAAAGACCCGAATACCGTGCCGCCGATGATTCCCGCCAGTAGCCAGCCCCACATCTCCACACGCTCTCCCTGCTTCCAAGCATGGACGTAACCCGGGTCGATTTCCACGGTCGGCGCCCGTGTGGCGACCCCCTGCCGTATACCGGGCCGGGGCAGCCGTTGTAGGGTGAGAAGAGACGGCGTCGGGCAGACATTCCTTCCCCCTTCGACGCCGCGAAGGTACGATCATGCCATGCGGTAACTGTGCGCACTTTCTCGATGAACCCCGTACCCCGGGCCAGGGGCTCTGCCGCCTGAAGAGCGACTCGATCGGCATGCCCTTTGCGACCCGCAAAGCCGATTTGTGCGAGTTTTTCGAGCTCGATGCTTCTTCGCTCGACGAAGCCCAGATGACCATCTGCCGGCACTGCGGGTCGGTGGCCTTCGTCACGGCCGAAATCGAGCTCTGCGCCGACTGCCAGGACCACTACAACCTGCACCACTTCTTTCGCGAGGAAGGGGGCAGCGCCGAATCCATCGTTCGCTTCAACTGCGCGCGCAGCTTTCGCGAGCGCTGGCTCAAGCACCGACTCGAGGTCAAGCAGGGCGGAAAGTCGTCTTGACGGCGCAGGCATCGTCCGAAGGTGCCTGACGATGTCTTTCTCACCTTCGGCGTTCTCGACTGCCCTGAACACTCTCGGGCACCCATACTCTCTGGTATAATGTGGGGTCTGAAGGAGTGCCGTTGAACGAAAATCTGACCCGCGCCTACCTCATCGCCGTACGAGAAAAGACTACCTTGCTGGCCGACGCCGAACGTGACGTCGACGAGCTCGAGTTTCTGTGTGAATCCATCGACCTGAAGGTGGTGGGCAAGACCGTGCAGCGTCTGTCGCATTTCAACCCCAAATATCTTCTGGGCACCGGCATGGCCGAGTCGTTGAAGGGGCGCATGGCCGCCCTGGACGCCGGCCTGCTCATCGTCGACGCCGAGCTCAGTCCGGTGCAGGAGCGTAACCTCGAGAAGCTTACGGGCGCCAAGGTGTACACCCGTACCGACGTCATTCTCGAGATATTCGGGCGTCGGGCGCAGACCTCCGAAGGCAAACTGCAGGTCGAACTGGCCCAGCTCGAGTACGCCCTTCCCCGCATGGTGGGTATGTGGACGCACTTCGGGCGCATGATGGGTCACGTGGGCGGTCGCGGCGGCGAAGGCGAAACCCAGCTCGAAATCGACCGCCGGAAAGCCCGGCAGCGCATCGGCCAGGTCAGGCGCCAGCTTGAAGAGGTTCGCCGGGTGCGAACCGAAGCCCGCAAACAGCGCACGCGTCGTGAGATTCCTTCGTTCGCCCTGGTGGGCTACACCAACGCCGGCAAGAGCAGCCTGCTCAACCGGCTGACCGAGGCGGGCGCCTACGAAGCCAATCAGCTCTTTGCCACCCTTGATCCGCTGACTGAGCGTCTGGTGCTGCCGAACAAACAGATGGTGCTCATCAGCGACACGGTGGGCTTCATCCGGCACCTGCCGCACACTCTGGTCGACGCCTTCCGGGCCACCCTCGAAGAGGTTACCGAGGCCGACGTGCTTCTGCATGTGGTCGACGGCAGCGACCCCGAAGCCGAAATCAAAATCGAAACGGTGCGTGAGGTACTGACCGAAATCGGAGCCGGCGAACGGCCCGCCCTTCTGGTGCTCAACAAGGCCGATCTCATGGACGAAGACGAAATCGAGCTTCGCAGCCTGCGCACCGACGAACTCGAGACCGTGAGCGTATCGGCCCACACCGGCCAGGGGGTCGAAGACCTGTTGGCGGCCATGGAGCGCAGCATCGCCTCGCGCGTGCGCCGGGTGCAGATGCATATTCCCTACGCCAACGGTAAAATACTTGCCGATGTGCTGGCCCACGGCGATGTCCATGCGCGCCGCGACCTCGAAGACGGCGTCGAGCTCGACGTGGTCATCGACCGCGTGCTTGCCGGTCGCTACCGCGACTTCGTGCGCGACGTGTCCGGCCCTTCGACGAGTCACTGATGTTCCGAGAGCCCCGCGAACCTGGAAACATGATGAAGCGCTTTTTTCTGTTGTCCGTAACAGCCCTGTTTGTGTACCTTGCGCCGGCGAGCGCCATGGCGGCTTCGGGTTACGCCATGGTCGTTACCGGTGAAGCCGAAATCGGCGACGACGATCTCGAAAAAGCCCGCGAAGCCACCCGCGCCGCGGCTGCCCGCGAGGTCATTCTCGCGGCCATTGAGACCGATGTCGGACGCGCCGTCGTCGAACAGAACAGCCAGATCATTCAGAACCGACTTCTCGTCAACTTCGACGATTATCTGCGCCGCAGCCGTCTCGTCGAGGAAAAACGCGCGGGCAAGGCCCTGTTCGGTACCTGGGACATCGAAGTCGACCTGGGGCGGGTACGCACGGGCCTGCAGAGCGCCGGCGTATCGCGTCAGGCACAGGTTCCCCGCCTGGCCCTGCTGTGGGCCCTGGAACGACGACGCGAAGCGGGTGAAGCGGCTTCGACGTTCGCCGGCTACGTGGGCACGAGCTGGAGCGCGGCGGCCACCGAGCCGGCGGCCATTACCCAGCTGCAACAACGATTGACCGACAACGGACTGAACGTGGTGCCGCCCGGCCCCGAACTCAACCGGTGGATGGCCGAGCAGCTGGCAGGCCGCGAGGTCGACAAGGCTTTTCTGCGCAACTTCGTGAAGGAAGCCGGCGTCGACGAGGTGCTCTTCGTACGCATGGTGGGCCGCCCGCTCGACGTTCCGCCGGCCGCGCGCCTGCAACCCCGCCGTGTGAACCACATTGCCTTTCTCTTCGACGGAACAACGGGCGAACTGCGCGGTGCGCCGCTGACGGCCACCGCGGTTCACGTCGAAGGCGCCGACAGCCGCTTGACCGCCGAGGTGCCCCATGAGTGGATTGATCGGCTGGTACAGGCCCTCATTGCGGCTGGCACCAATGCCCGCACCCGCCTTACCGTGGTCGGCCTCTCGTCGGTCGGTCAGTTCGACGCATTCTGGCAGCAATTGAAAAGCGCCCCCGGCCTGAACGAAGCCGTACCCACCCTGCTCTCGGCGCAGCAGGCCGAGTTCGACCTGCCCGGAACCCGCAGCCCGGCCGAGTGGCAGGCACTGCTTGCCAAGGCCCTGCCCGAGGCATCGGTCACGACGGGCGGTGGTGAAGTGCGGGTCGAGCTGCGCCGCTGAAGGGCGCTTTACGC
>JAWLBW010000340.1:0-4659 GCA_041687475.1 bacterium
CGCAGGCGAACGAGTGTCAATTGGCCGAGGGCAGACATCCGCAATCCTTAATCCTCAATCCTTAATCCATAAGCATAGCTGCATCGTGACGATATCCAGAACTTACCCTACGCAGCGCGAGTGGCGATGACGCGGTCGATTGGCAGAACAGGGTAAGCGAGCATTGGCTTACCCCTTGGCTCGCCGGTCAGCGGCTCTTCCAGTAGCCGGGGCGTCGCCTGTGGTGGGCCACCGCAAGAACAACGACCTCGTCAGACTCGAAAGCGTATAGAAGGGAAAACGGAAAGCGTACGAGCTGAGCCGCCCTGATATGGCCCCGAATTGTGGGAGAGGCTTGGGGATGGCGCCTCACGACGTTGAGCACTCTGTTGACTTCACCGAGAAAGTCGGCGCCCAGCCTTGGAGACTTCTCTTCATAATAGACAGCGGCCTCAGCCATCTCAACTTCGGCTGCCCGTACGAAGCGGTACGGCTTCATTTCAGGCGTTTGCGTGCCCGCTCCATCGCCTCATCACCCGGAGTGGCTTCAGTCGTACCTGCGAGGAATGCCTTGTATCTCTGTTCGGCCTCTTCCAACCAGGCGGCTTCAACGTTATCGTCCGGCGCGCCATCAAGGGAGGCAATCAGGGTTCGAGCCAATGCAGCCTTATCATGATCGCTGAGTGAGCGCGCTTCTTGTTCAATGGTCTCGAGTTTCGACGCCATATTCAGAGTATAACGCAAAGAACGACGAAGTGAAGCTGCGTTGTCCCGCCGTTCGACGTCCTCCTGCAACCGTGCATCCCGTATATCAGGTATCGCGCAGGTGCCGGCCGGTGAGGTTCACGAACACGTCTTCGAGCGTCGCGCGGTGGGTCGCCAGCTCCTTCAACGGAACGCCGCGTTTCTCGACGAAGGCCAGCAGGGCGGGCAGTGACTCGTGCAGGGCGGTAACCGTCAGCACCAGCCGTCCGGCCGCTTCGCGTACGTCGCAGACGCCGGGCAACCCGCCGACTTCGCCGGGTGACAGGGGTGAACCCGGCACCAGCTCGACCACGACCGAACCGCCCAGACCGGCAATCAACTCATCGGGCGTTCCCCGGGCGATGACACGGCCGTGGTCGACCACGGCGATTCGGTCGCAGAGGCGCTCGGCCTCGTCCATGTAGTGGGTGGTGAGTACGACCGTACGGCCGCCTTTTTTGTATTCCACCACCAGATCCCAGACCTGTCGGCGCGACTGGGGGTCGAGTCCGGTCGTGGGTTCGTCGAGAAAGAGAATGTCGGGGTCGCCGACCAGCGCACAGGCAATTGCCAGGCGTTGCTTCTGTCCCCCCGATAGCTTCGAGACCCATGTGTCGCGCTTTTCCTGCAGGCTGACCATGTCGATGACTTCGTCGACCGACCTTCCGCTCGGGTAGAAGCTGCGGAACAGGCGCACGGTCTCGAGCACGGAATGCCGCTCGGCCAGCTGGGTTTCCTGCAGGGCGATGCCGAGGCGTTGGCGCAGGTGGCGATCGTCCCTTCCCCAGGAGTGTCCGAGAATCTGCACCGTTCCCCCATCGGCGGTCTGCAGGCCTTCGAGAATTTCGAGCGTCGTGGTCTTGCCGGCGCCATTGGGGCCGAGCAGCCCGAAGCACTCGCCGCGCTCAATATCGATGCTCAGTCCATCGACCGCGGTAAGCGTACCGAAACGTTTGACCAGATTTTCGACGTGAATGGCGGGCATGAGCGTACAGTGTAGCACGGCGGCAAGGTGGACGACGGACGTCGGACGTCGGACGTCGGTAAATAAGTCACGGCCTCTGTTCGGGTGAGGGCGAGTCGGTTTCGCTTACGAGAACGCAAGCAAGAACGTGCCCGTTCCTTCGGAGTGGCGGCACACATGCTGAACGAATCCAATCACCAATCACCAATCACCTATCACCAATCACGTATCACCCCTTTCAACCGGTCTGCACGGTTGCCTTGGTGTAAGATATCGGTTGGAGATCATCTTGTGAAGCACCAGGAGATTCGACGGTTGGCAGGCATTCTGCTTTCCGCCATTATCATCGGAATTCCACTGACGGTTCGCGCCGAGGCTCCGGTTACGCAGGCAACCTTTGCGCAATCACCGACAGCCGAAGTGCACCCCCCGATGACTTCCGCTGAAGGGGAAGGGGAAGGCGCTCCTGCCACCACGGCGACTTCGAACCTCGACCCGGGGCTGTTACCCGCCGCGGCGGCCGTATTTCCCGGCATTCTCGTGCATGGTGCGGGCCACTGGGTGGGCGGCGACGGTGAGGGGGCGCGGAAGCTGCTTCGCTGGGAAGGCCTGGGGGCTGCCATGTTCTTCGGCGGCGTCATTCCCATCGGCCTGTCGGGGGCTTCGCGGCAGATCATCAGGCCGGCCTATTACCTGGCCGCAACGGGGTTCGGCATCATGGCGCTGACCTGGTTCGCCGACATTTACGGCGCTTCGACGGGGGGAAGGGACGAGGCGCGAGGGCTTACGGTTCGTCCGCAGTGGGGAAGCGAAGCGGGCTTCGTGTGGATATACGATCCGCAATTCGACTACCGGGGTTTCTTTCACGCCGCAGCCCCGTTTTCCATCGGCCGCTTCGGAATTCAACCCGAGGCCTGGGTAAGTATGCAGACGCCGCACAACATGCTGCGCGGCGAAGCGACGTGGCGTTTTCTGGGGCCGCTGGCCGACTATCGCTCTGTCGACGATTCTTCGCTCGATCTGGTGCTTGCTCTGTCGCGTTGGGACTATACGCCCGACGGCTTCAACGTGTTGACCGGCGATATCGCCATGCGTGGTCGATACGACATGGCGCGTTTTCACGAAACCCTGGCCGGTTCGTTTGTCGAGGCAGAATTGGGATGGGGGCTCGAGTTCTTCGACTTTCATGCGCCCGGCTATCACGCCGGCGACGAAGCCGCGGCCCTGCTGCTGGCACGTTTTGGCTACGGCGTGCGCTTCGGTACGCCGCCGGTCGGCCACGGCGAGGTCGTTGCCTTTTACGATCACCGGCACGACGACTTTCTCGCCGGATCCGGTTTCGGGGGCCTGGGCGACGGCGTGCTTGGACATTGGGGACTTGAGGGACGATGGTTTTTCCACGAAGAATGGGGCCTTTCGGCCGAGGTGGCGCAAGGCTCGGCATGGATGGGGCGGCTTGCCCTGGTGTATCGGGGCGGAATAGAAACCGGGAACCTATGAAGAAGCGCGGAACTCGGAATGCGGAACGCGGAACATGAGGAAACGCGGAGCGCGGAACTCGGAACGCGGAACACGAAGAAGCGCGGAACCATGAGGAAAACGCGGAACCGTAAGGAAACGCGGAACGCGGAACCTGGAACGCGGAACCTGGAACGCGGAACATGAGGAAGCGCGGAACGCGGAACTCGGAACAGAATGGCAAACCCGGAACATAAACGTATGCCCTGCAACACCACTTCCGGTTTGCGATCTGGGATCTGGGATCTGCGATCCCAGGTAAGCCTGATTCGTCGGTTTTTCGAGCTTGCCTTGTGCCTGGTCGTAATGCAGGCCTGCGTCATTCGGCCCGCCGAAGAACGGGCCCTGCTTGACGATGTCGTGGGAAGGGTTGAAGCCGGAGGGGCGTCTTTTTCTGTGGAAGGGGGCAGGGGGGCCATTCGCGTAGCGAAGCCCGGCGAACTGGAAATCTGGTCGCAGGCGCCGGTGCTTCGCCTGCACGTCGATGCCGGAACCGAAGCCGTCGACACGTGGAGTATCACTTTCGCGAACGCGCTGACCGACGCCGTGCTGACCTTTGCCGACGGTACGACGACCGCCATCGAAGCCGATTCTCGACCCGACGACCCGGTCACCGTTCGTCGATTCACGGTCGATCTTCCGAACGGAAAATCGTCGCTCCACCTGTCGCCCCCCGACGCAACCTCGCTCGCGCCGTTGACGTTCGCCGTCATGAGCGATGTGCAGGAAGCCATCGGCGAGGTGCACGATATGTACCGCCGCATGAACGTCGACGCCGACCTGCGCTTCGTGGTGTCGACCGGAGATCTGACGCGCCAGGGTACCTGGGACGAACTCGTCGAATTTCAGCAGAAGATGGAAGGGCTTGCGATTCCGCTGTATTCAACCGTGGGCAACCACGAGCTCGGCGCGCCGGCCGCTAACTGGCACCGACTTTTCGGACCGTTCAACTTCTTCTTCGACTTCCGTGGTGTACGTTTCACTTTGATCGATTCGGCAAACGCTACCGTAGAGGCCATCGTGTACGAGCGCATGCAGCCGTGGTTAACGGGTGCCGCAGGCAGGCTGCACGTCTTTTTGACCCACGAACCAATCGTCGATCCGGTGGGCGAGCGCAACGGCGGCTTCCGCAGCCGGAAAGAGGCGGCGAAACTGGTGGCCATGCTGGCCGAGAACGGCGTCGACCTGCTGTTCTTCGGCCACGTACACTCCTTCTACGCCTACTCGCTGGGTAATGTGCCCACCTATATTTCGGGCGGCGGCGGCGCCATTCCCGAGCGCCTCGACGGCATCGGCCGGCACTACCTGAAGGTCACGGCCGACCCTGTACGTCAGACCGCCGACGTCGGCCTCGTGCGCGTCGACTGACCCGATTCGTCCTCCGTCGCCGGTCGTCCGTCGTCCGACGGTTTGGATAAAGGATTAAGGGTCTGATCATTCGTCACATTTTCGAT
>JAWLBW010000341.1:0-4625 GCA_041687475.1 bacterium
GACCGCCTGCCGGTGTTTCCCTGATGCGCGTTGTCGTTGTCATACCGGCCCGCTACGCAAGCACCCGTTTTCCGGGTAAGCCGTTGGCCCTGCTTGCCGGCAAGCCCATGATTCAGTGGGTGTGGGAGGGTGCGCGGCAGTCGAAGCTGGCCTCGGGGGTTTTCGTGGCCACCGACGACGACCGTATTGCCGAAGCCGTGCGCGCTTTCGGCGGCGAGGTCGTGATGACGCGGCCCGACCACCCGTCGGGAACGGATCGGGTGGCCGAGGTCGCCGCCTTGCACCCGGCCGACGTATACGTGAACGTGCAGGGCGATGAGCCGCTCATGCGCGGCGACTTGATCGATGCCGTGGCGCAGCCGCTTCTTGACGATTCGTCGCTCATGATGTCGACGGCCGCCCGTGATTTCGATCCGGGCGAAGATCCGACGCGTTCCGATGCCGTCAAAGTCGTGAGCGACCTGACGGGAAATGCCCTTTATTTTTCGCGCAGTGTCATTCCCTTTCACCGCGAGCCCGCCGAGGCCATGCCCCTGCCGTACCGGTTGCACCTGGGGCTTTACGGGTATCGCCGTGCGTTTCTGCTGCGCATGGCCTCGCTCAAGCCCACGCCGTTGGAACAGACCGAGAAACTGGAGCAGCTGCGCGTGCTCGAACACGGCTACCGCATTCGGGTCGTGCCCGTTCACTATGAAAGCATCGGTGTCGATCGGCCCGAAGACATGCCGCGAGCCGAAGCGGTTCTGTCGCAGCAAAAATCTTCTGGCCGGGGTCTTGAGGGGTGAGCGGTCCGAACGGGGTCGGCCTTCGGTTGCCAAAGGCCCCCGGTCTTGCTACAGTGTTTTCTTTCCTCTTACATGATGTATTTCGCCGGCAGCCGACAGTATCTCTCTGCAAAACATGAGGGCGGCCGTGTCGGCTTTTTTTGTGCTTTTTTCCCCGTTGCGGTGCTGCGCAGGCGGGTGTCGAGTGGAGCATGCCCATGAAGACCAAGTTCATTTTTGTTACCGGCGGCGTCGTCAGTTCCCTGGGAAAGGGGCTGTCTGCGGCCAGTATTGCGGCGCTGCTCGAGGCGCGCGGTCTCAAGGTCGGCATGCAGAAGCTCGACCCTTACATCAACGTCGACCCCGGCACCATGAGCCCGTTTCAGCACGGCGAAGTGTTCGTGACCGACGACGGCGCCGAGACCGACCTTGATCTGGGGCACTACGAGCGCTATCTCAACTTCCGCACCAGCAAGAACAGCAATTTCACGACCGGCCGTATTTACTGGCGCGTCATCGAAAAGGAGCGCCGGGGCGATTACCTGGGGAAAACGGTGCAGGTCATTCCCCACATCACCGATGAAATCAAGGGCTGCATTCGCACGGCCGCCGAAGACCTCGACGTGCTGCTGGTCGAAATCGGCGGCACCGTGGGCGATATCGAAAGCCTTCCCTTTCTCGAGGCCATTCGTCAGCTGCGCTTCGATCTCGGCTCGGAAAACGTCTGCTACATTCACCTGACCCTGGTGCCGTACATCGCGGCCGCGGGCGAACTGAAGACCAAGCCGACCCAGCACTCGGTGCAGAAGCTGCGCGAAATCGGTATTCAGCCCGACATTCTGCTCTGCCGCACCGACCGGCCGCTCGAAAGCGACATGAAGCGCAAGATCGCGCTTTTCTGTAATGTGGACGAGAAGCACGTCATTACCGCCCGTGACGTGGCCACCATTTACGAGCTGCCCATCAAGCTGCATGAGGAAGAGGCCGATCAGCGCATCATCGAGCGCCTTAATATGTGGACGGGCCAGCCCAACCTGAGCCGTTGGGAAGAAGTCGTGCACCGGGTCAAGAACCCCAAGCACGACGTTACCGTGGCCGTGGTCGGCAAGTACGTCGAACTCACCGAAAGTTACAAGAGCCTGAACGAAGCCTTGACCCACGGCGGCATCGCCAACGAATCGCGGGTGCGCCTGAACTTCGTCAACTCCGAAGAGATCGAAAAGGTCGGACCCGACGAGCTGCTGCGCAACGCCGATGCCATTCTGGTACCGGGCGGGTTCGGCGAGCGTGGCGTCGAAGGCAAGATTGAAACCATTCGCTATGCCCGCGAGAACAAGATACCGTTCTTCGGTATTTGCCTGGGCATGCAGGTTGCCGCCATTGAGTTTGCGCGTAACGTGGCGGGCATTCGCGAAGCGACCTCACGCGAATTCGCCAACGAAGGCGATTCCGATTGCGTGATTGACCTGATGGAAAGCCAGAAGGACGTGACCGACAAGGGTGGTTCGATGCGTCTGGGCGCCTACCCCTGCGTGCTCGAGCAGGATTCGCTTGCCTTCAAGGCTTACAAGGCGAAGCAAATCAGCGAACGGCACCGTCACCGTTATGAGTTCAACAACAAATTTCGCGACGTGCTGGCCGAAAAGGGACTCAAGTTTGCGGGAACGTCGCCCGACGGCTCACTGGTCGAAATTGTCGAGCTGAGCGACCACCCCTGGTTCCTGGCCTGCCAGTTCCACCCCGAGTTCAAGAGCCGGCCCTTCGAGCCGCATCCCCTCTTCCGCGACTTCATTCGCGCGGCCGTGCAGCAGGTGCGCAGCCGCGAAGACAAGCAGGGGGGCGAAGAAGAACCGGCGGGCGCGTCGCTCACGGTCATCAAGGGCCGCAGCTGACCCACTAAACTTCCTACACGAGTCGACGAAAAAAGCGGACCAGCACGGTCCGCTTTATCTTTACGTCCTGTTGGCTGAACCGTTGGCAGGAACGTCACGCGGAGGACTCCCGACTCGAACATCGGTCATTCAACCACCCGGCGTCGCGACGACCATCGGCCATCGCGCGTCGAAGACGCGCCTACACGTGCTTACGCAGCCACTCGTCCATCTGGGCGGCCGGCAGCGCGCCCGAGACCCTATCGACCAGCTGCCCGTCGCGAAAGACGGCCAGCGTGGGAATGCTGCGTATCTGGAAGTTCGACGAGGTAACCGGGTTTTCGTCGGTGTTCAGCTTTCCCACGCGCAGGCGGCCGAAGTGCTTACGCGCCATTTCTTCGACCACCGGGCCGACCATGCGGCACGGACCGCACCAGGGCGCCCAGAAGTCGATGAGTACGGGAAGACGCGCCGTCGACACGAACTTTCCCCATGACGCGTCTGTCACGGTCTCGACCCTGCCCTCAACAGGCAGCGGCGACTTGCAGGCACCGCATTTCGCGCCCGATTTTCCTTCGACCAGACGATTGGTGGCCCCGCAGGCGGGGCAGGCAACGTATTTTTCCATGATCCTAATGTAACCAGCGCCCTGCCGGTTGCAAGAGCCGACGGTCGTGTTGCCGGGCGAGGTCAATCGAAACGGCCGGGCAATCGCTGTGATGAGACGAATGCCTGCCGTTTTCATCACCAGTGAAAAACGACGTCCATCGGCGTCGATCTGAACACTGCGACAAGCGTGTGGGAATGGGGGATGGAGGAATGGAGACGCTATGTGGAACCATGCGCCCTTCGATGCGAAATCCTACAGCGGCCGGCGGTGACCGAGCGAGGGACCGATGGTAAGGTGCCCCGTAAACGAGCTTTGGCACGGTATGTGCTTAAGGATAGTCGCGTGTATGTTCGGCGCCATCTGCGAACGCGAAGGGTGGAGCCATGGGACCGGTGGAGATACCGGGGATTGGGTGGAAACAAGGGATGTTTGGTGGAGGTATCGGGAGAGAGCCTATGAACGCAAGACGTATGCACCATGGGGTGAGACATGAAGGTCATCTACGGAGTCGACCGGCATCATCGACCGGCCTGCTGGCTTGTTCCGGAAAACATTGTCTCTCGGCACAAGCGCAGCTTCATGATGGACAGGGCGTCGCGTCGCGGAGAAATCTGCGGCTTTCCCGTCAGCCCTGTGCGCAATGCCGATGGGCTTTTGACTGGTGACGTAGGGGTTGAGCTCCCGATGGGGTTGTCGCTGGACGAGCTCGTCTTTCTGGGCAGTACGTTGGATGGGTACGCGTCGCAGATGTCCGAATACACACACTGATCTCCTTCCTCAAGTCACCCGCGGGGCCTCAGGCCCCGCTTTTTTTGGGGCAGGACTTCGTGTGTTGCCGTGCTTGCTGCACGTCAAGGATACACGGAGGCGCCGAGGCGCAGCGGGGGAGACTCGACACGGGAACCCCGGCTTCCTCCCCGATGGAGCTTTTCATGTTGCGGGCCGGGTGACCGCCATGTGCTCGTGCAGCACGGCGCCGTAGTCCGGCAGTCCGAAGGTCCGACAGTCTGCGTGTCAGAGCACCCTCGGCCCCCTCTCAGGCTGATGATCCTACACATCTTCAGTCCCGGAGGGACGACTCAGTTGTAGCCCAGGACGTAAGTCCTGGGTATCAGAACGAAAATGGAAATGAACCCCGAAGGGGTGACTTATCTTTGCCCGGGGTGATAACCCCGGGTTCTTCATACGACCGACTGCAATAACGAGGGTCAATTTCTATGCCGGGAGACCGCCGAATCGGCCCAGGGTTACACCCTGGGAAATCATGAGCCACCCCTCCGGGGTTCCCAGGGCCTTTTCCCACGTAACCCAGGACTTACGTCCTGGGCTTAGCATAAGCCGGCCCTCCGGGCCTCAGCACTTAATCCGGAAACCAGTCAT